>DASZLB010000082.1:0-5923 GCA_035552575.1 Solirubrobacteraceae bacterium | reverse complement strand
CGAGCAAGCCGCGCCTGCGCGGCGTCTCGCACCAGTACGCGTTCTTCGTCTCGATCGGCTGCGGCGTCGGGCTGATCCTCGCGGCCTCCGAAGGCCGCGCGCGGATCGCTGCGAGCATCTACGCTGGCGCCGTCTCGGCGCTGCTCGGCACGAGCGCGCTGTACCACCGCGTGACGTGGCGGCCGAAGGCGCGCCGCTGGATGCGCCGGCTCGACCACTCGATGATCTTCGTGCTGATCGCGGGCACGTACACGCCCGTCGCGCTGCTCGCGCTGAAGGGCTCGCTCGCGAGCACGATCCTGATCGTGCTGTGGGCCGGAGCGCTCGGCGGCGTGATCTTCAAGCTCGCCTGGATCGACGCGCCGAAGTGGCTCTTCGCGGTCGTCTACGCGCTGCTCGGACTCGTCACGGCGGCGATCTTCGGCGAGCTGCCGGCGGCGATCGGCTGGCTCGGCGCGATCGGCATCGCGCTCGGCGGCGCGCTGTATCTGACCGGCGCGGTGATCTACGCGAGCGAGAAGCCGAACCCGTGGCCGAAGGTGTTCGGCTACCACGAGGTCTTCCACGCGTTCGTGCTCGCCGCGGCCGGTCTGCACTACGCCGTGATCGCCTTCGCCGTGCTGCCGCACGGCTGAGCCGAGAGAGCCGCTAGGCGCCGGCGACCTCGTCGGGCCTGATGCGCTTGCGCCCTTTCTGATCGACTCTGCCTGTGCCGATGCAGTCGCGGCAGACGATCCACCTGCTCTCGGGCTCGGCCTCGAACAGCGTCCAGCCTGCGCCGGAGCACGTCGGGCATCTGTCCTTCTCGGGGATCGCTCGATCGGCCTGCGTCATCGGCCAAGCCTACATCGCGCGAGCGAAGGCGGCTTCAGGAGAACAGCGCGCGGCTCGGGCACATCCGCGCAAGCGCGCAGTCGTGACATTCGGGCGAGCGCGCGTGGCACGTGCGCCGCCCGTGGCGCAGCAGGTTGACGTGCAGCTCGAGCTCCTGCCCAGGTGGTGTCAGCGCGAGCATCTGGTCGTGCATCCGCTCGAACGGCGCGCCGTCCTCGAGCAGCGCGAGCCGCGCGCCGACGCGCGAGACGTGCGTGTCGACGGGGACGTCGCGCAGGCCGTAGGCGAACAGCAGCACGCACGCGGCCGTCTTGCGCCCGACGCCGGGCAGCTCCGTCAGGTAGTCGCGCGCTTCGGCGAGCTCGACGGCGGGCAGCCAGCCGAGTGAGAGCTCGCCGTCTGGATCGTCTCGGTGCTCGCCGCCGCGACGGTCCGCGCCGCGAGGCCCGGCGTCAGAGCTCGGCGGCCCGGGGCGCTCGCCGATCGCGCGCAGGATCGCCTGGATGCGCACGGACTTGACCTTCGAGATGCCGCCGGGGCGGATCGCCTCCTCGATCTCGGCGAGCGGCGCGTCGCGCACGGCCTCCCACGAGGGGAAACGAGTGCGCAGGCGCAGGAACGCGACGTCGCGGTTGCGGTCGTTCGTCGATTGCGAGAGGACCGTGAGGACGAGCTCGGCGATCGGGTCTTCGTGCGGGCGCATCAGCGGGATTCCGTAGACCTCGCGCAGGCGGTCGCGCACGCGCAGCACACGCGCTCGGGTGGGCGGCTTCCACGGCGGTGTGGCGTGGCGTTTGGGCGACGCGGCGCGCGGCTTCGCGCGGAGGGGCTCGGCGGCGGTCTTGGCGGCTGCGCGCGGCACGGCTCCACGGTACCCGCCGCGCGCACCCGAGATATCCTCGCTCGGTGCCCGACGTGAGCGACCACGAAGGCGAGCTCGACGGGCGCCCGGTCTTCTGGCGCAGCGCGCCGGTCGAGACGGCCGCGAACGGCGCAGCTTCCGCGGGGGCCGTGGCGCGCGGCGACGAGCAGGCCGTTCCGCTGTACGTGCACGGCGTCCCGGACAGCTCCGATGCGTGGCTCGAGTTCCTCGCGCGCAGCGGCGGCCTCGCGCCGGACCTGCCGGGCTTCGGGCGCTCGGGCAAGCCTGGCTCGCTGAGCTACACGATCGACGAGTACGCGGACTTCCTCGAAGCGTTCCTCGAGCTCGTCGGGGTCGAGCGGATCAAGCTCGTCGTGCACGACTGGGGCGCAGTCGCGCTCGCGTTCGCGCAGCGCCATCCGCAGCGCGTCGAGCGGCTCGTCGTGATCGACGCGGTGCCGTTCCTGCCGGGCTACCGCTGGCACCGCACGGCGCGCATCTGGCGCACGCCGCTGCTCGGCGAGCTGTCGATGGGGACGATCAACAAGCGCGTGCTGAGCTTCACCTCGCGCGAGTCGAACGCGACGCCGGGCCCGATGCCGGAGCTCTGGCAGCAGAGCGTGCTCGCGCACTTCGACCAGGGCACGCAGCGCGCGATCCTGCGCCTGTATCGCAGCTCGCCGCCGGACGTGCTCGTGCAGGCCGGCGCGCGACTGCACGAGCTCGACATGCCGGCGCTCGTCGTCTGGGGGTCGAAGGACCCGTACCTGCCGGCGCGCTTCGGCCGCGCCTACGCCGAGACGCTGCCGAACGCGGAGCTGCTCGAGCTCGCGGACGCGGGGCACTGGGTCTGGTTCGATCGCCCCGACGTGGTCGAGCGCATCGTCGAGTTCCTCGGCCGCGAGCCGGAGTGAGCACACCGGCGGGGGTCGCACGATCGCGCGCGCGCACGGCTCGCGCGATCGCCCGGCGCTCGCCGATTCAGCCGTGGACGTTCACGGCCGCGTTCGGGCTGCTGTACGTGATCGTCGCGCCGCTCAGCACCGACCTCGCGGCGGCCGGCTACCGCAGCGACGAGTTCTCGCGCGCCGGCTTTACGCTGTGGGACAACGGCTGGTACGGCGGACACCACGTGCTCGCCTACTCGGTGCTCGCACCGGCGCTCAGCGCACTGCTCTCGCCGCAGCTGCTCGCGGCGCTGTCGATGACGGCCGCGACGGCGCTGTTCGCGGCGCTGATCGACGGCTGCTTCGCGACGCGCGCGACGCGCATCGCGAGCTGTTGGTTCGCGCTCGGCGCAGCGGCCGGGCTGCTCTCGAACCGCGTGCCGTTCGAGCTCGGCGTCGCTGCCGGGCTCGCGGCGCTGCTCGCCGCGCAGGCGACCGTCGGCGGACGGATCCGTTCTTGGCCGGGCGTGGCAGCGTCGCTCGTGCTCGCGTTCGCGTGCTCGCTCGCGAGCCCGATCGCGGGCGCGTTCCTCGCGCTCGCGGCGCTCGCGTGGGCGCTCGCCAGTCGGCGTTCGACGCATGGGCGCCCGACAGTCGCCCGGGCGGCCGCGCGATGGCTCGCGCTCGCCATCGCCGCGGCGGCGCTCGCGCCGATCGCGCTGCTCGCGATCGCGTTCCCCGAAGGCGGCTCGGAGCCGTTCGTCGCGTCCGCGTTCTATCCCGTGCTCGTCGTCGTGCTGCTGATCGCTGCGGCGATCCCGCGCGAGCAGCGTCTGCTTCGCACGGGCGCGCTGCTGTACGCGGCCGCCCTGGTCGGCGCATACGTCGTGCCGAGCGCCGTCGGCGGCAACGCCAACCGCCTCGGCGCGCTGCTCGCGGGGCCGCTGCTCGCCTGCGCACTCGCCGGGCGCCCTTCGCAGCGGCGCGCGTGGGCGCTCGTCGCGCTCGTGCCGCTGCTGCTCTACTGGCAGCTTCGCGCGCCGATCTCCGACTACGCCTCGGCCGCGTCCGATCCGGCGGCGCCGTCCTCCTACTACGCGCGGCTGCTCGCCGAGCTGCGGCGGCTGCACGTCGGCTACGGCGCGACGCCTGCGCGCGTCGAGGTCGTGCCGACGCGCAACCACATGGAGGCGCGCTGGGTCGCCGAGCGCGTCGCGATCGCGCGCGGCTGGGAGCGTCAGCTCGACATCGCTCGCAACGGCGTCTTCTACGGAGACGGCGAGCAGCTCGACGCGGCGCGCTACCGCGCGTGGCTGGCGCAGAACGCGATCTCCTACGTCGCGCTGGCAGACGCGCCGCTCGACTACTCGGCACGCGACGAGGCGCGCCTCGTCGCAAGCGCGCCCGGCTACCTGCACGAGGTCTGGCGCTCAGCCGACTGGCGCCTGTTCGCGGTGCGCGACGCGGCGCCGCTCGCGCAGGCGCCGAGCGAGCTGACGCAGCTCGGCAGCGACTCGTTCACGCTGCGCGCGCCGGCCGCGGGCGCGTACGTCGTGCGCGTGCGCTTCACGCCGTACTGGTCGATCGCGCACGGTCGCGGCTGCGTGCAGCGCGCGCGCAGTGGCTGGACGGAGGTGCGCACGCCGCGCGCCGAGCAAGTGCGCGTGACGATCGGCTTCTCGCTCGCGCGCGTGTTCGGCGAAGGGCCGCGCTGCGACTAGATCGCGTCATGCAACGGGCTCGATCTGCTGCCGTCGCCGAGCCGCCGCGAACGCTCGTCGTCTAGGCTTCACGACGATGGTCGCTCGCGCTCGTCTCCTGCAGGCGCGCGTCTTGCCGCACGGTTTGCTCGATGCCCTACGGCAGGTCTCGCTCTTCGCTGCCGCCTACATCGCGTACCGGCTCGTGCGGGGTCTCGTCGAGGGCGATGCGAACGCCGCGTTCGCTCACGCGCGCGACGTCATCTCGATCGAGAGCAAGCTGCACCTGTTCGTCGAGCCGAGCGTGCAGACGTGGGCTTCGGGCAGCCACTTCGTGATGGTCAGCGCGAGCTGGCTGTACGTCAACGCGCAGACCTCGATCACGCTGAGCGCGCTGCTGTACCTGTACCTGCGCCACAACCGCTCGTTCTACTTCGTGCGCAATATGTTCATGATCGCGATGGCGATCGCGCTCGTCGGCTACATCGTCTTCCCGACGGCGCCGCCGCGCTTCATGCCCGAGTGGGGCTTCATCGACAGCGTGTCGGACTTCACGGGCGTGCACGTCTCGCACGCGAGCGCGACGGCGAACGCGCTGTTCAATCCCTACGCGGCCGTGCCGTCGATGCACGTCGCGTTCGCGCTGATGATCGGCTGGCCGCTCGCGCGGCTGACGAAGCACCGGATCGTGCGCGTCGCGTGGCTGCTCTACCCGTTCCTGATGGCGTTCGTGATCGTCGTCACGGCGAACCACTTCATCGTCGACGCGCTGCTCGGCGCGCTGACGGCCGGCGCATCGGCGTACGGCGCGCGCTGGCTCGCGCGTGCGCGCCCGAGCGTGTGGCGCTTCTCGACCGTGCCCACGCCGCGGATGCGCGCGAGCGGGTAGGCGAGAGCGGCCGAGCATGGCTCCGAGACAGCACACCTCGCCGCGCCGCTCGCGGCGGGCCGGCGATCGCGCGGGGCGCAAGGGGCGCGGCGCGCGTGCGCCGATCGGCTCGGGCGAGCGGCGCGAGCTCGTGCGCAACCGGCTGATCGAGTCGCGCCTGACGCCGAATGCGATCTCGTTGACGGGCTTCGTCCTGAACGTCGTCGCGGCCGTGCTGATCTGGGAGCGGCTGTTCTTCCTCGGCGGGATCGCGTTCGTCGTCGGCTCGATCATGGACACGCTCGACGGGCGCTACTCGCGGATGTCCGGCAAGGGCACGCCGTTCGGCGCGTTCCTCGACTCGACGCTCGACCGCGTCGAGGAGGGCGTCGTGCTGACGGCGGTCGCGGGCTACTTCGCGCTGCACGGCCACCGCTTCGCCGCGGCGGCCGTCGTCGTCGCGGTGCTCGCGTCGCTGATGGTCAGCTACACGCGTGCGCGCGCCGAGGCGCTCGGCGTCGAGTGCAAGGTTGGCATCGCGACGCGCCCCGTGCGCGTCGTGATCCTCTCGATCGGCCTGATCTTCGCGCGCGGGGCGTCGCTCGGGGACTTCGAACTGCTCGCGCCGGCTGTCTACGTGCTCGCCGCGCTCAGCCTGTTCACGGTCGCGCAGCGGATCCACCACGTGCGCCGCGAGCTGATCGGTGTGACCTAGCGGACGCGGCGGAGTAGTCTGCGGAAAGCCCAACGGCTTTCCCTGACCGCGCCTCGG
>DASZLB010000081.1:0-13405 GCA_035552575.1 Solirubrobacteraceae bacterium | reverse complement strand
CGGCGAGATCGGCCTCTACGTCGGCACGCGCCCGGACAACCTCGCCGAGGCGCTGTCGGTGATCGCCGCCGAGCTCGAGCGCTGCGTCGAGCATCCGGCCAGCGAGCAGGAGCTGACGCGCTCGCGCGAGAACCTCAAGGGACGCGTCGTGCTGGCGATGGAGTCGACCGGCGCGCGCATGAGCCACCTCGGAACTTCGCTCTTGCACGGTATGCCGATCCTCTCGATGGACGAGGTGATCGCGCGGATCGACGCCGTCGAGCTGTCCGACCTCGAGTCGCTCGCGGGTGAGCTGTTCGCGCCGCAGCGTCTGTCGATCGCCTGTGTCGGCCCCGACGAGCGTGCGTTCGAGGCGGCGATCGCGCCGTTCGCGACGAGCGCGGAGCCGGTTGCGCCCGTCGCGGGCGCGACGAGCGCCGCCGCAAACGGAGTCGCGCGATGATCCGCGTCGCCGTCGCCGGCGCGGCCGGGCGGATGGGCGAGACCGTCTGCGGCGCCGTCGAGGGCGCCGAGGACATGCGGCTCGCCGGCCGCGCCGATCCGCTGCTCGGCATCGAGCTGGCCGAGGTGCTCGACGATGCGGACGTGCTCGTCGACTTCACGCGGCCCGACACGGCGCTGGCGAACGCGCTCGCGTGCCTCGAGGCCGGCGTGCACGCGGTGATCGGCACGACGGGCTTCGATCTCGACGCGCTGCGCGACGCCGCGACGGCGCCGCGACCTCACCCCGCAAACGTACTCGTAGCGCCGAACTTCGCGATCGGCGCGGTGCTGATGATGCGCTTTGCCGTCGAGGCTGCAAAGCACATGCCGAAGGCCGAGATCATCGAGCTGCACCACGACCGCAAGCTCGACGCGCCGAGCGGCACGGCGGCGCGCACGGCCGAGCTGATGGCCGAGTCGAGCGGGGGAGAGGCGCCGCCGATCCACTCCGTGCGCCTGCCCGGGCTCGTCGCCAACCAACAGGTGATCCTCGGCGACCTCGGCCAGACGCTGACGATCAGCCACGAGACGATCAGCCGCGAGTCGTTCATGCCCGGCGTGCTGCTCGCCGTTCGCAACGTCGGCGCACTTTCAGAGCCGTTCGTCGTCGGGTTGGAGAACGTCCTCTTTTGATGCCCGCTCGCGTGGGATACTGAGGCCATGACCGGCTTTGGACCGATGCTGACGGCAATCGTCACGCCGTTCGACGACGAGCTGCGCGTCAACGAGGACGCATTTGTCGCGTTGATGCATCACCTCGCGGAGAACGGCTCGGACGGATTCGTCGTCGCCGGGACGACTGGTGAGGCCTCGACGTTGAGCGACGAGGAGCACCTGCGCCTGGTCGAGCTCGCGATCGCCGAGCGTCCCGCGGGCAAGGCGATCCTCGCCGGGACCGGCGCGAACGACACGCGCGAGGCCGTCTTCTTGACCGAACGCGCGACCGAGCTCGGCGTCGACGGCACGCTCGTCGTGACGCCGTACTACAACAAGCCGAGCCGGCTCGGGATCACGCGCCACTACGAAGCCGTCGCGGGGGCGACCGACAAGCCGATGCTGCTCTACAACATTCCCGGGCGCACGGCGACGAACATGCCGCCGGACCTGCTCGCCGAGCTCGCGCAGATCGAGCACATCGACGGCGTCAAGCAGGCCAACGGCGAGGAGCTGCAGCTGATCGACGGGATGAACCTGTACGCCGGCGACGACAGCCTGTTCGCGCGCACGCTCGACCTCGGCGGCGCCGGCGGCATCCTCGTCGCGAGCCACATCGTCGGCAACGAGATGCGCCGCCTCGTCGACGAGCCCGAGCGGCGCGCCGAGCTCGACGCGCCGCTGCGCGAGATCTACAAGACGCTGTTCATGACGGCCAGCCCGACGTGCACGAAGGCGGCGCTGAACCTGCTCGGCCACGACGTCGGCGGGCTGCGCCTGCCGCTCGTCGAGGCGACCGAGCAGGAGCTCGCCGTCGTCCGCGAGATGCTGATCCGACACGATCTGCTCGCCGAGGAAGGCGAGCTGCAGAACGCACACGCCGGCGCATCGCCGGCTCAGGCGCACGACGCGTGAGCTCCGTACGCGTACTGCCGCTCGGGGGACTGGGCGAGATCGGCAAGAACATGACCGTCGTCGAGCACGGCGGGCGGATCGTCGTCGTCGACGTCGGCTTGCGCTTCCCGACGCCGGAGATGGTCGGCATCGACCTCGTGCTGCCCGACTTCGGCTACCTGCGCGAGCGTGCCGCCGACATCGAGGCGATCGTCATCACGCACGGCCACGAGGACCATCTCGGCGCGCTGCCGTGGGTGCTTCGCGAGCTGGGCCAGGACCTGCCGCCGGTCTACGGCGGCGCGCTGACGATCGCGATGGCGCGCTCGAAGCTCGAGGAGCACAAGCTGAAGAAGGTCGAGCTGAACGAGGTCGAGCCCGGCGAAGTGCTCGAGCTCGGGCCGTTCTCGATGGAGCTCGTGCACATGACGCACTCGATTCCCGACGCGAGCGCCGTCGCGCTCGGCACGGAGCTCGGAACGGTGCTGATCACGGGCGACTACAAGTTCGACCAGACGCCCGTCGACGGCAAGCCGGCGGACGTCTCGCGGCTGGCCGAGCTCGGGCGCGAAGGGGTGCTGCTGCTGTGCGGCGACTCGACGAACGTCGACCGCGACGGCTTCTCACCGTCGGAGTCCGTCGTCGGGCCGCACCTCGAGGAGGTCTTCTCGCGCTGCGAGGGTCGGATCGTCGTGACGAGCTTCGCGTCGAACATCCACCGCGTGCAGCAGGTCGTCGACGCCGCCGCGGCGCTCGATCGCAAGGTCGCGCTCGTCGGGCGCTCGATGCGCAAGAACGTCGGCATCGGTCGCCAGCTCGGGCACATCGACGTGCCCGGCGGGCTGATCGTCGGTCCGCGCGAGATCAACGACCTGCCGGACGAGCGAGTAGTGATCATCTCGACCGGCTCCCAGGGCGAGCCGCTCTCGGCGCTGCGGCGGATGGCCTACCGCGACCACCGCCAGGTCGAGCTGCGCAAGGGCGACACGGTCGTCTTCAGTGCGACGCCGATCCCCGGCAACGAGCGCGCCGTCAACGAGACGATCGACCGGCTCTACCACATCGGCTGCGACGTGATCACGACCCGCGACGCACCCGTGCACGCCTCCGGGCACGGCTACGCCGAGGAGATCAAGCTGATGCTCAACCTGACGAAGCCGCGCTACGTGATGCCGTTCCACGGCGACTTCAAGCGCCTGCGGATGCACGCGCTGCTCGCCGAGGCCGTCGGGATCCCGATCGAGAACACGTTCCAGGGCGAGAACGGGCTGCCGCTGGAAATCGACGAGCGCGGCGCGCGCTTCGGCAAGCCCGAGCAGGCCGGGATGATCTTCGTCGACGGCGTCGAGATCGGCGACATGGCCGACGTCGCGCTGCGCGACCGGCGGATGCTCTCCGCCGACGGCATCTTCATCGTCGTCGTGACGATCGCCGAGCAGGACGGCAGCTCCGTCGCCGACCCCGAGGTGATCTTCCGCGGCGTGCCGTTCCTCGACCAGGCCGACGAGCTCGTCGAGGAGATCCGCTCGACCGTCGAGGACACGATCGAGCGCGCCGCGAAGGATCGGATCCGCGAGATCGACGTGCTTCAGGAACTGCTGCACGACGACATGGCGAAGCTGGTCTACGACCGGCTCAAGCGCCGGCCGATGGTCCTGCCGGTCGTCGTCGAGGTGTAGCGCTCACGCAGGCACGTTCGCGGCGTCGCTGCGTTCCGCGTCGCCGCCCGGCGCACCAACTGGACCGACACCGTTGCCGCCCGCGCTGCCGGTCGCGCTCGCCGCGTCATCGCTGCCCCCGCTCTCGGGCGTGCCCGCTGCCGGCAGCCTGACGACGAACCGCGCGCCGCCGGACTCGGGCGACTCCAGCGCGACGCTGCCGCCGTGCGTCTGCGCGACGGCCTTGACGATCGCGAGGCCGAGCCCGAAGGAGCCGCCGCGGTCGCCGGCGCCGCGCACGAAGCGCTCAAACAGCGTCGGCGCGAGCTCGGGCGGGACGCCGGGCCCGTCGTCCTCGACGATCAGCGTCGCATCGGCGCCGTCGGCGCCCGTCGCGACGCGGATCCGCGTGCCGGGCGGCGTGTGGCGCAGCGCGTTCTCGAGCAGGTTGATCGTCAGGCGGTGGATCTCGTCGCGCGCGGCCTCGACTGTGACGGGGTGGACGTCGAGCACGATCTCGTGCTCGCCCGAGACGGGCCCGAGCTCGCCGGCGGCCTCGACGGCGATCTGCGCGAGGTCGCACGGCTCGCGCTGCACGACGCGGCCGACGTCGGTGCGCGCGAGCAGCAGCAGGTCGGCGACGAGCCGGCGCATGCGCTGGGAGGAGCGAAGCGCCGCGCGCGCCGCTTCGCCCTCGTCGCCGTCGAGCGACTCGGCGAGCAGCTCGAGGTTCGCGAGCACGCTCGTCAGCGGCGTGCGCAGCTCGTGCGAGGCGTCCGCGACGAAGCGGCGCTGGCGCGCGAGCGTCGACTCGGTCTCGCCACGCGCCGCGTCGAGCTCGCGCAGCATCCCTTCGAGCGTGCGCGCGAGCTCGGCGACCTCGTCTTCGGCCTCGAGCTGCGGGACGCTCAGCGACGGGTCGCGCGTGCGCGCGATCGTCGCGGCCGTCCGCGTCAGCGCGGCGATCGGCGCCATCGCGCGGCGCGCGATCGCCATCCCGGCGAGCAGCGCGAGGCCGGAGCCGGCGAGCACGCCGAACAGCAGGAACAGCTCGACGCGCGCGACCGTCGCCTCGGTGTCGGACGTGCGGCGGCCGTACTGGATGATCACCTGGCCGATCGGCTCGTCGCTGCCGGCGATGCGCACGACGCCGGCGCGGCTCAGCACGCGGTAGCCGTGCGCCGTTTTCGCGGTCAGGCTCGGAGCTCCGAGCGCCGGCGCTTTGGCGGGTTCGTGCGCGATGACCGTGCCGCCGAGCGTGAAGATCCGCACGACGGCGTGGTCCGACGGCGCCGCGTAGGCCGCGAGCGGCGGTTCGATCGTGACCGTCTGGTGCGCGCCGGCCGTGCCGAGCTTGATGTCGAGCTGCGACGCGAGCTGGTTGACGGTGTCCGTGACCTGGCGGTTGAAGTCCGAGCGGACGCGGTGGATCATGAACGAGCCGATCGCGACCGCGAACGCGCAGAGGATCACGAACGTCAACAGCGCCGAGACGCCGGCGAGGCGCACGCGGATCGGCAGCCGGTCGAAGCTCGCCGAGGCGCTCCTGAGCAGGTGCCGCAGGGGACCGAGTGGCAGCGGCCGCAGGAGGCTACGCACGGAGGACGTAGCCGGCTCCTCGAATCGTGTGCAGCAGGCGCGGCTCGCCGTCGGCCTCGAGCTTGCGGCGCAGGTTCGAGACGAAGACCTCGATCGTGTTCGTCGTCGAGAACGGGTCATAGCCCCACACCTCGTCGAGCAGGCGCTGGCGCGAGATCACGATCCGCTCGTTGCGCATCAGGTACTCGAGCAGCTCGAACTCGCGCTGGGTCAAGTCGACGGCGCGCTCGCCGCGCGCGACCTCGTGCGTGTCGACGTTCAGCGACAGGTCGCCGACACGCAGCGGCGCCGAGCCGCGCGGCGGCCGGCGGCGCAAGAGCGCGCGCATCCGCGCGAGCAGCTCCTGGCGCTCGAACGGCTTGACGAGGTAGTCGTCGGCGCCCGCGTCGAGTCCCTCGACGCGCGACTCGAGCGCGTCGCGCGCGGTCAGGATCAGGATCGGCACGTCGTCGTCGGCGCGCAGCGTCTTTGCGACCTCGACGCCGTCGATCCCGGGCAGGCCGAGGTCGAGGATCACGAGGTCCGGGGCGAACGAGCGCCCGCTCTCGAGCGCCGCCGGGCCGTCGGCGGCGGCGCGAACCTCATAGCCCTCCATGCGCAGCGAGCGCTGCAGCGCCTGCGCGATGTCCTCGTCGTCCTCGACGACCAGAACTCGGGGTGCTCGGGAGAAGTCGTTCATCGTCTTTATGTATCGGTCGGCACTAAAGCGATGGTAAGGCCCGTCGGCAGGTTACGGGGCGCCGACGTCGAAGTTGCGCGTGATGCCCAGTACGCGTAAGCGCGCCCCTGCGCGCACCAAATCGAAGGCAAAAGGCCGCACGACGGCCGCACGCAAGACGCGCGGGCGCACCACCGCGCGTCGCCGCGGCGGCGCTCGCGGGCGTGGCGGCTCCGCGCGCGGGCTAAGTGCACTGCTGCCGCGCGGCCTGCAGGGCTTCGAGCTCGATCAGCGCGCGCGAGACGTGATCGGGCTCGCGCTCGTCGCCGTCGGCGTGTTCATGGGCTTCATCCTCTACGGCGACTGGGACGGCGGCCGCGCCGGGCACGGCCTGGCGGTCGCGTTCGGCTGGATGCTCGGCCGCGCGCGCGTGCTCGCGCCGCTTACGCTGATCGCCGCGGGCCTGACGCTGCTGTTGCGCGAGATGATCCCGATGCGCCGCTCGCTGCTGCGCGATCCGCGCGCGATCGGCGCTATCTGCCTGTTCGCCGCCGCGACGCTCGCGCTCGCCGCGGGCACGTTCGGCGTCAGCCACGGCTCGGGCACGAGCGAAACGGCTTGGACGTCGGCCTTCATGCAGAGCCACGGCGGCGTTCTCGGCGAGGCGCTCTACCAGCTCGCGCACCGCTTCGTGCAGGACGTCGGCGTCGACATCCTCGTCGTCTTCCTGCTGATCGTCGGCGCGATCCTCGTCACGGGCGCGTCGCTCGGCGGCACGCTGCGCGCGACCGGCTCTGGCGTCGCCGAAACAACGCGGATGATGCGCGCGCTCGGCGAGCGCCACCAGCTCGGCGAGGACGCGGACGCTGCCGACGGCGTGACGGACGACTTCGACATCGACGCGTACGCGAGCTCGGCGACGTTGCGCCCGCCCGAGCCCGACGGCCGCGAGCTCGTGAT
Organism: Solirubrobacteraceae bacterium; assembly: GCA_035552575.1. Lineage (GTDB taxonomy): Bacteria > Actinomycetota > Thermoleophilia > Solirubrobacterales > Solirubrobacteraceae > Palsa-744. Next base: position 6,499 of record DASZLB010000081.1, on the reverse strand, counting down.
CCGCGCGACGCACGTCGAGGGCCCGGCGCAGGAGGACCCCGACGATCCCGACGGATTCGAGCAGGACGGGCCGAGCGGCGCGCAGCCGCAACCGGAGCAGCACGAGCAGCAGCAGTCGCTCGCGGCGCTCGCCGAGAGCTCCGCGCAGCAGCCGGACGAGCACGAGCTCGAGGAGGACCTCGAGGAGGCGGCCGAAGTGACGGGCGTCGCGCGCACGGACGTCGAGGACCTGACGCCGCAGGGCCGCCTGCGCGATGCCGTCACCGAAGACCCGGAGTTCATCTGGGAGATGCCCGACGCGAGCAAGCTGCTCACGCGCTCGACGGGCGAGCAGTCGCGCCCGGACACGGCCGGGCAGGCGCAGACGGCGACGGCGCTCGTCGAGGCGCTCGGGCACTTCGGCGTGCAGGCGAAGGTGATCGGCACCGTCGCGGGGCCGCACATCACCCGCTACGAGCTGCGCCTCGCGCCGGGCATCAAGGTCGGCAAGGTCGCGCAGCTGAAGGACGATCTCGCGTACGCGCTCGCGGCGACGGACATCCGGATCCTCGCGCCGATCCCGGGCAAGCAGGCGGTCGGCGTCGAGGTGCCGAACGTGCACCGGCGGATGGTGCGCCTCGGCGACGTCTTCCAGCAGCCGCCGAAGGACTGGTCGCCGCTGACGGTCTGGCTCGGCAAGGACGTCGCCGGCAAGGCGATCGGCGCGGATCTCGCGAAGATGCCGCACCTGCTCGTCGCCGGCACGACGGGCGCCGGCAAGTCGGGCGCGATCAACGCGATGCTCGCGAGCGTGCTGCTGCGCGCGAGCCCGCACGAAGTGCGCCTCGTGCTCGTCGACCCGAAGCAGGTCGAGCTGAACCACTACGAGTCGATCCCGCACCTCTTGACGCCCGTGATCACGAGCCCTCGGATGGCCGCGAACGCGCTGCAGAACCTCGTCAAGGAGATGGAGGCGCGCTACTCGATCATGTCGCTCGCGCGGACGCGCGGGCTCGTCGAGCTGAACAAGGCGCGCGCGAAGCGCGGCGAAGCGCCGCTGCCGTACATCCTCTGCGTGATCGACGAGCTCGCGGACCTGATGATGGTCGCGCCGGCCGACGTCGAGGATTCGATCATCCGTCTCGCGCAGAAGGCGCGCGCGGTTGGGATCCATCTCGTGCTCGCGACGCAGAGCCCGCGCGTCGACGTGATCACGGGGATGATCAAGGCCAACGTGCCGTCGCGGATCGCGTTCTCGGTCTCGAGCCAGACGGACTCGCGCGTGATCCTCGATCAGAACGGCGCCGAGTCGCTGCTCGGCCAGGGCGACATGCTGTTCAGCCCCGTCGGCACGTCGCGCCTGCAGCGGATCCAAGGCGCGTACATCGATGAGCGCCAGATCGCGAAGCTGACCGACATGTGGCGCCGCCAGGGCGAGCCGGAGCTGCGCGAGGAGCTGCTCGAGGAGGTCGAGCCGGAGGTTCCCGAGAAGGGGCCGGACGAGTTCGATCCCGACGAGGACCCGCTGCTCGGCGACGCGATCCGCCTCGTCGCCGAAATGCAGACGGCCTCGACGTCGATGCTGCAGCGCCGGCTGCGGCTCGGCTACACGCGTGCGGGACGCGTGATCGACATGCTCGAGCGCCGTGGCGTGATCTCGGGCTATGAGGGCTCGAAGCCGCGCCAGGTGCTCGTCACCGAGGCCGACCTGCCGCGCGTGCTCGCCGCGCTCGCCGGGATGCCCGAGCCTGTGGAGTCCTCCGCAGGACCCCCGAGCGACTAGCCTCTCCATCGGATATGCCCGAGATCGGTGAAACGCTACGCGACGCGCGTATGCGCGCTCGCATCGACGTCTCGGAGATCGAGGCGCAGACGAAGATTCGTGCGAAGTACCTGCGCGCGCTCGAGAACGAAGAGTGGAGCCTGCTGCCGGGACCGACGTTCGTCAAGAGCTTCCTGCGCACTTATGCGCAGGCGCTCGGGCTCGACGGCAAGGCGCTCGTCGAGGAATACCGCCTGAGCGAGGAGAACCCGAGCGACGCAGCGCTCGAGCCGATCGTCTCGAGCCCGCAGCGCAGCGGTCGCTCGCGCGCGAGCGGCGGTGGGCGCCCGCCGGCGGGACCGTCGCGCGGTTACATGGCGATCGTCGGCGTCGTCCTGCTCTTGATCGTGCTGCTGATCGTCGGCCTCGTCACGAAAGGCGGCGGCTCGGCTTCCAATTCGAATGCAACCGGCAAAACCACAAAATCATCAAAAACGACAGCGAAAGCGCACAAGAGCAAACACAGCAGCGGTTCGGCTTCGAGCTCGAGCAAGAGCTCGCTCGTCGCCGTCTCGCTGCACCCGACCGCGCCTGTGTACGTCTGCCTGATCGGCGACAACGGGCGCAAAGCGATCCCAGGCGTCGAACTGAAGCCGGGCGACCGCACGCCGACCTACCACGCGCGGCGCTTCGAGGTGACGCTCGGCAACAGCTCGGTGAAGATGTTCGTCGACGGGCACGAACGTCCCGTGCCGGCCTCGAGCCAGGCGATCGGCTATTCGATCACGAAGGCGAACGGACGCAAGCGCCTCGCGCTCGGCAGCCTGCCGACGTGCAAATAGGCCGGGCTCCAAGCAGCCGCGCTCCCAGCCGCTCACGAAGCGCTCCCGCGCGTGATCTAGGGTTTCGGGCATGAGCGCGCGCGCAGGGATCGTCGTGACGGGCACGGAGGTGCTGACGGGGCGCACGAGCGACCGCAACGGGCCGTTCGTCTCCGATCGCCTGCGCGAGCTCGGCGTCGATCTCGCGCACATCGCGATCGTCGGCGACCGCCCGCAGGACATCGAGGCGGCGTTGCGCTTCTTCGCGGCCGAGCGGATCGATCTCGTCGTGACGAGCGGCGGTCTCGGGCCGACGGCCGACGATCTGACGGCAGAGGTCGTCGCGCGCTTTCAGGGACGCGAGACGGTGCTCGACGAGGCGCTCGAGCGGAGGATCGCCGAGATCGTCCGCCCGCTGATGACGCGCTGGCCGAACCTCGACGTCGCGGCGATCGAGCAGGGCACGCGCAAGCAGGCGACGATCCCGGCGGGCGCGAGCATCCTCGAGCCCGTCGGAACGGCGCCGGGGCTCGTCGTCGAGCCGCGCGAGGGCGAGCCGGGGCCGACCGTCGTCGTGCTGCCGGGCCCGCCGCGCGAGCTGCAGCCGATGTGGGCGCAGGCCGTCGCGACGGACGCGTTCAAGCGCGCGATCGCGGGCGCGACGACGTATCGGCTCCAGACGCTCAGGCTGTTCGGCATGCCCGAGTCGGAGATCGCCGAGACGCTGCGCGTCGCCGAGCGCGAGGGCGTCGCGCTCGATGAGCTCGAGGTGACGACGTGCCTGAAACGCGGTGAGATCGAGGTCGTCACGCGCTACGAGCCCGATGCGCAGGACGCATACGCGGCGCTCGCGCGGATCGTCGCCGAGCGCCATCCGGACACGCTGTTCTCGAGCGACGGCAGCACGATCGACGAGCTCGTCGCGCGCGCGCTCGCGGGCCACACGATCGCGACGGCCGAGTCGTGCACGGGCGGCCTGCTCGCGGCGCGGCTGACCGACCGGCCGGGCTCGTCGGCGTACGTGAAGGGCGGCTTCGTCGTCTACGGCGACGAGGCAAAGGTCGCGCAGGCCGGCGTCGAGCGAGAGCTGATCGAAAGGCACGGCGCGGTCTCGCAGGAGGTCGCGGAGGCGCTCGCGCAGGGCGCGCGCTCGCGCCTTCGCACGGACGTCGGCGTCGGCATCACGGGCATCGCCGGGCCGGATGGCGGCAGCGAGGAGAAGCCTGTCGGGCTCGTCTGGCTGACCGTCGCGGGACCGGGCGACGGCGATCTGCTGACGCGCTCGGTCAACCTGCCGGGCGGGCGCGCCGACGTACGCGACCGCGCGGGCACGGTCGCGATGCACATGCTGCTGCGCGCGCTCGGCTAGCTCGCCGGTTCGTCTTCGTCTTCGGCTTCTTCTGCGTCTTCGCTCGGCGAGGAGGGCGCAGAGGAGCCGTGAGCGATGCAGACGAGCATCGAGCCGTCATCCGACAGCTTCGGCTGCGAGCCGTCTTCACAGCTTGGCTGAGAGCCGTCTTCGCAGCTGTATGCGCCGCCGGCGCCGGCGCGTTCGGGCGAGCTGCCGTCTGCGCAGCTCGCTTCGCTGAATTCGCTGCCGGACGCGGCGGGGCAGAGCAGCCGAGCGCCGCTGTGCCTCGCGGTCGGTTCGGCGCCGTTCGCGCAGACCGGTTCGGAGCCGTCGCCGCAGGTGTATTCGCCTTCGCCGGCGGCCTTCGGCGTCGTGCCGTCTTCGCACGTCGCCGGGCGCGGCACCGCTGCCGGGGCGTGGGTCGACTTGGGCTTCGCCTTGGCCTTCGTCTTCTTCTTTGAATGATTGCGTTTCGCGTGGTGGCCCTTGACCTTGGCGTGCGCGCGAGCCGAGCTGTGGCGCCCCGCACAGGCGCGCACGGGCTGTTTGGCGCGCGCGGCGGCCGAGGAAGAGCAGGCGCTCGCGGCGCTCGCCGGCGAGGAGGCGGGCCGCGCGAGCAGCATGCTCAGCGCGAGCAGCAGGAAGGCGACTGCAAGCGGTGCGATGCGGCGCGTGGCGAGGCCGGTGTTCAAGGCCTCTCCGATGATCTGGCGGTGGGTCCGATGCCCATGTTTCGTCGCGTTCGCGGACGCAGATGAACGAGATACGGGGTCCTTGGACGAACGGCGGCGCGGCAGGGCCGGAAAGAGCCGAATACGAACAAACGTTCCGTCCGCAGCGATCTCTACCTTTGTCGATTCACCCAACCCGGAGGAGTAAGACCATGCCCGTGACCAACGACGAGAAGGCAGCGAAGGCGCGCGACGCCGCTCTTCAGGGCGCGCTCACGCAGATCGAGCGCGAGTTCGGCAAGGGCACGGTGATGCGGATGGGCGACGAGGGTGCGCAGGTGCGCTGCGAGGCGATCCCGACGGGGGCGCTGTCGCTCGACCTCGCGCTCGGCATCGGCGGCGTGCCGCGCGGGCGCATCGTCGAGGTGTTCGGCCCGGAGTCCTCGGGTAAGACGACGATGATCTACCACGTGCTCGCCGAGGCGCAGAAGCTCGGCGGCGTGTGCGCCTTCATCGACGCCGAGCACGCGATGGACCCGCTTTACGCGAAGGAGATCGGGGTCGACATCGACGAGCTGCTCGTCTCGCAGCCGGACTACGGCGAGCAGGCGCTGGAGATCGCGGACATGCTCGTGCGCTCGGGCGCGGTCGACGTCGTGGCGATCGACTCTGTCGCGGCGCTGACGCCGCGCGTCGAGCTCGAGGGACAGATGGGCGACCAGACGGTCGGCGCGCAGGCGCGGATGATGTCGCAGGCGATGCGCAAGCTCGCGGGCAACCTGAACCGCACGCAGACGCTGTGCATCCTGACGAACCAGATCCGCGAAAAGGTCGGCGTGATGTTCGGCTCGCCGGAGACGCAGCCGGGCGGGCGGGCGCTGAAGTTCTACGCCTCGCAGCGCCTGGACATCCGCCGGATCGAGACGCTGAAGGACGGCACGGAGGCGGTCGGCAACCGTGTGCGCGTGAAGGTCGTCAAGAACAAGGTCGCGGCGCCGTTCCGCCAGGCCGAGTTCGACATCGAGTACGGCAAGGGCATCTCGATGTCGGGCTGCCTGATCGACCTGGGCCTCGAGCACAACATCGTCTCGAAGTCGGGCTCGTTCTTCTCCTATGGCAACGAGCGGCTCGGCCAGGGGCGCGGCAACTCGAAGGCGCACCTGGATGCGCATCCGGAGATGGCAAAAGAGATCGAAGACAAGATCTACGCGGCGCTCGGCCTCGGCAAGGACCTCGTCACGCCGATCGACCGCGACAAGGAGACGACCGGGTCGGGCGGCGCCGGCCCTGTCGCGCCGCAGGACTCGAAGCCCTCGAAGCCGCCGCTCGCAAGCGAACCGGTCGTGGCCGCAGTCGCATAGGTAGACGGCCGGACCGGCTTGACGACAGGAATAAACTCGTCCGCATATTGGCAACTGAGCGGGTTGGGGGACCGGCGCGTTTCGACGGGGGAGGGCGGTTCTGCTTGTCGGGCTGGCGCTCGGGCTCACATCGCTCGCGGGCGCCGGCGTTGCGGCGGCGGCAGCGCCGGAATTCGGTCATTGCTCGGTGCCGCTGTACGTACCGTACAGCTCGGGCGAATATGAAAACCCGAACTGCGCGACGGTCGGCGAACTGAACCCGTACGACTGGCACCCGTCGACGAAAGGCGAAGCGTTTTCGCCTTGACCGTCCCTTGCTGAAGAACTGAAGAACCTCAACTACGACGACACGCTCGTCAACATGGCCGTCTGATCCGTACACGGCAAGCGCGCGGGCGGCATAGCGGGCCGGCGGCCAACAGCGTAACGGCAACCGAGCCTGGACCGGCGCACCTAGGGAAAAAGGCCCAGCGCGAGGCACGAAAGCCCCCGCCCGACGCCCCCGCGTACCCGACTCACCCCCCCGAGTTTGGGGGGCAAAACAGTTCAGCCTT
>DASZLB010000080.1:0-30474 GCA_035552575.1 Solirubrobacteraceae bacterium | reverse complement strand
GGCGCCGACCATCTTCCCTGGATCGGCGATCAGGACGCAGTGCTCGACGAGATGGAGGAGCTGATAACCGGGGGGCGGCGCGCGGTGTCCTCCGAGCGTGTGCTGGCGACCGTCCTGTTCACTGACATCGTCGACTCCACGCTGCAGGCCAGCCGTCTAGGCGACACAGCTTGGAGACGGCTGCTGGACGCTCACGACACACATACGCAGGCGGTCGTCCGCGACGGTCGCGGCCGGGTGGTCAAGTCGACGGGCGACGGTGTCCTTGCGACGTTCGACAGCCCGAGTCGCGCGATCGAGTCCGCCGTGCGGCTGCGCAGCCAACTCGCTGAACTCGGCATAGACATTCGCGCGGGCCTTCACACAGGAGAGGTCGAGCGCCGAGGGGATGACGTCGGAGGGCTCGGCGTCCATATCGCAGCCAGGATCGAGGCGCTGGCCGACGCAGGACAAGTAGTGGTGTCCTCAACCGTCAAGGATCTGTCCGCGGGCTCAGGCTTCGTATTCGAGGACCTGGGGGCATCGACGCTCAAGGGCGTCGACGGCGAGTGGCGAGTGCATCTGCTCGTTGGTTGACCACGATCTGTTCACCAAGAAGTACAGAGATGTGAGGCCACTGCCTGATCTGGCCGCTGGCGCTCGGCGACTACGCTGCGCACAGAGTCGGTGCGCGCACGATCACGGTTTATGCAACGTACGGCCTCTCCACTTTCTGATGTACGCAGACCGAGCGGCGTCAGCGCTGCCAGCGGACGATGAAGCGCTTGCCGGAGATCGTGTGCCCGGCTGCATCCGATGCGGTCAGAGTCAGCTCGTACGCCCCAGGCCGGAGCAGCCGGCGGATCGTCCTCGTGGGAATCATCAGGCGATGCTCTCCGGCTCCGAGACTGCCGAGGGGGTTGGCTGACGGCTGTCTGAGATAGGGCGCACCGGTGCTGGTGGCGATGCCCGGAGTATGGGGTTCGCCGGCGATGCGCGCTCAGGCGTGCGCGTCGTCATCCAGTACGACCCGCACGGTCCGCAGCAACCGATCGCTGGCCCCTCGCACGCTCCCGCCCTGCTCGAGCGTTTTCTGGATGTAGGCGAGCGTCTCGCCGGTCAGCCGCTCGCCGGGGAGCACGTTCGGAATGCCGGGCGGGTACGTCGCGAGCGACTCGGCGGCGATCCGCCCGGCGGCTTCGGCGGCCGGCACGGCCTCCTGCGGGCCGAGGAACGCCTCGCGCGGGGTCATCGCGAGCTCGCCCCACGGCGGCGGTGCGGCGAAGCTCGCGCTCTCGCCGGAAGGATCGAGCCCGACGCGCTCGGCGGCCTCGCGCAGCGCGCTGACAAGCCGAGCGCCCTCCGGCAGCGAAGGCTCGCCCATGCCGAACACTGCGACGACGACGTTCTGCCCGTAGAGCTCGAGGTTGATGTCGCCGATCTCGCGCAGGATCGCCGCGAGTGCGTAGCCGGTCGTCGCGATGCCGCGCACGTCGACGGCGAGGCGCAGCGGGTCATACGCGAACACGCCGGCGCGCCCGGCCATCCGCTCGTCGAGCACGTCGAGCCCGTCGATCGCGCGGATCTGCGCGCGCGTCTCGGCGAGCGTCTGCATCGTGTGCGCGAGCAGCTCCTCGCCGCGCATCACGGCGAACCGCCGCGCGGCGTCGAGCGATGCTGTCAGCAACGAGCTCGGGCTCGTCGATTCGGTCAGCGTGACGGCGCGGTCGACGGCTTCCTCGCCGATCAGCTCCGCGCCGCGCGCGCCGAGATGCAGCATCGCCGACTGCGTCAGGCTGCCCACGATCTTGTGTGTGCTCGAGATCACGAGGTCGGCGCCGAGCGAGAGCGCGTGGGCGGGCAACTCGGCATGGAAGGCCATGTGCGCTCCCCATGCCTCGTCGACGATCAACGGCACGCCGTGCGCATGCGCGACATCGGCGAGCGCGCGCACGTCGGCGACGGCGCCGAAGTACGTCGGCGAGACGACCCAAGCGCCGGCGGCGCCGGGTGTCGCTGTGAGCGCAGCGTCGAGCGTGCTCGGCAAGAGGCAATGCGCGATGCCGAGCTCCGGGTCGAGCTCGGGTGCGACGAACGTCGGGCGCAGCCCCGAGAGCACGAGCGCATCGACGGCACTCGAGTGCGCGTTGCGCTGAATGACGACCTCCTTGCCGCGGTGCGCAAGCGCGAGACCGGCGGAGAGGTTGCCCTGCGATGCGCCGTTGACGAGGAACCATGCTCGCTGTGCGCGCCATGCCTGCGCGGCGAGGCGCTGCGCTTCCTCGAACGGCGTCGGCTCGGGGCCGACATCGATGCCGTATGTCAGTGCCGGGATGTCGAGGCTCACCGCGCGCTCGCCGATCGCCTCGCGCAGCTGCGGATCGGCGCCGGGGCCGCCCTTGTGGCCGGGCACGTGCAGGCGCGCCGGGTCGCGCCCGGCGTACTCGATCAGCGCCTGCAGGTACGGTGCCTCGTCTTCGCTTGCCGGCATCCCTTCAGGCTAGACCCCCGCAGGGCCGCTACCGGGGGAGGTCACTCAAGCGCTGAGCTGAGCGCTACCGGCCTGGCTCTCGCCGAGCAGCGTCTGCAGGCCCGCATCGGTCCACAGCGTCTGCTCGCGGCCCGGCCCGACACCGACGAGCGTGACCGGCGCTCCGATGTTCTCGGCGATGTACTGCAGGTACTCGCGTGCGGCCGTAGGCAGATCTGAGAGCGAGCGGCACTCGCCGAGATCCTCACTCCAGCCAGGCAGCTCCGTCAGCTCGGCCGTCGTGTGGTGCAGCACCGTCTGGTGGTAGGGGAAGTCGTTGAACACGGCGTCTTCGGCGCCGCGGTAGCTCGTGCACACCTGGATCCGATCGAGCCCCGAGAGCACGTCTAGCTTCGTGATGACGAGCGCCGTGAGGCTGTTCAGCCGCGCCGCGTAGCGCAGTGCGACGAGGTCGAGCCACCCCGTGCGCCGCGCGCGACCGGTCGTCGTGCCGAACTCGCCGCCCGAGGTTCTGATTCGCTCGCCCATCTCGTCGTGCAGCTCGCTAGGGAACGGGCCCGCACCGACGCGCGTCGTGTACGCCTTCGCGATCCCCCAGATCTCGTCGATGTCCTTCGGCCCCACGCCGGTGCCGACACACGCCGCGCCCGAGAGCGGGTTCGAGGAGGTGACGAACGGATACGTGCCGTGGTCGATGTCGAGCATCGCGCCCTGCGCGCCCTCGAAGATCACCTTCTTGCCGTCGTCGAGCAGGTCCCACATCAGCTTCGACGTGTCCGCGATGTGCTGCTCGAGGCGATGCCCGAACGTCAGGTATTCCTCGGTCATCGCGTGCAGGTCGAGCGACGGGTCCTTCTCGAACGGGCGCAGCGAGAGCCGCTTCGGCTCCATCGCCGCGACGATCTTCTTCTTCAGGATCTTCTCGTCGAGCAGGTCCTGCAGACGGATGCCGAGGCGCGCTGCCTTGTCGGCGTAGCAAGGGCCGATTCCACGGCGCGTCGTGCCGATCTGCAGGCTGCCGAGCTTCGCCTCGCCGGCGTGGTCGAGCAGCAGGTGGTAGGGCATGATCAGGTGCGCATTCGCCGAGATCCGCAGGCCGCCGACGTCGACGCGCCTCGCCCGCAGCGCGTCGAGCTCGCCGATCAGCACCTTCGGGTCGATCACGACGCCGTTGCCGATCACGCAGCACTTGCCCGGATAGAGGATCCCCGACGGGATCAGGTGCAGCTTCCACTCCTCGCCGTCGCGCACGATCGTGTGCCCGGCGTTGTTGCCGCCTTGGAAGCGCACGACGGCGTCGGCCTGCTCTGCAAGCAGATCCGTGATCTTGCCCTTCCCCTCATCGCCCCATTGGGCGCCGACGATGACGATTCCCGGCATGTGCGGTCCAGTCTACGGAGCGTTCGCTCAGCCCGACGGAACCGAGCCGAACTTGGCCAGCTCGTCGTCGAGGTTCGCGCGGCCGTCTCTGTGCGAGAGCCGGTCGTCGTCGCCGTAGAGCGGCAGTCCGTTGCCGCAGATCGCGACGAGGCGCGAGACCGTTCGCTCGCCGAGCTGCTCGATCAGATCCTCGTACTTCAGGTTCGTCGTGACGATCATCGCGCGCTCGTCCTCGTAGCGCGTGTTGATGATCGAATACAGCTGCTCGAGCACCCACTCGGTCGTGTTCTCCGCGCCGAGATCGTCGATGTGCAGCAGGTCGACCGCCGCGAGGCGCTCGAGGAAGCCGACCATGCCGGCCTCCGTCTCGATCGCCGCACGGACGAGGTTGAGCAGCCGTGGCAGCGAGTAGATCGCGACCGAGCGGCCCGCCTCGAGCGCAGCTTTCGAGACGATCATCGCGAGCGTCGTCTTGCCCGTGCCGACGTCGCCCATCAGCCACAGGCCGCGTCCGGCGTCGAGGTTCGCGTCGACGCCGCGCACGTAGCGCCTCACCTCCTGCACGACATCCGGCGCGACGCGCGCGATTTCCGGAATTGGCGGGCGGTCGAAAGAAACGCCTCGGTAATGCTTCGGGACGCGACCCTCCAGACCGGCCGTACGCCGCCTCGCGATGCGCCCTGCGCGGCAGCGGCAGTCACTCGCCGTGTTCGTCTCCTCGTCGAGCAGGAAGCCGCTGCCGTCGCACAGCCCGAACTGGCACGGGCCGCCGGGCGTCTGCCCGCCGCCGCGCGGCGTGTCCGGCTCGTCGCTCATTCGTAGCGCTCGCCCGCGTAGTTGTTGAACTTCGGGTACTCCTTCTGGAAGGTCAGCGTCACTTTCCCGACGGCTCCGTTGCGATGCTTGGCGATGATCAGGTCGGCCTCGCCGACGCGCTCCGATTCCTCGTCGTAGTACTCGTCGCGGTAGATGAACATGACCAAGTCAGAGTCCTGCTCGAGGTTCCCCGACTCGCGCAGGTCCGACAGTTGCGGCTTCTTGTCCGGACGCGTCTCTACCGCGCGGCTGAGCTGCGAGAGCGCGATCACGGGCACGCCCAGCTCACGCGCGAGGATCTTCAGCCCGCGGCTGAGCTCGCCGACGGCCGTTACGCGGCTGTCGTAGCGGCTGTCGGTGCGCATCAGCTGCAGGTAGTCGATGATGATCAGCCCGAGCCCGTCCTCGCACTGACTGTGCAGGCGTCGTGCCTTCGCGCGGATCTCGAGCATGCCGACGTCGCTCGAGTCATCGACCCACAGTGGCGCCGCCGCGAGCACCTGCGAGGCCTTGAGGATCTTCGGCCAGCGCTGCTCGGCGACGCGGCCCTTGCGCAGCTCCTCGCCCTTGATGTGCGCCTGCGAGGCGACGAAGCGCTGCGCGAGCTCCGCCTCGGCCATCTCCAGCGAGAACAGCGCGACGGGCTTCTTGAATTTGACGGCCGCGTTCTCGGCGATGTTGCAGACGAGCGCGCTCTTGCCCATCGCCGGGCGCGCCGCGATGATGATCAGGTTGCCCGGCTGGAAGCCGCCCGTGATCTCGTCGAGATCCTTGAAGCCCGACGGCGTGCCCGTCAGCGACGTGCCTTCGATCGACAGGCGGTGAAGCTTGTCGAGCTCCTCGTGCAGTACCTCCTCGATCGCGCGGAAGTCCTGCTGGCGATCGTCGCGCCCGACCTCGAGCATCGCCTTCTCTGCCTGCTCGACGAGCTCGCGCGGCGGCGCCTGGTGGCCGGCGACGCTCTCCTGGATCTCATACGACGCTTTCAGCAGGCGGCGCAGGAGCGCGTTCTCGCGCACGATCTGCGCGTAGCGCCTGGCGTGACCCGCCGCCGGGACGACGCCCGTCAACTCGTCGACCGCCGCAGCGCCGCCGATCTCCTCGAGCCTGCCCGACTGGCGCAGACGGTCGATCACGGTCAGCGTGTCGACCGGCTCGCTCTCGTTGTAGAGCGCCAGCATCGCCTCGTAGATCGCGCCGTGGCGCTCGCGGTAGAAGTCGTCCGCGCGCAGCCCCTCCTCGATCACGAGCGCATACAGCGAGCGGTCCGACAGCAGGATCGCGCCGAGCACCGACTGCTCCGCGTCGAGGTTGTGCGGCGGCGCGAGGCCCGCGCGCGAGGCGCCGTTCGTGCCGTTCGTTGTCGCGACCGCGCTCATGCGAGGGGCGAGTTTAGGTCGGAGCCGGCGTGCGGCCTGGGAGCGTGTTCGCTATGAACGGTGTTTTTGTTCAGCACGAACAGATGTTCGCACTTGCACCGGCGGGCGCGGCGCCGCGCTACTTCTTCGCGACGACCATCGTCTTGATCGTCGCTGGGACGTTGTCCACCACGTCGACCACGACCATGTAAGTGCCGACGTTCTTGATCGCCTCGGGCAGGTGGACGTTTTGTTTCTCGATCTTCAGGCCACGCGCTTCTTTGATCGCGTTGGCGATGTCCTGCGCGGTGACGGAGCCGAACAGACGGCCGTCGGCGCCAGCCTGCTGCGGGATCGTCAGCACCGTGCGGTTGAGCAGGTTGACGTTCTCCTCGGCTTTCTCGATCGCGTTGCGCTCGGCGCGCTCGGCGGCGTCCTGGCGCTGACGGATCGCCTCGACGGCTCCGCGCGTCGCCGGCTGCGCCAGCTTGCGCGGCATCAAGTAGTTGCGCAGGTAGCCCTTCGAGACGTCGACGACGTTGCCTTGCTCGCCGAGCGTCTCGACGTCCTGCAGCAGGATGGCCTCGGGCATCGCGCGCCTACCGATCGCGATCGCGGTCGCCGCGTTCGCGACGCGGGCTGTCCTCGCGGCCGCCCTCGTTGACGTACGGCAGTAGCGCAAGCTCGCGAGCGCGCTTGACCGCTCGCGCGATCTGGACCTGATGGCGACGGCACGAACCCGTGATCCGCCGCGAGCGGATCTTGCCCTTCTCGGAGACGAACTTGCGCAGCGACGTGACGTCCTTGTAGTCGACCTGCTCGACCTTGTCGCGGCAGTACTGGCACGACTTGCGCCTGCCGCTGCCGACGCCACCCTTCTTGTCGCGCCGGCGAACCGGCTTGCCGCGACCGCGTGCCTTGGCCATCAGCGTGCCTCGCCGCGAAGGGCGCTGCGGTTACCGGGCATGAAAGCTGATGAATGCACTAAGACCTCGCTGTGACTGGCTGAAAACTCAGAACGGAATATCGTCGTCGCCGGAACCGCCGGCAACCGGCGCAGGCTGAAAGTCGCCTTCGTTCACAGGCACGTCGCCTCCGCTTGAGGCTCCATTGCCCTGTTGGGCTCCGAACCCGCCCCCGCCGGAGGCGTCTTCGCGCGAACCCAAGAACTGCACCGAATCGGCAATGATATCGGTTGCCTGGCGCTTTGTGCCGTCTTGTGCTTCCCACTCGCGCCACTCGAGCCGTCCGTCGATCGCCACGGGGCGGCCCTTGGAGAGGTAGCGCGCCGCGTTCTCGCCCTGCGCGCCCCACACGGTGACGTTGAAGTAGTTCGGCTTGTCGACCCATTCGCCCGAGGCGCCGTCCTTGCGCCGCGTGTTGCACGCGATGCGCAGGCTGCACACAGACATGCCGCTTGGCAGCGAACGCAGCTCCGGATCGGCTGTCAGGTTTCCGGTCATTACGACCCTATTGATGTTCGTGGCGGCCACGGCTCCTCTTCCTTTCGGGGGGTTGGGCGTCTCTGCTCAGGCCCTCAACGGTCCCGGTTCGGTTCGCATCGACTTCGTGTCTAGCTTCGTGCGTCGAGTCTAGTCCCGGCTGCGGGCACGAACCGCGCGCGAGGCCTTGCCAATTCCGCTAATTGCGGTCGTCTGCAGCCGTACGGCGCGCGCGTGTGGCGCGGGTCGAGGTGCCGAAGACCTCGTCCCAGTACGGCGCGCTGATCCCGAACCCGCGCGTGTCGTCCTGAAAATGGTGGCGCATGTGACGCTCGCGCAGCATCCGGCCGAGCCATCCGTGCGGGCGGAAGTGGTGCAGGTAGTAGTGCATCATGTCGTAGACGAGGTAGCCGACGAAGAAGCCCGCCCCGAGGCCCGGCGCGTAGCGCCCGCCGAAGATCAGGTAGAGCAGACCGAACACAGCCGCGCCGAGCGGGACGCTGACGGCGGGCGGCATCACCAGGCGCATCGGGTCGTTCGGATGGTCGTGGTGGACGCCGTGGATGATCCAGTGCAGGCGCGCGCCGATGCCCTGCTCGGGCTCGAAGTGAAACACGATCCGGTGCAGCCAGTACTCGAACAGCGTCCACAGCGCATAGCCCGCGATCGCGAGCGCCAGCGCCAGCAGCACGCTGACTTTCGAGAGGCTCCACGCCCCGAGGAAGACGATCCCCGGGACGAAGATCAGCACCGGCACGACCGGGTGCACGCGCGAGAGCGCGTCGAGCACGCGTGACTCGAACATCGGCGGCGACGCGCGCAGTACGTCCGTGCGGCTGCTCGCTCCGTCGTTCATGTCCTCGGCCCAGCTCATCGTTCGATCTTATTACGCCCGCGCCACATACGCGGACGGCTGACGGACCCTGTGCAGGCGGCCGCGAGCAGGCCGTTAGGAAGGCTCGCCGACAGCGACCTCGGCGTCCTCGGCGGGCACCTCGGTTGCCTGCGCCGGAGCCTCGGGCGCCTCTGCGACGGGCGCGGCCTCGGCCGGCGCCTGCTCGGCAGCGGGCGCTTGCGACTCTGCTGCCGGTAGCGGCTCGGGCGGCGCTTGCGGCGGTGCAGCTACGGCGCCCGCCGCCATGTCGGCAGGCGGCGCACCGACGCCCGGCGCGAGCTTGACGATGCGGAAGCGCAGCACCTCGTCGGCCAGGCGCAGCGTCCGGTCGAGCGAGCTCAGCAGCTCCGTCGCCGAGACGTGGAACTGCAGCAGGTGGTAGCGCGCGCTCGTCTTTTTGTCGATCGGGTACGTCAGCGCACGTTCGCCCCACTCGTCGTCGCGCAGCAGCTCGCCCTGAGCCTCGATCGCGGCGCGCGTGTCGGCGAGGAGCTTTGCGCGCGTCGCATCGTCGGCCGCCGGGTCGAGCAGCAGGACGAGATCGTATGTCGGTGCAGGCAGCGTCATAAATGGGCGCCGTGAGGCGCAGCGCCGAAGGTTAGCGGGTCCGGCCCTTCGCGCGGATGTCCGCGAGCTGCTCGTCGATCCAGTCGCCCGGATCGCGTGAGGTGACGATCTCGACGAGTCCCTCCGCGCGCCTGTGCTTCTCCGCGGGCGCCATCGTCAGCGCGGCGTGGATCGAGTCGGCCAGCTCCTGGATGTCGAACGGGTTGACCGACAGCGCGAACTCGCCGAGCTCCTCGTGCGCGCCCGTGTTCTCCGAGAGGATCGAGACGCCCTCGCGCTCGTTGACGATCGGGCCCTCCTTCGCGACCAGGTTCATGCCGTCGAACATCGCGTTGACGAGCAGCACGTCGTAGTGCTTGTACGCCGCCATCGCCTCCTCCAGATCGTCTCTGAGCTTGAGCTGGACCGGCATCCAGTCGGGCGTGCCGTGGCGGTGGTTGACGACTGCGACGAGCGCCTCGATCGCCTCGAGGTACTCCGCGTACTGCGGCACATCCGTTCGCGACGGCATCAGCTGCGCGACGAACGTCACGCGCTCGGAGAACTCCGGGTGCTGCTCGAGGAACAGGTCGAACGCCGAGAAGCCGCGCAGCACGTTCTTGGAGAGGTCGGCGCGGTCGACGCGCAGGATCAGGAAGTCTCGCCGGCGGCGCAACAGCTCCCGCTCGAACAGCTCGACGCGCTCGCGCTGCGCGACGCGTCGCGTCGCCTCGTGGTCGATCGGCAGCGGATACGCACGCACCCACACCTCGCGGTCTTCTCCCGGCGCGAGCACGACGCCGCGATCGAAGTCGATCTCGAGCCCCATCAGGTCGCGGCAGCACTGCAGGAAGTTGCGCCTGTAGGAGCGTGTGTGAAAGCCGATGATGTCGTTCGCCAGCAGCCCCGTGAAGATCTCCTCGCGAATCCGCGTCGGCAGCACGCGCCAAGCGTCCGACTGCGTCCACGGGATGTGTACGAAGTGGTGCAGGAAGACATCCGGGCGCGCTTGGCGGACGAGCTTCGGCAACGTGTAGAGGTGGTAGTCGTGAACCATCACGACCGGTTCCTCGCTGCCCTCGAGCTCCTGCACGACCGCGTCGGCGAGGTCGTCGTTGACGGCGTTGTAGCCGAACTCGAATGCCTCGATCTCCTCGCGGCGGATGTCGGGCGCGTTCGAGAGGTCCCACAGGTAGTGCTGGATGAACCACAGCATCGGGTTCGCGACGACGTTGTAGAAGCGGTCGTACGCGTCCGCGTCCGAGACGACGAGGCGCACGCGGAAGTCGACGTCGCCCGTCGGCGAGCGCACCGGGAAGGAGCGTCCGCCGTGCTCTTCCGAGGCCTTCGCATCGTGCTCGCTCATCGCCGAGGCGATCCAGATCGCTTCGCGGTGCGTCGCCAGACCGGTGAGCGCCGTGACCACGCCACCCGAGCCACGCTGCGTCTCGCCGCGAGCGTCGAACGTGACCGGGCCGCGGTTGCTCACGAGCACCAGCGGGACGTCATTAGCGGTCATGCTCGCGCCTCGATCATGTCGGCGCCCTGATGGGAACGCTCGACATCGATCCTCACCCTTCGGTCTTCAGCTCGCTGAAGATCTTCAGGTAGTCGCGCAGATAGCGGGGCGTGAGGAAGTGCGTGCGCACGTGCTCCTTGCCGCGCCGCCCGAGGAACTTGCCCAGCGCCGGGTCCTTCAGCACCTCGAGCGAGCGCTCGGCGCATTCCTCGGCGCTCGAGACGAGGAAGCCCGTCACGCCGTCCTCGATCTGCAGGGGGATGCCGCCGACGTTGCCGCCGATGAACGGCCGCGCCTTCCAGATCGCCTCTGACACTGTCAGCCCGAAGCCCTCGCGCGTCGACTTCTGGATCAAGACGTCGGCGTGCGACTGGAACGCGTTGACCTCGATTGCGCCGACGTTGTTGAAGTTGTTGAGGATGTGGATGTCCGGGTCGCCGTCCGCGTGCGCGATCGTCGCGTTGAAGAAGTCCCAGCCCTCGGGGTCGTCGCTGGCCATCGAGCCGACGAGCGCGAGTTGCACGTCGGGCATCGACTCCTTGACGATGCGGTAGGCGTCGATCACGCCGAGCGGGTCCTTCCACGGGTCGAAGCGCGAGACCTGGCACATCAGCGGCCGGTCGACGTCGATCCCGAACTGCCCGCAGACGAACGCGCCGTCCTCGGGCGAGAGCGCCATGTTCTTCGGCGTCAGCGGATCGATCGCGGGCGGCACGACGTTGACGTGTCCGCCCATCCCCTCCGGCACGTACTCGCGCATGTGAAACAGCGACTGCGGATAGTCCTTGATGTACGGCAAGAGCTGACGGATCGTGTCCGGGTTTGGCGTCGAGACGTCGATGTGGCAGCGCCATACCCAGCCCTTCGCCTTCTCCGGAACGAGCCCGAACAGCGCAGCCGGCTGCGGGTCGTGCACGAGGCACACGTCCCAGCCTCCGGAGAGCTCGCGCGCGT
Source organism: Solirubrobacteraceae bacterium (assembly GCA_035552575.1). Classification (GTDB taxonomy): domain Bacteria; phylum Actinomycetota; class Thermoleophilia; order Solirubrobacterales; family Solirubrobacteraceae; genus Palsa-744. The sequence goes on along the minus strand of DASZLB010000080.1, from coordinate 19,094 downwards.
TCATCTCGTTGTACTGCTTCCAAGTCGCCCACTGCTCCTTGTCGAGGTCCTGCGGCGCGCCCTGCAACGCGTTGTGCATCAGCTTCGTCGCGTTGAAGAACTCCTCGCGGCCGTAGATCACCTGCCACTCGCAGTCCAGGCCGACGTCGCGCATCAGCGGCACGAGCGTGTAGAGGATCTCCGAGACGCCGCCGCCGAACGCCGTCGCCGAGATGTGCACGACGCGATCGCCCTGCAGCGGCTCCGCGAGCTCGCGGATTTCGGCGATCAGCTCGCGCCCGCAGATGTGCGTGTAATCGGAGAGTGTCTTGTTGCCGACGGCGACGGGCTGGAGCACGCGGCCGCACGATACCTAACGCCGCACGCGTCCTTGGCCTGCTCGTGAGGCCGCTCGCCGAACTATGGTCTAGCGATGCTCAACGGGCGCCTCTACCGGGCGGCGTTCCTGCCGTTCTTCTTCGCCCTCGCGATCGCCGCTTTCTCGCTCACGGGCCGGCCTGCGCCGCTGCGCTCGACGCTCGCACCGGACGCCTTCGAAGGCTCGCGCGCGTTCGATGAACTCGGTGCTCTGGCGCAGCGCTTTCCCGATCGCCGCGCCGGCAGCAGCGGCGATCGCGCGCTTGCCGGTTACGTCGCGCAGACGCTGCGCAGCCTCGGCGGCAGCGCCGGTGGCGGCTTCAGTGTGCACACACGCCGCTTCACCGCGCAGACGATCGACGGCGAGCGCGAATTGACGAACGTGATCGCGCAGCGTCCCGGTTCGAGCGGAGCGACGCCGATCGTGATCCTCGCCCATCGCGATGCCGCCGGGCGCGGTGCGCGCGCGGAGCTCTCGGGCACCGCCGCGCTGCTCGAGCTCGCACGCGTCTTCGCCGCGCGCGAGACGCAGCGCACGATCGTGCTCGTCTCGACGAGCGGCGGCAGCGGCGGCGATGCGGGCGCAGCCGAGTTCCTCGCGCAGGACGGCGGCCCGTTCGACGCCGCGATCGCGATCGGCGATCTCGCCGGCACGCGCCGGCGCAAGCCGTTCGTCGTGCCGTTCTCCGACGGCTTCGGCGCGGCGCCCGTCGAGCTGCAGCGCACCGTCGCCGACGCGATCACGAGCGAGGCCGGCACCGACCCAGGCTCGCCCAGCGGCTTCGGCCAGCTCGCGCACCTCGCGTTCCCGCTGACGGTCGGCGAGCAGGGCCCGCTCGACGCCGCCGGCACCCCGGCGGTGCTCGTGCAGGTCAGCGGCGAACGCGGGCCGTCCTCCTCCGAGCCCGTCAGCATCGCCGGGCTGGAAGGCTTCGGCCGCGCCGTGCTCAGCGCCGTCGACGCGCTGGACACGAGCCCCGACGTGCCCACCGCGATGCAGACAGGTCTGTTGATCCAACGCAAGACGATCCCCGCTTGGGCGCTTCGGCTGCTGCTCGGCACGCTGCTGCTGCCACCGCTGATCGCCGCCGCCGACGGATTCGCCCGCGCGCGCCGGCGCCGTCTGCCCGTCGCGCGCTGGTCGCTCTGGACGTTGCTGTGCGCTGCGCCGTTCCTGCTCAGCGCGCTGTTTGCGATCGTGCTCGGCGCCGTCGGGATCATCGGCGCCGCGCCGCAGTCGCCGATCCCGCCGCAGTCGATCTCCTTCGACGGCTCGGCGGTGGCATCGCTGCTCGCCGTCGTGCTCGCCTTCGCGCTCGCGTGGCTCGTCTGGCCGGTCGCGCTGGGGCGTCTCGGCCTGCGTGCGCGACCGCAGTCCGACGCCGCGGGCGTCGCGATGCTGCTCGTGCTGCTGCCCGTCGCCGTGATCGTCTGGCTGCTGAACCCCGTCGCCTCGCTGCTGCTGCTGCCGGCCGTGCACCTCTGGTTGCTCGTCGTCTCGGCCGAGCTGCGCCCGCGCCCGCCGGCCGCTGTCGCGGTCGTGCTCGCCGCGCTGATCCCGCTCGCGCTGCTGATCGCCTTCTACGCCGATCAGCTCGGGCTCGGCCCCGGCCGGCTCGCGTGGATGGCCGTGCTGCTCGTCGCCGGCGGGCACATCGGTCTGCCCGCCGTGCTGCTGTGGAGTGTCTCACTGGGCTGCGCTGCGGCTGCGGTCGTGCTCGCGCTGAGCGCCGCTTCGGCGATTGCAGGGGAGGATGATCGCCCTCCAGGCGAAATCACGATCCGAGGCCCGATGTCCTACGCGGGCCCCGGATCGCTTGGCGGTACGCGGTCGGCTCTGCGACGATAAGTCTCCATAACGCGACGTGACGATGTCTGAGATCCCCCTCTCCCCACTTTCCCGAAGTGGTCCGAGCTTCGCCGCGCGACGGCGCGCGCGCCGCTCGCAGCGCGCGATCCGCGTGCTCGGCGCCGTGCTGATCGCCGCCGGCGCGATAGCGCTGATCGACGCCGGCGTGACGCTCGTCTGGCAGGAGCCGTTCTCGGCGATCTACGCGAAACTGCGCCAGGATCACCTCAGCGGCGCGCTCGCGAAGGTCGAACGCGCCGCGCCGACGGCTGTCGAACAGCGCCAGCTCGTCGATCTCTCCGACGTGCGCCGCCGTGTCGCGCTGCTCGCCGGCGGCCTGCAGGGACGCTCGAAGGACGGCAGCCCGATCGGGCGAATCCGGATCCCGCGAATCGGCGCGAGCTTCGTCGTCGTCAAGGGGACAGATACCTCCGACCTCGAGAGCGGACCGGGCATCTATCCCGAAACGGTCTTTCCCGGCATGGCCGGGACGACCGCGATCGCCGGGCACCGGACGACCTACCTCGCGCCGTTTCGCCACGTCGACCAGCTGCGCAAGGGCAGCGCGATCCACCTCGACATGCCCTATGCGCACTTCACCTACACGGTCGTAGCAAAACGCGTCGTCGCTCCGACCGATGTCGCCGCGGCCGTCGGAAACGTCGGCTACTCGCGCCTGGTGCTGTCTGCCTGCACACCGCTGTTCAGCGCCGCCAAACGCCTGCTGATCTACGCTCGGCTGGTTCGCACGGTGCCCGTCGGAGCGGGGCGGATCCCGGCTGCGCAGCGCCCGCCCGGCGCGCCGGAAGCGCTCGTCGGCGACCAGCTCGAACAGCCCGCTTCGGCGCGGATCGCCGCGCAGCAGACGCTCGTGAAGCCGCGAGCCGCGCTACCAGGTGTGCTCGAACCCGGCCAGTCGCACCTCACGTCCATCCCCGGCGACTAGCGAGGCCCTGCCCGCCCCCGCGTGGACCTCGCCGATCCACGTGACGCCGGCGCCGGCTGCCTGCGCGAGCGCCGACTCGACCGTCCCGCGTCGCGCCGCCGGCGCACAGAAACACAGCTCGTAGTCTTCGCCGCCGCGCGCCGCGAGCTCGTAGGGGTCCGCCGCGATAGCCGCGCACACGTCGAGCACGCCATCGGCAAGCGGCAGTCGCCGAAGCTCGATCCGCAGCTCGGCACCGCTCGCTCGCCCGAGGGCACCCGCGTCGCTCGCGAGCCCGTCGGACAGGTCGATCATCGCGTGCACGCCGGCGCCGGCGAGCGCCTGGCCCTCGCGCAGTCGCGGCAGCGGCGTCCGCGAGCGCTCGAGCACGGCGTCGCCTCCGCGGATAGCGCGAGCGCCGCCTTCGCGCGCGCTCAGCACGGCGAGCGCCGCGCCGGCCGCGCCTAGCTTGCCCGTCACGCCGACGAGGTCGCCCGGCTGCGCGCCGCCGCGCCCGATCAGCTGCTCCTCGCGCTCGGCCCAGCCGACGACCGTCACCGAGACGCTCAGCGCCGGGGCCGCGACGACGTCGCCGCCGGCGATCGTCGTGTCGCACGACGCTGCGAGCGCGCCGGCCGCGCGCACGAGCGCGAGCGCCTGCTCCTCGGCGAGCCCCTCCGGCAGCCCGAGCGCGATGTATGCCTCGCCCGGCATCGCGCCCATCGCGGCCAGATCGGACAGCGCCGAGGCAAGCGCGCGCCGGCCGACCTCGGCCGGAGTCGCCCAGCCGTCGCGCAGGCGGAAGTGAACTCCGTCGACCATCGTGTCGACGGAGACGACGCACAGTGGCCGCGCACGCACGACGGCGGCGTCGTCGCCCGGCCCGCGGATCACCCGCGACGCGTCTGCTGCCGAGCCGCGCTCACCCGCCAGCTCGGCTGCGATCGAGTCGATCAGCGATCGCTCGGCGATCAGCGCCCGCTCAGCGGTGGCGGTAGACGATCCGCGCGCGATCCAAGTCGTACGGCGAAAGCTCGCAGCGCACGCGGTCGCCCGGCAGGATGCGGATGCGGAAGCGGCGCATCTTGCCGGCGACATGTCCGAGCACGACGTGGTCGTTGTCGAGCTTCACGCGGAACATCGCGTTCGGCAGGGCCTCGATCACCTCGCCCTCGAATTCAACCTTGTCCTCCTTTGCCACGTCTAACTGTCCCCCATCTCGGCGCGGGCGCTTGCCGGCTGCCGGTTATCTGAAGTCAACGCAGTTGAAACTACCAGCGTCCGCTGCCAAAGGCCGTCGCCGAGCGATCGCGCCGCGTGGTGTCGTTGCCCCTCGCGGGCTCAGCCGGGCGCGGCGCCGCCGGTCGGTCCAGGGCTCGGTTCTTCGTGGGGCGCCGGCGGGCTCGGCGGTTCGGCGCCGCCTTTTTCGGGCGCCGGCTTTTCGCGATGGGCGTGGCTCGGCGACGGTTCTTCACTGCTTTCTTCACTGCGCGACTGGCCTGTCGTCGCGAATTTGCCGTAGAACGGCGTGTAGGTGATCGATTCCTTTGGCGTCGGGAACGGCACGCAGGTCTTGCCTTCCTCGACTGCCGACATGTACGCGTGCCAGATTTCGGCCGGCAGGTAGCCGCCCTGCTGCGGCTCGCCGTGCACGTCGGTCATCGAGACGCGTTTCGTCGGGTAGCCCATCCACACGGCCGTCGAGTAGTTCGGCGTGTAACCGTCGAGCCACGCGTCTACGAGTTCGCTCGTCGTGCCGGTCTTCGCGGCTGTCGGGCAGGTGATCGCCGAGCGCCCGGCCGTGCCGCTTTCGACGTTCTCTTTGAGGATCTGCGTCTCCTCGGCGGCGACGCCTTCGCTGAGCACTTTCACCCGGTGCGGTTTGCCCCAGTTGTTGTCGACATGCCCGTCCGGGAAGACGACTTTCGTGATCGCGATCGGCGTGTTGCGGTAGCCGCCGTCGGCAAGCGTCGCGTAGACGTTTGCCATCTCCAGCGGCGTCACGCCGAGCGTCAGGCCGCCGAGCGCCTCCGCGGCGTAGCTCTTCAGCGGGCTCGTCACGCCGAGCTTGCGCGCCATCGCGGTGACGGTCGACTCGCCGAGGTCGGCGGCGAGTTGCGCGTAGACGGTGTTGTCGGAGGTCAGCGTCGCGTTGACGAGGTTGATCGACTTGCCGAGCGACGTACCCTCGAACGTCTTCACTTCGTACGTCGGGTAGCCGGGCAGCCAACCGGGCTCGAGCGTGTGCGAGAGGTAATAGGTGCTGTTCGGGTCGACCCCCCGAGAGAGCGCGTCGGCGAGCACGATCGCCTTGAACGTCGAGCCCGGCTGGCGGTGGCCCTGCGAGGCAAGGTTGTACTGCGATTCCTCGTAGCTCTGCGACTCGGCCATCGCCTCGATGTCGCCATTGGCCGGGTCGATCGTGACGATCGCCGAGGCTGGGTCTTCGGGCTCGTTGAGCACTTCCGCGATCGCCTTGCGCGCCTTGCTCTGCATCGCGAGATCGATCGTCGTGTGCACCTTCAGCCCGCCCTGTGCGACGGTCTGCGCGCCATAGCGTTCCGTCAGCTTCTGGCGGACGTATTCGAAGAAGAAGTCCTCCTTGCGCTGTGAGTAGAAGTTGCCGCGCTTGACTTCCAAGGGCGAAGCCTCCGCCGAGGAGGCCTGCGCAGCGGTGATGTAGTGCAGTTCGGCCATCTTCGCGAGCACCTCGTTGCGCCGCTGCTCGGCGATGTGCCCGTCGCGAAACGGGTTGTACTGCGACGGCGCCTGCGGCAAGCCGGCGAGCAGCGCCGACTGCTGCAGGTTCAGTTGCGACGCGGGCTTGTCGAAGAACACGCGCGAGGCCGCCTGCACGCCGATCGCCGTCTGGCCGCCGAGCGTCCCGTACGGCACGCTGTTGAGGTAGCTCGTCAGCACTTCGCGCTTTGAGTGTTTCTTCTCGTACTCGATCGCGAGCTTAGCCTCGATGATCTTCTGCTTCAGCGTGTGCTGATCGCCGCCGAGGTACAGGTTGCGCACGAGCTGCATCGTGATCGTCGAGCCGCCCTGCAGCGCCTTGCCGTGCGTGATGTCCTTGACGGCCGCACGGAAGATGCCCGTCAAGTCGACGCCGTTGTTCTTGTAGAAGCGCTGGTCCTCGATCGCGACCGTCGCGTTGCGCAGGTTCGCCGGTATCTCGCTCCAGGACACCGGGGTGCGCAGCTGATCGGAGGAGATGAAGCCGAGTCGCGTCCCGTCGGCTGCGTAGACCTGCGAGGAGCCGCCGCCGATGATCGGCTTGAGCGAATCGATCGCCGGCGCGGACTGCTCGACGTTGAGCACGTAGCCGACGGCCGCGATCACGCCGACGATCAGCCCGGTGACGATCACGCCGCCGCCGATCAGCAGAAACTTGGTGGCGCCCTTGCGGTTGTGCCTGCGCCTGCGCTGTCGTGCCTGTCGAGACATGCCGGAACCTCCGAGATTACCCGCCGGATTGTGATTTCCTGCCAGTTGCACCGTGTCGCCCCGACGCATGGCGCCCTCGAAAATGACCCCCGATACAGCCGAGCTCGCGATCGCCGATCCCGCAGGCGAGCTTCCGGGTGCGTTGCACGGGCCGCGCCGGCGCGATGCTCGGGCGTTCCTCGCGTGGCGCCCGGCCGCGGCGCTGAGCACGCTCGAGCCCTCGCGCGCCGCGGCCGTGCGCGATAGCTGGCGCGCGCTGTGGAGCTCGCGCGTGCTGATCTGGGCCGCCGCTGCCGCGACGCTTTCGACCTACGGCTTCGGCCCGGTGCGGCACGCGTTCAATCCGCCCGGTCTGACGCGCGGCTTCGGCTGGCTCGGCGACCTGCTCGCGGCGCCGGCGGCGCGCTGGGACGCGTCGTGGTACCTCGTCATCGCGCACTACGGCTACCGCCCCGATCTCGGCTCGTTCACCGCCTCGCGCGACGCGTTCTTCCCGCTCTACCCGCTCGGCCTGCGCGGCCTCGGCTCGCTCGGCGTCCCGCTCGTGCTCGCGGGAGTGCTGATCTCGATGCTCTCGCTCGCGTTCGCGCTGTACGGGATCCACCGGCTGACGACGCTCGAATGCACGCGGATCGGCAGGCCCAGCGGGGACGTCGCGCGCCTCGCGGTGCTCGTCACGGCGTTCGCGCCGATGGCCTTCTTCCTCTCGGCCGTCTACTCCGAGGCGCTCTACCTCGCGCTGTCGGTCGGGCTGTTCTACGCCGCGCGCCAGGGTCGCTGGGCGCTCGCCGGCATCCTCGCCGCGCTCGCCGGCGCGACGCGCAGCGCCGGCATCGTGCTGCTGCTCCCCGCGCTGCTGCTGTACGCGTACGGCCCGCGCGAGGATCGCCGCCCCGACTTCCCGCTCGCGCGCGGCCTGCACCTGCGCTACAAGCCGCGCAAGGACCTCTGGTGGGTCGCCCTCGCGCCGGCCGGGCTTGCGCTGTACATGCTCTACCTCGGCCTCGCCGGCGGCGACCCGCTCGCTCCGTTTCACGCGCAGGACGTCTGGGGGCGCCATTTCGCGGGACCGTACCTCGGCGTGTGGGACGGCCTGCAGGCCGCGTTCGAGAGCGCTCGGCAACTGCTGTCCTTCCAGCAGGCGCACGCGTACTTCGCGACCGGCGGCGAAAGCGCGTTCGTCGCGGCCGAGCACAACCTGCTGCTCGTCGCCTTCCTGCTCGCCGCGATCGTCGCGATCGTCGGTGTCGCGCGCACGCTGCCGCTCGCGTACGGCGCGTACGTGATCGCAGCTCTCGCGTTGCCGCTCTCCTACCCGGTGACGGCGCAGCCGCTGATGTCGCTGCCGCGCTTCCTCGTCGTGCTGTTCCCGCTGAGCATGTGGTTCGCGGCGTGGCTCGCGTCGCATCCGCGCGCACGTCGCCCGGCGCTTGGCGGCTCCGCCCTGCTGCTGGCGTTCTTCGTCGCCGAGTTCGCGACATGGCATTGGGTTGCATAGGACCGTGGAGGCCCCGCTGATCCCGCCGCCGGCAGCGCTCCCGCACAACGGTGCGCCGCTCGAGCAGGAGCCGCCCACGAGCGGCTCGGCGGCCTGGTCGCCGTGGCTTGCCCCGGCCGCGCTCGTCGGCGGGATCGTGCTCGCGGCCGTCGGCGGCCTGCTCGTCGACATCCCGGCGCTCGCGCTCGGCGTCGACGTGACCGCATCGCACCTGCCGGCCGGCCTGTCGATCGCCGACACCGCCGTCCAGGACGCCGCATTCGTGATCGTCGCCGTCTTCCTCGCGCAGCTGGGCGGTCGCAAGGTCAGTGCGGCGCTGTTCGGCCTGCGCCCGACGCCGCTGCGCAGGGCCGTCGCGCTGATGCTCCTGACCGTCGCCGTGTTCGTCGCGTTCAGCGTGATCTGGGGCGCCGTCTTCGACGTCAAAGAAGAGAAGCTGCTCGAAACGCTCGGCGCGAACGAAAGCACGCTGCTGCTCGTCTTGAGCGCCGCGCTGACGTGCGTGATCGCTCCGATCGGCGAGGAGTTCCTGTTCCGCGGCTTCATCTTCACGGCGCTTCGCAACTGGCGCGGGGCGTGGACGGCCGCCGTGATCACCGGCGCGCTGTTCGGGCTCGTCCACATCGGCTCCGCGCCGGCGCTCGACCTCGTTCCGCTCGCCGCGCTCGGCGTCGGGCTGTGCCTGCTCTACCGTGCGACCGGCTCGCTGTACCCGTGCATCGCCGCGCACGCGCTGAACAACTCGCTCGCCTTCGGCGGGCTCGAGCATTGGTCGTGGACGTCGGTCGTACTGCTGATGCTCGCGTCGCTGACCGCGCTCGTCGCGCTCGCACTCGCGCTGACACGCGCCGGCGTGACCTCGCGCGTGCCCGCGCCCGCGAGATGAACAGAGCATGCGCACGACCACGCATCGCGCCCAATGCCCCGTGCTTAGGCCGTTGTCGCGACAAGTAGGATCCGGCAGATGAACAAGCCCCCCCGAGCACTCCTCCTCGCCGCGGCCGCATGCGCGTCGCTCGCCGCACCCGCCGCCGCCTCGGCCGCGACCACGCCGACGCCTGCGGCGCCCGTCACGCCGACGCCAACGCCAACGACGCCAACAACGCCGGCGCCGCCTGCGTCGCCGGCACCCGCCGCGCCGGCGGCGGGTCAGATCAAGCTCGTGATCCAGCACGCGTTCGGCAAACCCGCATTCGTCGTTGCCGGCTCGCGGATGGTCGTGCGCGGGATCGTGATTCCGTACGTCGGTGGGCAGAAGGTGAAGGTCAGCTTCTACCGCGACGGGCGCAAGGTCGAAGTGAGGACCGTCAGCGTGCTGGCGGTCGGCAACGGCGCCGGGCAGTTCCACATCGGCTACTCGAGCTCCAGCGAAGGCCTCGTGACGGTTCGCGCGGCGCACTATGCGACGCCGCAGCAGGCCGCGTTCGCGGGTCGCTCCGAAAACGTGCGCTTCGCCTCGCCGGACCTCTCAGGTGGCGAGAGCGGTCCGTCCGTGCGCCTGCTGCAATCGGAGCTGAACGCGATGCACTTCGTCGTGCCGCTGAACGGCGTCTTCGACGAAGCGACCGGCCGCGCCGTGATCGCGTATCGCAAGATGACCGGACTCGCGCGCGTGCCGAGCACGAACCTGACGGTGTTCAAGAAGCTGCAGGAGGGCGCCGGCACGTTCCACGTGCGCTATCCCAGTGACGGCCGCCACGTCGAGGGCGACCTGACGCGTCAGGTGCTTGCCGAGATCGAACCCGGCGGGCACGTCCGCGCGCTGTACACGATGAGCTCCGGCAAGCCGTCGACGCCGACCGTGATCGGCCGCTTCCGCGTCTACAACAGGACGCCCGGGACGAACTCCGAGGGCATGGTCGACTCGAGCTACTTCATCCGTGGCTATGCGATCCACGGCTACCACGAAGTGCCGACGTACGCGGCCAGTCACGGTTGCCTGCGCGTGCCGATCCCGAACGCGCTCTCAATCTACGACTGGGTGCAGTACGGCACGCCTGTCGACGTCTACAACGAGAGCGGCGGCGGCAGCCACACGGTCAAAGGCAACGCCGGGCCGTAGGTTGGCGCGAGGCGCCGGGGGTCGCGGGCCGCGGGGGCCGGGGGCCGGGCGCCGGGCGCCGTGGGGCGCGGGCCGGCGGCTGGCGGCCGGGCCGGGGCCGGGCAAAAGTTAGGTCCGGACGCGTATGACGCGCGCGACGAACCCGAGCCCGAAGCCGTAGACGACGAGCGTGAGCAGCAGCAGCACGCCGCGTTTCGACCATTCGCTGCTCCAGCTTTCGGTCACGCCCGAGAACGGCGACGTTACGGCTTCGGCTACTTCGTCGATCGTCTTGCGCGGCGAAGGCTTTTCGTCGCGCGCCGAGCTCGGATGAAAGCTGTGCGGTTCTTCGCCGGGCGTGTTGACGATCTGCTGCTGATGCGCGGATGCGCTGCTCGTCTGGTGGATCGCGAACAGCGCAAAGGACACTCCGACGATCAGGCAGAGCACGATCGACGCCAAGCGCAGCGCGGCGGCTAGCGTCGAGAGCACCCCGCTAGATTAGATCTCCACATGGACGCCGTGGACGAACGTTCCAGCGCCGGCGGACCGGCCCGTGAGCGCCTGATCGAAGAGCTTCGCGAGCACGCGCTCGTGATCGGCGAAGTGACGCTGACGAGCGGCGCGACCGCGCAGTACTACGTCGACGCCAAGCGCGCGATCCTGCGCCCGGCAGGCTTCGCCGCGCTCGCGACTCTGCTCGCGGCGCAGGTCGGCGACTGGCAGGGCACGGCCGTCGGCGGGATGACGATGGGCGCCGACCCGGTCGCATGTGCGGCGCTTGCGGGCGGCGCCGACGCGAAGGTCTTCTTCGTGCGCAAGGAGGCCAAGGACCACGGCCTGCAGCGACGCATCGAGGGTCCGCTGCTGGGTGCCGAGGATCGCTGTGTCGTCGTCGAGGACGTCGTCACGACGGGCGGCTCGACGCTCGCCGCGATCGCGGCGCTACACGACGCTGGCCGCGAGATCTGCGGCGTGATCAGCGTGCTCGACCGGCTCGCCGGCGGCGGCGCGGCGATCGAACGCGAGGCCGGTGCGCCGTATGTCGCGCTGAGCACGATCGACGACGTCTACCCGGACCGTCCCGACCGCGCGTCCGGCTGACTCGTGACCCCGGCACAGACGACCACGCTCGTGCGCGCGGCGACGCCGCAGGACGTCGCGCGCCTGCTCGAACTGTTCGGCGCGCTCGCCGACTACGAGAACCTGCGCGACGAACTGCACGCGACCGACGAGCAGCTGCGCGAGGCGCTGTTCGGCGAGCGTCCGGCGGCAGAGGCGCTGATCGCCGAGCGCGCCGGCGAGGCCGTCGGCTACGCGCTGTTCTTCTCGACCTTCTCGACGTTCCTCGCGCGCAGCGGCGTCTGGCTCGAGGACCTCTTCGTGCTGCCTGAGCATCGCGGTGGCGGCGTCGGGCGCGCGCTGCTCGCGGCCGTCGCCGCGCGCGTCGGCGAGGGTGCGCGCCTGGAGTGGGCCGCGCTCGACTGGAACGAGCTCGCGCTCGGCTTCTACCGCGGCATCGGCGCGCGGACGATGGACGAGTGGACGTCGCTGCGGCTCGACGGCGAGGCGCTCAGGATGCTGGCCGCGGAGTCTGCGGATCGCTGCTAGACCACACGACGCCGCAGCGCCTTCGGCCGAACCCGCTCCTTCGCGCGCTCGCCGCCGGCTGATCCTCGCGATCTGCTGCATGAGCCTGCTGATCGTCGGGCTCGACAACACGATCGTCAACGTCGCGCTGCCGTCGATCGGGCGCGCGCTGCACACGAGCGTCTCCGGCCTGCAGTGGACCGTCGACGCGTACACGCTCGTGCTCGCGAGCCTCTTGATGCTGTCCGGATCGATGGCCGACCGGCTTGGGCGAAAGCGCGTCTTCTCCCTTGGACTGATGCTGTTCACGCTCGGATCGCTGCTGTGCAGCGTCGCGCCCTCGCTCGAGCTGCTCGTCGTCTTCCGCATGGTGCAGGCCGTCGGCGGCTCGATGCTCAACCCCGTCGCGATGTCGATCATCCGCAACGTCTTCACCGACGCGCGCGAGCGCGCGCAGGCGATCGGCGTGTGGGGAGCGACCGTCGGCATCAGCCTCGCGCTCGGCCCCGTAGTCGGCGGCGCGCTCGTCGAGTCCGTCGGCTGGCGCTCGATCTTCTGGATCAACATCCCAGTCGGCGTCGCCGCGCTCGCGCTGACGCGCCGCTTCGTCCCCGAGTCGCGCGCGCCGCAACCGCGCCGGCTCGACGCCGCCGGTCAGCTGCTCGTGATCGCGCTGTTCGGCTCGCTGACGTACGCGATCATCGAGGGGCCGAAGGCCGGCTGGCTCTCGGCGCAGAGCATCGCTCTGTTCGCCGTCGCGCTCGCCGCGCTCGCGGCGCTGCTGGCCTACGAGCGCCGCCGCCGCGAACCGCTGCTCGAGCTGCGCTTCTTCCGCAGCATCCCCTTCTCGGGCGCGAGCGTGATCGCGATCTGCGCATTCGCCGCGCTCGGCGGCTTCCTCTTCCTCAACACGCTCTACCTGCAGGAGGCGCGAGGGCTCTCGGCGCTCGAAGCAGGCCTCTGCACGCTGCCGATCGCCGCGATGACGCTCGTCTTCGCGCCGCTCTCGGGGCGACTCGTCGGGCGTCGCGGGCCGCGCCTCAGCCTGCTCGCCGGCGGGACCGGCATCACGCTCGGCGCAGTGCTGCTGACGGGGCTCGGCGCAGACACCTCGATCCCGTCGCTGATCCCCGCCTACGTGATCTTCGGTATCGGCTTCGGCATGGTCAACCCGCCGATCACGAACACCGCCGTGCTCGGGATGCCGCCGGCGCAGGCAGGCGTCGCTGCCGCCGTCGCCTCCACCTCGCGCCAGCTCGGCCAGACGCTCGGCGTCGCCGTCGTCGGTGCCGTCGCGGCGGCCGGCGCCGTGTCCGTCGGCCCCGGCTTCGTGCACGCCAGTCATACCGCCTGGTGGATCGTCACCGGCTGCGGCGCAGCCGTGCTCCTGCTCGGCTTCGCGAGCACGAGCGCGTGGGCGAACTCGAGCGCAGCGCACGTCGCCGAGGAGCTGCGCCGCGGCGAGCAGGCACAGGCGCAGCGCGCCGAGCCGCTGCATGCCTGACCGCGCCGCGCGCCGCGGGTAGCCTTTCGCCATCACCGAACATCGCGCACGCCCTCGTAGTCCAATGGATAAGACGACCGCCTCCTAAGCGGTAGATCCAGGTTCGACTCCTGGCGGGGGCATCGCGCGCGTGGGCGCCATGTCGCTTTTGCCTCCATTTGCAGGCTAATGCGCGTGCCCAGTGCTTCGATCGTCGCAGGGCAACTGCTAGCTTGCCGAGGATGTCAACGCCGAGCCGTGCAGTCGCGCGAATGCCGCTCGCGCTCCTTGCCGCGATCGCTCTGACGATCGCGCTGAGCGGCTGCAGCATCTCCGGCAAAGAAGCGGGCCAGCAGGCCGAAGCCGGCGGCGGCGCGGCGAGCGAAGTCAACGAAGAAGCCGCAAACGAAAAGCGCGAAGAAGCCGCCGAAACGGCGAAGAACCGCGAACTGCTTTCGCAACTCGAAGCTACGCATCGCGAAGAAGCCGCCGAAGAACAGGCGAAGAAGACCGAAAAGGCGGCCCTCGCGAGGGCGAAGAAGCGCGAAGAAAAGGCCGAAAAGGAAGCGAAGAAGCGCGAAGCCGCCGCCGAAGCGAAGGTGAAGAAGCGCGAAGCCGAAGCGAAGGCGACGGCTCAGACGGAACGCGAAGCCGTCGAGAAGAAGGAAGCCGAGCAGAAGCAAGCCGCGCGCCGGAAGGCCGAAGGCGAACGCGTCGTTACGACGATCGGCGAAACTGGATAGGCATGAGCAAGCCCACGCGCATCTCCAGACCCACGAGCGAAGTCCGCATCCTGCCTGCGGCGCAGCTCCTGCTGCTCGTCGCAGCGCTGGCCGTAGTGCTCGCCGGCTGTGGCGGCGGCTCGGGTGGAGCGAGCGCAGGAGACTCGCAGGGGGCCGGCGCCGCAGCGCGCGAAGAAGCCGCCGAAGCGAGCAGCGAAGCCGCCGAAACGGCCGAACACGCGAAGCGGCGCGCGCGCGAAGCCGTCGCCGTCAAGCGCGAAGAAGGCGAACTCGCGGCGAAACGCAAGCAGCTCGAAGCGAAGCTCGCCAAGCAGGCTGCCGCAGCGTCGGTCAAGCAGAAACACTCCCACTCGAGCAAGCAGCACTCCCCGAAGAGCGAACGCGTCGCCAAGCACAAAAAGAAAACGACTAAAAAAGAAAAAGCGCCGTCGAGCAGGGAAACACCTGCCGAAAAGGCGGCTCGCGAACGCTTCGCCAAGGAAGAAGCCCAGGAAGTCGCGGCCTTCAAGCGGCGCGAAAAGCACGAAGGCGCACCGTAGGCGAGCCGTAGACAGGCGTTGGCGAAGTCCGCCGCGGGCGATAGCTTCATCGCTCAGCGGCTGTCCGCAGGCACGAGTGCCCGCCGGCCGACGACCTTTTCGATCAGGGGGCAGAGATGCGCACGCTTTTGACTTGGCTGTTGGTCCCGCTCGCCGCCGGCGTCCTGCTCGCGGGCTGTGGCAGCTCGAGCAGCAGCTCTACGAGCGCCGGCACGTCGAGCACCGCCACCGGCTCGACTGCGCCGAGCACGAGCTCCGCGACCTCCACGACCGGCACGACGACGAGCTCCGCGACAGCCGCAGCCGTCGAATCCTGCAGGCGCGGTGTCAAAGCGATCCCCACGCTGCCGAGCTCGACGAGGAGCAAAATCGAAGCGATCTGCGATAAGGCCGCCAACGGCGACCCCGGCACGATACGCACCGCCGCGCGCGAAGTCTGCGAAGAAATCGTCAGGGCCTCACCGCTGCCCGAAGGCTCGGCCAAGCGGCACGCGATCGCCGGCTGTAAGTCCGCCGAAAAGCAGAAATAGCCGCCCCGCGCGCGCGGCGGGGGCCGTCGTTGTCGTCGGCCGCGGGCGCTACTCGTCCGCGGTCTCGCCCTCGTCTTCGTCGTCTCCGGCGTAGAGCGACTCGCGCGCGAGCTCCTGGCCCTTGCCGCCGAACAGCTTGATCTCGAGCAGGTCGTGGCGGTAGTCGTCCGGCGCGATCAGCGTGAAGCGCTCGTTCGTCAGCTCGCACTGATCGACCGCCAGATCCGCGAGCTCAGCCGTCGCGAAGCGCCCGCCCGAGACGAGCGGATGGCCCCACACGAGCGTCATCGCCGCGACCGCGCCCGCCTCGCCGCGCCACGACCCGATCACCTCGTCGCATAGATCCATCTGCCAGTCGGGATTGCGCTCGGCCGTCTCCTCCGAGAAGTCGACGTACGCGTAGAAGTCGCTCGCCTCCCCGCCGGCCGGTGCCGGCAGGAAGCGCACGTAGCCGAACACCTCGTAGCCGCCGCTCGTCAACGTCGTCGCCGGCACGTACGTGCGACCGTGCCACGTGCGGTCCGGGTACCAGAGGATCTCGCCCGCCTCGCCGAGCTCGACGCCGTCCGTGTCGAGCTGCGCGACGCCCGTCATCAGCTCCTCGCGCAGCCGCTGCTCCCAGCGGCCGTACGGCAGATCCTCCTGCGGAGGCTCGGCGGCGAAGCGGGGGACGAAGCGCTCCTCGAGGGCCATAGCTGCGCGGCACACTAACGTGCCGCCGAGCGCCGCGTCCCTGCCGGCCGGCGCGGCGCTCTATGCCTCGCGCAGCAGCGCCGCCGCGTGCTCCGGCGCGACGATGTTCAGGTTCACGTCCGTCGAGAGCTCGAGGCCGGCGAGGTGAGTCAATCGTGGCAGCACGTCGATCCGCCAGCAGAAGTGCTCCGCGCCGCGCGGCGCCGTGCGCACCCAGAGGTTCAGCGGCGGGCTCGCGCCGAGGTGGCGCGCCAATCGTCTCAGCCCGTCGTGCAGCAGCGACGCGCCCGTCGGGCCGTCCTGCTCGAAGCGCGGCACCGGCCGGCGCGGCGCGAGCATCAGCTGGAACGGCAGCCGCGACGCGAACGGCGCCATCAGCACCGCCTCCTCGTCGATCGCGACGATCCGCTCGCGCAGGCGCACCTCCTCCGCGACGACATCGCCGAGCAGGCTCTGTCCCATCGTGCGCGTCGCATACGCGCCCGCCCGCTCGCGCTCGCGTGCGACAGCCGCCGGGACGAAGTCGAGGCCGTACAGCTGCGAGTGCGTGTGCGGCAGCGACGCCCCCGCCTGGCGACGCTCGTTGACGATCAGCTGTACGTACGCGCAGTCCTCGTGAAAGCGCATCCGCTCGCGCCAGACATCCATCGCCGCGACGACCTGCTCGACCGGCAGCTCGGCGAGCGAGAGCACCGGCTGCGGGCCGTTGACGATCACCTCGTGCGCGCCCGTCGCCGGCAGCGACGAGAACAGCTCCGCGAGCGCCGCGCCGCGCGGGCCCTCGGCGCGCGTCGTGTCCGTCGGCGAGCCCGACGACCCTGCGCTCGCCGCTGCCGCGTCGCCGCCCGAGGTCTCTCGTGGGCTCAGTGCCGGGTACAGGTTCGGCACGACGCGGACCGTCCAGCCCCGCGAGTCGGGAACACCTCCGCCCGGGCGCACCGCGTACAGCTCCGGCGGCGTGCGGTCCTCGTGACCGTCCGCGAACGGGTCGCGCTCCGGGTCGATCGGCTCGAGCACGCGCTCGCTCTCGCTCAGCGTCGGCGCACCGCCAGGCCGGCGCGAGCGCTCTCCGGCGACGATCGTCCGATGGCCGCTGAGCGGGTCGATGCGGATTTCAGGCATGTGCGCTCCCGAGCGCGTAGCGGCGCACGTCCGCTTCGAGCTTCGCCTGACTCGGGTATGGCCCCTGGCGGATGTAGCGCCCGCCCGCGCCGTTGTAGAAGACCGTCACCGGCGTGAACGACGAGTCCGTGATCGCCGTGCCGATCGCGCCCGAGTGGTCGTAGTAGCTCGGGTAGCTGACCGGGAAGCTGCGCAGGAACGCAAGCGCCGCGCCGCGGCTCGTGTCGCCCGAGTCGATCCCGACGAACGCGACTTCGCGACCGAGCGCGACCGAGGCTCGTTGGAACGCGCCGAACTCGGCACGGCACGGGACGCACCACGACGCCCACTTGTTGACGACGATCGCGCGTCCGCGCAGCGCCGCCAGGCGAGCACGGAACGCGCTCAGCCCGCCCGGCAGGAGGTCGCTCGCCTGGGCGTGCAGCGCCGCGAGCGGCGCCGGCGAGCCGGCCAGCCGTGCGTGCACCTGCGTCAGCGTCAGCTTCGAGCGCGCGACCGGTTCCTTCGAGGAGCCCGCCAGCTGGACGAGGCCGACGACGAGCAGCACCAGCAGCGCTACCGCGCCTGCCGCGATCCACATGCGCTTCGGCGTCATCGCGCACAAGAGTCGCAGATCGAGCCGACCGCGACCCCGGCTTCACACGCTCCGCCACGTGCTATATCTTGAGCAAGCAAGTCGAAGCCGGGTCGCTTACGACATCCGGTAGAAGGCGTCAGTCGGACGCCAGCCTTTTGAGCCACGCCGAAGTTGCTTTCTGCGTCGGTTCCGTCTCGAAGTCAGAGCCTGCCAATGGCCGAGCCCACCTCAGTGGCCCTCGAGGCCGCGCCCATTCCCAGCTCCGCGGAGATCTCGCGTGCGGAGAAGCTCGTCCGCGAGCGCTTCTTGCACGACGGCGAGGACCCCGCCGTCGCGCTCGCATCCGGCTCTCCGCGCCGCGCCGCGCTCGACCGGGCGCTCGCCGAGCTGCAGGCCGGTCCGAAGGCGAAGAACCCCTCGACGGCTTGGCGCCGCGAGTTTTCGCTGCTGCTCGGGCTCGAACGCGTGCTCTCCGAGGACGAGCCGAAGCTCGCCGACGGCACCGTTCTCTCCGCGCACCAGGTCGATGCGCTGTCGGGCACGCTCGCGGCGCTGCTCGCCGCTGCGCAGGCCGCTGCGCCGAATGGCACAGCTCGCTCGGCTGCCTCGCCCGAGCTGCTCGCCTCCGCCGAGATCCTCGGCGTCGATGACGACGATGCGCCGAGCGCCGGCCGCGACGAGCCGTCTGCCGCGGCCGTCGAGGACGCGCCCGACGAGGACGACGACGACGAGGCCGAAGACGACGACGAGGACGACGAGGACGACGACGATCTCGGCCCCGTGCAGCGCGCCGCGCCCGACGAGGACGACGACGACGACGAGCTCGACGACGAAGACGATCTCGCCGACGACGATGATGACGATGACGAGGTCGAGGAGGAGACCGAGAGCGACGGCGACGAGGAGCCGCGCGACTGGGTCGAGGACGGCGAGGAGGAAGAGGAGTCGCTCGCCGAGCAGCCCGAGGACCCCAATGCGGCGAAGCGCTTCTGGTTCGAGCACGCGACCGGCGCCGGCAAGACCGTCGCCGCGCTCGGCTTCGTCGAGGCCTCGCAGACCGGCGGCGTGCTGATCCTCACGCACCGGCGCAACCTCGTCGACCAGTTCAACGGCGAGCTGCGCGAGCGCGGCTACACCAAGCGCATCTCGAAACCGCTGCTGAAGGGCGAGGACTCCTCGCGCGGGCCCGTGACCGTCGAGACCTACCAGTGGTTCGTGCGCAACGCCGGCAAGATCTCGAGCGCCTACACGATCGTCATCTGCGACGAGGCTCACACGGCGCTCGGCGAGAAGACGAGCGCCGCGATCCGCGAGTGGACCGGGCCGATCTTCATCGGCATGACCGCGACCGGCGCGCTGATCGCGCGCCACGTCACCGACCTGTTCCCGACGCAGACCTCGCGCTTCGACCTCGCCCAGGCCGCCCGCCGCGGCGTGATCGCGCCGCTGCGCTGTGTGCGCATCTCACCCGGCGTCGGCGTGCGCACGATCGCCAACGTGCCGCTGCGCCGCGGCGAGATCGACACCGAGTTCGACCAGGACGAGCTCGCAAAACTGCTCGACCAGCAGCCGTTCAACATGGCCGTCGCGAACCTCTACAAGACGCGCTTCAACGGCGTCCCCGGCGTCGTCTATGCGGCCGGCGTCAAACACGCCTACAACCTCGCCGAAGCGTTTCGCGCCGAGGGGATCAAGGC
>DASZLB010000079.1:0-12049 GCA_035552575.1 Solirubrobacteraceae bacterium | reverse complement strand
TGAAGAATTTGGCGGCAGCGGCGGTGGCGTCTCAGAACAATGGCCAATGCCGAGCTACCAGTCGAGCGCAGCCGCGACGGTAGGCATCTTCAGGCAAGGCGAATCCTCGGGCGTTCCGTGCGACAACCACGTAGGACTGTGTCGTCAGGTGCCCGATGTCGCAGCCGACGCCGATCCCGAAACCGGGTATGTCGTCTTTGTCGACGGGAGCCTGCCTCACGGAGGCTGGACCGTCGTTGGAGGAACGAGCGCCTCGGCGCCGCTATGGGCGGCCTTCACCGCACTCGCCAACTCCTCTGCGACCTGCCACGGCGCGTCGATCGGCTTCGCCAATCCCGCGCTGTACGCCATCGCCGGCAGCAGCTACGCGAGCGACTTCCGCGACGTCGTCGAACCGAGTCCGTTCACCGGCAGAGCGAACAACAACACGACGTTCGGTACAGGCCCCTTCGCAGTCTTGCCGGGGTACGACATGGCGACGGGCATCGGCGCGCCACTCGGAGCAAGCCTCGCAACTTCGCTGTGCTCGCTCGCCGGCCCGCCGTCGCCAACGCCCCAGCCCGAGCCCCAGGTCGTCCCTCAGCAGGCCGCCCCCGCGCCGGCGCCGACTCCCGCCCCGACGTCGATCCCAGTCGCGAGCATCGGCGCCGCACAGCTCAGAGCGCTGCTGATCGCGCACCTCGCACCCGCCGGCAGATCCGCGAGGACGGCATCGCTGCTTGCGAAGGGCAACTACGCGCTGCGCTTCCACGCGCCCGAGGCCGGCTCGCTGACGATCGCCTGGTACGAGTTCCCGCCTGGCGCGAAGCTCGCGAAGCGGGCGAAGCCAAAGCCGGTGCTCGTCGCGACCGGCCGGCTGAGGTTCTCGGCGGCCGGCACGAAGACGCTCGAGCTGAAGCTCACGGCCGCGGGCAAGGCACTGCTGAAGCACAGCAAGCGAGTGAAGCTGACCGCCAAGGGCACGTTCACGCCGCGCGGCAAGGCGCCCGTGAGCGCGACGAAGGTCTTTACGCTCAAACGCTGAGCGCAACGTCCTCGCCGGCCCGGCGCAGATCGCTGTCTGAGCGTCGAGCCAGGGGCGGCGATCACTTGCGCACGCGCGCGACGCTCGCCTTCGTCAGCGTCGCGAGCACGGGCGCGCCGTATGCGGCGTGCAGCGCTTCGACGAGTGCCCGATCGACGCCGCAGTTGATGCAGAACCCGTGCTGCGACCAGCCGATCGCGCGCGCTAGCACCTGGTCTGCGTACGTCACGCCCGTCGCGTCGTGTCCGTAGTAGTCGTACGCCGCGTCCCACGCGGCGCCGTCGAGCGTGTAGCCGGCGCCGTCGGCCGAGAGCAGGTGCGCGGCGGCCATGATCGAGTCGAAGTCGTCGTAGATCGACGGGTGCTTCGCCGTCACGTGGTCGTATGTCCGCGGCCGTGCGCCGTAGCGGAACGAGTCGCTGACGAGACGCCACGTCGTGATCGGGCCGTTCGTCACATTGAACTGCATCGGCCCGCCGCAGCAGCCGGCGAAGTTCAGGCCCGTGTACGTGTCAGATGCCGTCGAGAACGCCGACTCCTGGCGGTGGATCGACGCGAGCAGCAGCCAGTTGACGCCGAATGTGCGCTGCGCGGTCGCGTAGATCGGATAGAAGCCTTCCATCCAGCGCGTCGAGATGTGCGTCTGCGTCTGATCGACGAAGCGCGTCGCGTCGAGCTGCTGCTGCTTGCCCGAAGGGCGCGCGACGATCGCGCCTGCGCCGCGTCGCGAGCGCACGCGATGCCCGTTGCCGGAGGCGCCTGCGAGCACGCTCGCCGACGATGCCGCGCTCGGCGCGGGCGTCGTTGCTGCGACTGGTGCGACGGGTGGCGCTGCTGCCGCCGGCGAGGACGCCGAGCCGCCTCCGAGCGTCAGCGCCGCGAGCAGCGCCGCGATCCCGAGCAGCGCGAGGCCGCCGGCGAGCAGCCAGCTGCTTCGCTCCGAGGCGGGCTCCGGTACATGCGCGTGAGTGACCGGCGCTGTGTTCGGTTCGTCGGGCGCCATCGCCGCTACAAGGTAGCCGCCCGCACCGTGCCCGCACGCAGGCTGCCGGCGGACGCCCGTCGTAGACGAGCCGGGCGACCGCGACATCGGCCCTACCGTCTGTGTTCCACTCGTATGCGCCGCTCGACGCCAACCCTTCTCGCGCTGCTCGCGCCGATGCTCGCAGCGCTGGCGCTGGCGTCGACAATCCCGGCAGCGTCGGCAGCGACGCCGAAGCCCGCGAGCCCGGCACACCCAGCGAGCGCAGCCGCCCAGCCGCCCCCGCTGACCACCGCCCAGCAGCACTACCTTTCGCTCGCGCAAAGCGGCGTCGCCCAGGCGAAAGCGCGCTGGAGCGACAAGCGTCTCGGCTGGTATGACTCGCGCCTCGGCGACCGCGACCGCTACCCGCTCGCGACGATCTGGGACATCGTGCCGCTGTTCGAGTCGCTCGACGCGAACGCGATCGCGCAGCCGACGCCGGCGAACCGCGCCGCGCTGACGCGCTTCGCGGCGGGCGCCGAGCGCTACCTCAACCGCGGCCTGCGTCCGCGCCCCGGTTACTCGCCGTATCCGGGCGATCGCACGGCCGGCACGGAGACGTGGTTCGACGACAACGGCTGGTGGGGCATCGCGTTCGTCAACGCCTACCGCGCGACCGGCGCGAAGCGCTGGCTCGCAGACGCGCAGCGCGCGCTGTCGTACATCGCCGCGGCCGGCTGGGATCCGAGCACGGGCGGGCTGTGGTGGAACACCGAGCACCCGTACAAGGCCGGCGCGGCGCTCGCGTCCGACACGCTGCTCGCGACGCTGCTCTACGAGCAGACGGGATCGAGCTTCGCGCTCGGACAGGCGCGCAAGTTCCTCGCGTGGGGCAACACGAGCGGCTTCAGCACGGCCGACGGGCTGTACGCGGGCAGCAGCCTGAACCCGACGCCGATCGACTACGCCGAGGGTCCGCTGATCTACGCGCAGGCGGTGCTCTGCGAACTCACGCACACGCCGAGCGACTGCGCGCACGCCACCGAACAGCAGACGAACTCGCTGAAGCGCTTCGGCTACCTGCTCGACTTCTCGCCGCAGTACGACGCGATCTACCTGCAGTGGATGCTCGCGACATACGCGCTGCACCACGACGGCACGCTGTACTCGCTCGCGGCCGACAACGCGCGCAACATCGAAGCGCGTGCGCGCAACAGCGCGGGGTTGTACCTGCTGTCGTGGAACGGCGAGACGCTGCCGCCGAACGACGCGCGACCGGGAATGCTGCAGACGCAGGCCGCGAGCACGAGCGTGTTCGCGTGGCTCGCGGTGTATCGGCCGCCGAGCTAGGCGTCGAGCGAGCTAGACGCCAAGCGCGCGTTTCGCGACGCGGTCGAAGACGTGGTCGGACAGCAGCCGGCGCATCGCGATCATCGCGCGCGCGTCGCGCCCGATCACGTAGCGCGCCTTCATCCGCTTCGCGGTGAGCGCTGCCTCGATCGTCTCGGCGACCTGCTCGGGCGGGACGCCGCGGCTCGCGGTGCTCTCGATCGTCTTCTTCATCGCGGCCGGGACGTGCCCGTACTCGGCGCGCATGCTCTCGGGGATCGTCAGCTTCTCTTCGACCTCGCGCGTCTTCTCCCAGATCGGCGTCGCGACGGAGCCTGGCTCGATCAGCGCGACCTGCACGTTCGACGTGCTCAGCTCGACGCGCAGCGCGTCGCCGATGGCCTCGAGCGCGTACTTCGACGCGGCGTACGGCGCGGTGAAGGCCATCGCGACGCGCCCGCCGACGGAGGAGACGAACAGCAGCCTGCCGCGCGCGGCGCGCAGCGCCGGCAGCAGCGCCTGCGTGACGGCGACCTGGCCGAGCACGTTGACGTCGAACTGCGTGCGCAGGTCTTCGGGCGAGATCAGCTCGAGCGGGCCGCCGAAGCCGATGCCGGCGTTGTTGACGAGCGCGTCGAGGCGCCCCGGCGAGGAGTCGCCGCCGCCGCCGAGCTCGCTGACGCGCACGGCCGCGAGGCGAATCTGCTCGAGGTCGGTCACGTCGAGCAGCAGCGGCTCGATCCGCCCGGAGCGGTCTTCGCCGGCGAGCCGCTCGCCGTCCTCTCTGCGGCGCACTCCGGCGAGCACAGACCAACCTGCGCGCGCGAGTCGCAGGGCGGTTGCCTGCCCGATGCCCGTCGAAGCTCCCGTGATCAGCGCGATCGGCATCGGTGAAAGCTATCTCACGACCGGATTAGTGACCGCTTAGGATCGTTGACGATGGTTCGACGCGTGCGCAAACGCCTCCTCTCCGAGCGGTCTGCATCGACGCGTGCGCGGCTCGCGCTCGCGCTGTGCGCGTGCGCCGCCGTCGCGCTGCTGCTCAGCAGCTGCGGCTCGAGCTTCCGCGACAGCGACGACGCGCGCGCTGACGTCGATGTCGCGACGCCTGGAAGCTGCGCCGCGACGGTGCTCGACGCGCTCGGCCACGTCGCGACGCGCGTCTATCGCGAGGGCGTCTCGAGCGAACGGACCGCGAGCGCGACGCGGATGATCGAGTCCTCCGCCGCGCTGCGCACGGCAGTCGAAGAAGGCAACGCGGCGAAGGCGCGCGCGGCCGGGCGCGCGCTGATCGCGACGGGGCACATGACGAACCTGCGCGTCGTGCGCGCCGGCAAGGTGCTCGTCGACCTCGGCGGGCCGGCGCTGACGCCCCTGGGAGGCACGCTGACGGGCGCCGGCGGCAAGCCGATCGCGAGCTTCGTCACGAGCGTGTGGGCCGACGGCGGGCTGATCGCCGAGACGAACGGGATCGCCGAAGCAACGACGCTGCTGCGCAGCGAACCGTCCTCGGGCCACGCGCAGACGCTCGCGGGAGCTTTCGCGCTGCCGGACGGGGCGCTGCCGGCGCAGGGCACGCTCGAGCGCAACGGCGTCACGTATCAATTCACCTCCTACGCGGCGCGCGCGTACCCGGCCGGCGAAGCGCTGCGCGTGTTCCTGCTGCGCTCGATCGAATCGACCGTGCCGCTGTGCGGCGCGAGCGAGGACGAGACGACCGTCAACACGCTGAGCCGCATCGCGCGGCTGATCTACGAGGGCGAGGCCGGCCGGCGCACGCTGACGCAGATCGGGCGCGTGCAGCAGAACGCGCCGCTGCTGCAGGCTGTGGCGAAGCGCGACAAGACGGCGACGCGCACGGCCGTGCAGGCGCTGCTGCACCAGCACATCGTGCGCTTGCGCGTCAGCTCTCGCAGCAAGCTGCTCGCAGACGTCGGCGGCCCTTACGTGCTCGCGCCCGTGACCGCGCCGCTGCGCCTGCACGGGCGCACGATCGGCAGCTTCGTGCTCTCGATCCAGGACGACGAGGGCTACAAGCGCCTCGCGAACCGGCTCGCGGGGCTCGACGTGCTGATGTACATGGGCTCGCGCCTCGTCAAGAGCACGATCGGCGCCTCGCCGGGGCCGATCCCGGCGAGCGGCCCTGTGAGCGTTCACGGCAAGAGCTACCGCGCGTACACGTTCACAGCGAAGGCGTTCCCGTCGGGGCCGCTGCGGATCACCGTGCTGATCCCGCTGCCGTACTCCTAGCGCGACTCAGGCGGCGGCGAGCGAGGAGCGCTTGCTCTCGAGCCCGTCGAGCAGCTCCGCGAAGGCCTGCGCGAATTTCTCGACGCCCTCGCGCTCGAGCGTGTCGGTGACGTCCTTGTAGTCGACGCCGGCCGCCTCGAGCTCGGCGAACACCTGACGCGCCTCTTCTAGGTCGGACTCCAGGCGCGCGCGCGGGACGCCGTGGTCCTGGAAGTCCTTGATCGTCTCCTCGGGCATCGTGTTTACGGTGTCCGGGCCGATCAGCTCCTCGACGTAGAGCGTGTCGCGGTAGTCGGGGTTCTTGACGGACGTCGACGCCCACAGAACGCGCTGCGGCGTCGCGCCCTTCGAGGCGAGGTATTCCCAGCGCGGGCCGGCGAAGATCTGCTTGTAGCGCTGGTAGGCGAGGCGCGCGTTCGCGATCGCGAGCTTGCCCTTCAGCTCGTCGTGCCCGCCGAGCTCGTCGAGCCGTTTGTCGGCCTCCGTGTCGATCCGTGAGACGAAGAAGCTCGCGACGGAGGCGACGTTCGTCGGGTCGCCTGCCTCGGCGACGAGCCGCTCGAGGCCGCGGATGTAGGACTCGGCGACGGCTTCGTAGCGTTCGAGCGAGAAGATCAGCGTGACGTTGATCGACTTGCCCTTCGAGATGACGTCCTCGATCGCCGCGAGCCCTGGCTTCGTCGCGGGAATCTTCACCATTAGATTGGGCTTGTCGACCGATTCGTGGATGCGCATCGCTTCGCGGAACGTCGCGAGCGTGTCGTAAGCAAGACCGGGGTCGACCTCGAGCGAGACATAGCCGTCGCGTCCGGAGCCGCCGTCCCACACCGGACGGAACAGGTCGCACGCCTCGCGGATGTCCTCGTCGGCGAGCGCCCAGAAGACGTCCTTTATGTCGAGGTCGTCGTCGAGCTCTGAAAGCTGCTGCTCGTAGGCGTCGCCGGCCGCCATCGCCTTTTCGAAGATCGACGGGTTCGACGTCGCACCGACGACGGAGTAGTCGTCGAGCAGCTGCTGCAGGTGTCCGTTGCGCGTCGATTCGCGTGAGAGATTGTCGACCCAGACGCTCTGGCCGAGGGCCGAGAGCAGGCGCAGCGGAGGAATCGGCTCGGAGGACATAGCTTTGTCTCCTTTATCTCTTTTCAGAATTAATTATTAATTAATAAATATTATTTGTCGCGTCCGAGCAATGCCCGCGCGCGCTCGACGACGTGCTCGGAGGTGAAGCCGAGCTTCTCGAGCGTCGTCGTGCCCGGAGCGGACGCGCCGAAGCGGTCGAGGCCGAGCACGTCGCCCTGCAGGCCGACCCACTTCCACCAGCCTGCCGTCGCGCCGGGCTCGACCGAAAGCCGCGCGGTGACGCTCGGCGGCAGCACGTCGTCGCGGTAGTCCTGCGACTGCGCCTCGAACAGTTCGATGCACGGCATCGAGACGACGCGGACCTTGACGCCGTCCTGCGCGAGCTCCTGCGCGGCATGCAGCGTCGTCGGCACCTCGGCGCCTGTCGAGATCAGAATCAGCTCGGGCGTCTCGCCGTCGTTCGAGTCCCACAGCACGTAGGCCCCCTGCGCGACGCCGTCGGCGCTCGCTACCTCGCCGCGGTCGAGCGTCGGGATGTTCTGGCGCGAGAGCAACAGCGCGACGGGGCCGTCCTCGCGCTCGAGCGCGAGCTGCCACGCGACGACCGTCTCGTTCGCGTCGCCAGGGCGGATCACCCACAGCTCCGGGATCGCGCGCAGCGAGGCGAAGTGCTCGATCGGCTGGTGCGTCGGGCCGTCCTCGCCGAGCCCGACGGAGTCGTGCGTCCAGACCCAGACGACCGGCAAGCGGCTCAGCGCCGACAGCCTGACGCTGCCGCGCATGTAGTCGGAGAACATCAGGAACGTCGAGCCGTACGGCTTGACGATGCCGCCGTGCGCAGCGGCGCCGTTGACGATCGCGCCCATCCCGTGCTCGCGGATGCCGAACGGCACGTTGCGCCCGGCATGGACCTTCGAGAACTGCCCGGCGCCGTCGAACACGGTCTTCGTCGACTCGACGAGGTCCGCCGCGCCGCCGATCATCGTCGGACCGAACTCGGCGAACGCCGCCATCGTCTTCTGCCCGGCCGAGCGAGAGGCGATCTCCTCGCCGGCCGCGAACGTCGGCAGCGCCTCGCGCCAGCCGTCGCGCAGCTTGCCCTTCCACGCGAGGTCCCAGTCGGCGGCCATCTCCGGAAAGGCGTCGCGCCACGGGCGGTACAGCCGCTGCTCCCACTCGCCCTGCGCCTCGGCGCCGCTCTGCGCGAGCGACATGTGCTCGTAGACGCGCTCGTCGACCCAGAACTTCTTGTCCGGATCGAAGCCCATCACTTCCTTCGTCGCGCGCACCTCGTCTTCGCCGAGCGCCGCGCCGTGCGATTTTGCCGTGTCGATCGCGTGCGGCGCCGGATAGGCGATGTGCGAGCGGATCGAGATGAACGACGGGCGCTCCTCTTCCTCGCCGGCCTGCCGGATCGCCTGCGTCAGCGCCTCGACATCCTCGGAGTCCTCGACGCGCTGCACGTGCCAGCCCTCGGCCTCGAAGCGCTGCAGGTGGCTCTCGGAGTCGAACGAGATCGCCGTCGTGCCGTCGATCGTGATGTGGTTGTCGTCGTAGCAGAGCGTCAGCTTGCCGAGGCCGAAGTGGCCCGCGATCGAAGCCGCTTCCTGGCTGATGCCCTCCATCAAATCGCCGTCTGAGCAGATCGCGTACGTGCGGTGGTCGACGAGCTCGTGGCCCGGGCGATTGAAGCGCTCCGCGAGGAAGCGCTCGGCGAGCGCGAGGCCGACGGCGTTGCCGACGCCCTGCCCGAGCGGGCCCGTCGTCACCTCGATGCCAGGCGTGTGTCCGCGCTCGGGGTGCCCCGGCGTGCGCGAGCCCCACTGGCGGAACTGCTTCAGATCGTCGAGCGTCAGGTCGTAGCCGCACAGGTGCAGCATCGAGTACTGCAGCACGCACGCGTGCCCCGAGCTGAGCACGAAGCGGTCGCGATCGGCCCAGTCCGGGTCGTTCGGGTTCGCCTGCAGGAAACGCTCGAAGATCGTGTAGGCGAGCGGAGCGAGCGCCATCGCCGTGCCGGGATGGCCTGCGTTGGCCTTCTGCACGGAGTCCATCGCCAGGCCACGGATCGTGTCGATCGACAGCTCGCGGATCTCACGCTCGTCCATTACGAGCGATCCTAGCGAGCATCGGCCGCTAGCATCTGTCGATCATGGACGAGCGCTTCTGCGACGTCGGCGACGACATCACGCTCTGCTACGAGACGTTCGGCGATCCCACCGAGGAGACGGCGCTGCTGATCATGGGCCTCGGCACGCAGATGGTCGCCTGGCAGGACGATTTCTGCCGCGATCTCGCCGCGCGCGGCTTTCACGTCGTGCGCTTCGACAACCGCGACATCGGCCGCTCGACGCACCTCCACGGGCCACCGCCGACGATCCGCCAGCTGCTGTTGCGCTCGCGCAGCGCCGCTCACTACAAGCTCTGCGACATGGCCGAGGACGCGGCCGGGCTGCTGCGCGAGCTCGACCTCTCGCCGGCGCACGTGGTCGGCGCGTCGATGGGCGGGATGATCGCGCAGACGCTCGCCGCGCGCCACCCCAAGCGCGTGCGCTCGCTGACCTCGATCATGTCGAACACCGGCGCGCTGACGAACGGCCAGCCGGCGCTGAAGCTCTACCCGTTCTTCCTGCGCCGCCCGACGGCCGGGCGCGAGCAGTACGTGACGCACTTCGAGCGCCTGTTCAACGCGATCGGCTCACGCGGGCTGCCGGGCTGGCCGATCTCTGATCGGTCCGAGGAGATCCGGGCGCTCGCGGCGCTCAGCTACGAGCGCGACCACGACCCGGCCGGTCCCGGCCGCCAGCTCGCGGCGATCCTCGCCTCGGGCGATCGCACGAGCGAACTGCGCCGGATCACGGCGCCGACGCTAGTCGTCCATGGCACCGCCGACCCGCTCGTGCGCCCCTCCGGCGGCCGCGCGACGGCGAAGGCGATCGCGGGTGCGAAGCTGTTGAGCATCGATCGCATGGGCCACGACATGCCGCGAGCGATCTGGCCGCAGCTGATCGACGCAATCGCCGAGAACGCGGCAAGAGCGGGTGGCTCCCCGGACCGCCACCCGCCCCTGCATGCCTCCCGAGCCCCCCTCTCTGGGCTTAGCGGGTAGGCGGTCTCCCGGCGTCCCTCAAGCGCCGTGAGGTCTCCGGCGATATGCCGGCAAGCCTGACATCGTGTGCGCGCGCCCGGTCGAGCACGATCCGGACTGCGCCCGCACGCGAACGAGCCAGTGCAGATCGTGACGGCAGTGCGAGCGGCGATACGGCCAGCGGCCGTGCAGCGCGCGTGACATTCGCTGCGCCTCGCAGACCGACTCCCTCATCGCCGTCTCGTTCCCCAGCCCGGCAATCCTGAACTCAAGTCCATGACTCGAGGCCCCTTGCTGTCAACCCTCACGCCACTCGTCTGCAGTGTCTCCGAGTGGGCGGGACCGCTGCTCCCGCTGGGACATATAAATCACGTTTTACGCGGAATGTCAACAGGTGACCCGATCAATCGAACACGGCGTCCTTCGCACGGTCGAAACGGAGGGAAACAACGGCACGATGGGCCTGCCGGCCTGCGCCGAGCCCGTCGTTTGAAAGGCCGAACGCGTCCTCGCCGCGGCGTCGTCTGTGGCGCTCGTCTCTCACTTGCATCCGACGCGCGCGAATGCGATCGGCGAGTCGACCTTCGCAGCAGGCTGAGCTTCGGTGCTGCAGTGCGCCCGGCGGGAATCGAACCCGCGGCCTGCGGCTTGAAAGACCGCTGCTCTTTGGCTCCCCGAAGAGAACCGTTGACCACTGAGCTACGGGCGCGCGCTGGGTGTGACTGTGTGTTTCACGTTGCCGTGAGCGCCTAATCTAAGCACGCCCGCTCAGAGCGCGCCAACGAAGTCGAGGATCTCGCGCGAAACGAGCGGCGCGTTCTCACGGTGCGGCCAGTGCCCGGCGCCCTCGACGACCAGCGCGCGGCTCGGCGCCGGCAGCAGCGCCGGCGTCGCGCGGAACAGATCAGCCGGCGCGATGTCGGCCGTGCCGCCGACGATCAGCCCCGGCACGGCCGGCGGCTC
The DNA here is from genome assembly GCA_035552575.1 of Solirubrobacteraceae bacterium. Classification (GTDB taxonomy): domain Bacteria; phylum Actinomycetota; class Thermoleophilia; order Solirubrobacterales; family Solirubrobacteraceae; genus Palsa-744. The sequence continues at coordinate 1,351 of DASZLB010000079.1, read as the reverse complement.
GTCGAGCAGCGGCGAGCCGCCGAGCGGCAGCGCGCGGTAGTAGTCGAGCGCGCCGTCGAGCGTCTGCGCGGAGAACAGCGCCTGCTTTGCCAGGCGCACCGTCTCGTCGCGCTCGGGGCCCGACCAGTTCGGCGCCCAGCGGCTGTAGAGCCGGTCGAGGTAGGAGAAGTTGCCGCGCCTGACGCTGTGCGCCGCCCATGGCAGCTTCAGCGCGATGAAGTGCCGCGCGGCCCACAACGACGCGGGCGAGCGCTCGAGCAGGCTCGGGTGCGGGATCGCGAGCGTCACCATCGCGCGCACGCGTTCGGGCGCGATCGTCGCGATCACGTAGCCGATCAGCGCGCCCCAGTCGTGCCCGACGAAGACCGCGCGCTGCGCGCCGATCGCGTCGAGCAGCGCGATCGCGTCGCGCCCGAGCGTCTCGAAGTCGTACGGGCGCCCCGGCACGATCGTCTCGGGGCGATAGCCGCGCAGCCACGGCACCGTCACGCGCCAGCCCGCCTGCACGAGCTGCGCCTGCAGCTCGGCGAAGCCGTACGGCGTGTCGGGGAAGCCGTGGACGAGCACGATGTCCGGCCCGTCGCCGAGCTGTGAGACGACGAACGGCTGCGCGCCGCCGGAGATCGTTTCGAACTCCATCGCGCGGAGTCTATGCGCCTGAGAAAGTCCGCTCAGTCGACCGGCACGAGGCCGCGCCGCGGGTCGAGCCTGCGCGTCGAGGCGATCTCGTGGAACAGCGCGTCGGCAGGCTCGGCGAGCAGCGGACCGAGCCCGCCGAGGAACGCGCCCGTGTGCGGCTGCGCGAAGTGGCTTTGCAGCGCCTGCTCGTCGGCCCACTCCTCGACGATCACGTAGCGGTTCTCCTGCTCGAGATCGGCGTACACGCGGTAACCGCTGCAACCGTCGTCCTCGCGCGAGCGCGCGCACATCTCGCTCGCGACCTCGATGAAGCGCTCGCGGTTCTCGGGCGCGACATGCATGCGGGCCGTGACGACGATCACGCCGCGCAGCCTACCGCCGCGGCGAGCGCGGCGTGGGCCGGCGTGGGCCGGCGCGGATGCCGGCGTTGCGCGCTCGCCGCGAGGGGCTAGGCTTCGGCGATCGAGCGCAGCGAGCTGACATTCCCCTCCGATGACGCGCTCTGCGCAGCGTGGCTCTACCGCCCGGCCGGCGAGGCGAGCTGCTGCGTCGTGATGGCGCACGGCTTCTCGCTGACGCGCCACGACGGGCTGGCGCAGTACGCCGAGCGCCTCGCCGAGGCGGGCGCGGCGGTGCTCGTGTTCGACCACCGTCACCTCGGCGACTCCGGCGGCGAGCCGCGCCAGCGCTTTCGCACGCGCGAGCAGCAGGC
>DASZLB010000078.1:0-7053 GCA_035552575.1 Solirubrobacteraceae bacterium | reverse complement strand
ATACCACCGCCTGCTGTTCCGCCACGACGACAAGCGCCACGTCGTCTTCCTCGCCAACCGCGTGTCGATCGCGGGGCTCGTGTTCCTCGCGCTCGCGATGTGCGGCAGCCTGCTGCTCGTCACGACGAAGCTGTTCGGCGTCGGCGCCGGAGCGGCGACGGCCGGTCTCGTCGCGATCCCGTTCGCGCTGCTGTGGTTCGCGGCGCCGCTCTACCGGCGGGCCGTGCGCGACCCCGACTAGTGCCGACCGCCTCGCTCGCGAGGGCCGCGGCGATCAGACGCCGCAGCGAGCTTTGCCGCGTGGCGAACCGTGCAGGGATCGGAAAAAGACGTGTACGATGCTCTCGTGGGCGCTCAGCAGCACCTGCAGGTCGACGCGAAAGGCAAAGACGATCGCGTCGTGCTGCGACTCAACGGCGAACTCGATCTCGCCAGCTCGGCGATCCTCGAACACGCGCTCGAGGACGCCGAGATCGCGGCTGCGCCGCTGCTCGTGCTCGACCTCGACGAGCTGAAGTTCGTCGACTCGACGGGGCTGCGCGTGATCCTGCTCGCACAGGAGAAATCTCGCGCGCGCGGTCAGGAGTTCGCGATCACGCCGGGCTCGCCGCAGGTCCAGCGCCTGCTGAGCATCACGAGCGTCGCCGAGCACATGCTCGTGCTCGCCTCGGCCGACGACGCTCCTGCCTGAGCCGACTCTCCAGCCCGTCGCCTGAGCTGAGGTCGAGCAGCCATGCGGCTCGACGCTGACGCCCCGCGTGCGCCCTCCGCCACGGCCAATACGCTGCCGCCGTGAAGCCCGACGAGCGTCTCGCCGTGATCGATCTCGGCTCGAACTCCTTCCGGCTCGTCGTGTTCCTCGCGGGCGACGGCTGGTGGAAGCGCACCGATGAGATCTATGAGCCGGTGCGGATCGGCGAGGGTCTCGCGAACAGCGGCGAGCTCGGCGAGCAGCCGATCGCGCGAGCGCTCGCGACGCTCGACGTCTTCGCGCAGTTCTGCGAGGCGAGCGGGCTGCACGGCGACAGCGTCGACGCCGTCGCGACGAGCGCGATTCGCGACGCGCGCAACGCCGAGCGCTTCCTCGAGCTTGCACGCAAGCGCTCCGGCCTGCCGATCCGCGTGCTCTCGCGCGAGGACGAGGCGCGCTACGGCTATCTCGCGGCGGTCAACTCGACGACGCTCACGGACGGCTGCGTGCTCGATCTCGGCGGCGGCTCGCTGCAGCTCGTGCGCGTCGCCGATCGCCTCGCGCGCGCTTCTGGCTCGTGGCCGCTCGGCACGGTGCGGATGAGCGAGGCGTTCCTGCCCGTCAACGGCCCCGCGAAGCGCCGCCAGATCGAGGCGCTGAGGGAGCACGTCGGCGAGCAGATCGCCGAGGCGGGATGGCTCGGCGACGGCGACGGCGGCGGGGGCGGCGGCTCGGCCCGCGGCGAGCGGCTCGTCGGGATCGGTGGCACCGTGCGGAACCTCGCCGCGGCTGCGCAGCGTGCCGCCGGGCTGCCGTCGAATGGCGTGCAGGGGATGGTGATCGAGCGCGACGCGCTTGCTCAGCTCGCCGAGCGCCTCGCCGCGCTCCCGGCGGCGGAGCGCGCGAGCGTTCCCGGGATCAAGCCTGCGCGCGCCGACATCATCCTCGCGGGCGCCGTCGTCGTGCAGGTCGTGCTCGAGGCCGGCGGCTTCGACGGCCTCGAAACGACCGAGGCCGGGCTGCGCGAGGGCGTCTTCTTCGAGCGCCTGCTCGCGCCAGGGAGCGCCGATCGCTCCGCGCCGCGCGTCGCCGGCGAGCTCGCGCCGCAAGATCCGCCCGCGGAGCGGCCGCCGCTGTTCGCCGACGTGCATCGCGCGAGCGTGCTGAACCTCGCCGGCCAGTATCACCTCGACGTCGCGCACACGCGCCACGTCGCGGCGCTCGCGCTCGGCATGTTCGACGAGCTCGCGCGACTCGGGCTGCACGACGGCGACGGGCGCGAGCGCGAGCTGCTGTGGGCCGCGAGCATCCTGCACGACATCGGCATGTCGGTCGACTACGACGACCACCACAAGCACTCGCGCTATCTGATCCTCAACGCCGGGCTCCCGGGCTTCTCGCCGGTCGAGGTCGCGATCATCGCCCAAGCGGCGCGCTACCACCGCAAGGGCACGCCCGACCCGGGCCCGCTGCGCGCGCTGTTCGGCGAGGGCGACGCGGAGCGCCTCGATCGCTGTGCCGTGCTGCTGCGCCTAGCCGAGGACCTGGAGCGCTCGCGCGATCAGCTCGTGCGCGCGACGCACCTGGAGCTGCACGACGGCGAGGTCGAGCTGCAGCTGATCGCCGACGGCGATCCGGTCGTGCCACGCTGGGCCGCGAGCCGCGAGACGGCCCTGTTCGCGCGCGCGTTTCACCGCGAGCTCGCCGTCGCCGCCTGAGCCGCGCTCAGGACGCGCTGAGCTTCGCCGCGGTTCGGGCGCAGTCGAACAAAATCAGCCCGTTCGCTTCGAGCGGGCGCGGCAGCCACGTGCGCGTGTGCACGACGCGGCAGACGCGCTGGACGGCCTGCGTCGCGCCGTTGCCGCCGCGCGTGGAGAACTCGCCGCCGAGGATCACGTAGCGCGCCTCGCCGCGCGCGACGAGCGCGCCGAGCCCAGGCCCGCTGAGCGCCGGGTCGGTCCCGCTGAAGCCGCCGAGCGAGCCGGCGTCGCCGCCGAGCAGGATCATCGGCGAGGCCGTGTTCGACGCGTCGGCGAGCACCGACCAGCGCGTGCCTGCGCGATGGCCCTCGACGTAGCGCAGCAGCGCGCGATCGACGTCGACGTGCTCTTCGTTGACGCCGTAGCCGCCAGGACCGGCGGCCGCACGCGGGCCTGCCGCGGGGAACGTCGACTGCACGGGCGCGAGCCAGTTGCTCGCCGAGTAGACGCCCGGCGCGACCGCGAGCGCGCCGAGCACGAGCACGAGCGCCGCCGGCGCGAGCCTGCGACGCAGCAGCGCCAGCGCGGCAAGCAGCGCGAGCGCGAGTGCGGCCGCGAGGATCAGCGGTGCTGTGAACCACGCCATGTAGTGCGCCGTGTGCAGCAGGTGCAGCTGCACCGGCACCGTCGCGGCGACGGCGACTGGCGCCAGCAGCAGGCGCCAGTCGCGCCGTTTCGCGAACTGCGCGAAGGCGTATGTCGCGGCGCCGACCATCGCCGCGACGCCGGGCCCGAGCGCGGAGACGTAGTACGGATGGACGATGCCCTTCGACAGGCTCAGTACGGCGGCCTCGAGCAGGAACCAGCCGCCGAGCACGATCAGCAGCGCCAGGCGCGCGTCGCGGCGCTTGCGGGCACGGCCGAGCACGAGCGCGGCGAGCGCGAGCAGGCCGAGCAGCGCGAATGGCAGCAGCCACGCGCCCTGGTCGCCGAGCCCCTTGCCGAACAGTCGCAGCGGGCCGACGGGACCGCCGAAGGCGATCGGGTTGCGTTCGCGCCCGTTCGGCAGGAACGTCGGCGGGGGGGACGGCGCTTTCGAGGTGTGGATCGCGTTCGAGCTGCCCGCGGCGCCGGGGGCAGCGGGAGTCGCGCGCTTGCCGACGCCGCCTGCGCCGACGGGGATCTGCCCGGGGCCGCCCGTCTGCCCGCCGACGCGCCCGAAGCCGTTGTAGCTGAACGTGAGCCCGGTCTCGGTGTTGTTCGTCGAGCTGCCGACGTACGGGCGCTTGCTCGCCGGCGTCAGTTCGACGACGGCCATCCACGCGGCGGAGACGAGCACCATCACGACGCCTGCGGCGAGCAGCTGCAGCAATCGCCGGCGCACGGAGCCGGGCGCGCAGAGCAGGAACGCGAGCGCGATGCCGGGAACGACCAGGTACGCCGCGAGCGTCTTCGTGTTGAACGCGAGACCGACGAGCGCGCCGCTCCAGAGCAGCGTGCGCCAGCGCCCGTTTTCGCAGGCGCTCAGCGCTGCATCGCAGGACAGGATCATCAGCAGGATCAACAACGCGTCGACGTTGTTCGTGCGCGAGATCGCGACGAACGACGGGAACACGGCGAGCGCGAGCGCGCCGGCGACGCCCGCCCAGCCGCCGAGGCGCCGCGCGAGCACGCGGTAGAGCAGCGCGACCGAGAGCACGCCGAGGATCGCCTCCGGGAGCAGCAGGCTGAGCGGCGTGAAGCCGAACAATTTCGCGCTGAGCGTCTGCAGCCACAGCGCGAGCGGCGGCTTGTCGACGGTGATCAGCCCGCCGGGGTCGAACGAGACGAAGAAGAAGTTGTGCAGCGAGCGCAGCATCGAGCGATCGCCGGCCGAGTAGAAGATGTTGCCGTAGCCGTTCTGGGAGAGGCGGTGCGTGTCGAGCACGGCCGCGACGACGAGCACGCCGGCGAGCGCGAGGTGGTGCAAGCCGAAGCGCGCGCGCAGCCGCTCGGCCGCGCCCGCGGAGCTTGCGTGCTGTTGCGGCAGTGTGGCCGTCTGCGAGGACGCGCTCATGCGGAGAGCGACCCGAGCAGGCGCTCGAGGTCGTTCTCGTCGTTCCACGCGCCGACGGACGCGCGCAGCCACGGTCGGCCGGGGATGTTGCGCACGGCGACGCCGCGCTCGGCGAGCAGGGCGCGCTCGACTTCGGGGTCGTCGCTGGCGAAGGAGACGAGAGTCGTGCGATCGCGCGGTGCGACCTCGCGCCCGCGCTCGGCGAGCTGCTCGGCCAGGCGCGCCGCGAGCGCGCTCGAGCGCTCGTGCACGGCGTCCCAGCCGACCGACTCGAGCAGCTCGATCGCCGCGAGGGCGCACGCGACGGCCTCGGCGCTGAGCGACATCGTCTCAAAGCGCCGCGCGTCCGAGTGCAGCGTCGCGGCGACGCCGGCGTTGGGGTCCTCGAGGTTCGCGTAGCCGCGGCGCGAGACGCTCAGGCGCTCGCGCAGCGCGGCGCTGACGTAGAGGTTGCCGAGGCCGTCCGGGCCGCACAGCCACTTCTGCCCGGCGCCCGCGTATGCGTCGCAGCCGAGCGCGTGCACGTCGACGCGGACGGCGCCGACGCCCTGCGCGCCGTCGAGCAGAACCGGCGGCTCGACATCGGCGAGTGCAGCCGGCGCGAGCGATCCGCTGACCCAGCCGACGTGCGAGCAGGCGACCAGGCGCGTGGCCGGGCCGACCGCTTCGGCGACCTCGCCGAGCGGCACTTCGCGGATCGAGACGCCGTGCAGCTCGCGCGCGGCGCCGAGCGCGCCGAGCAGGCCCGGATGCTCCTCGTCGCTCGTCACGATCTCATCGCCGGGCTCGAGCGCGAGGCCCGTGATCACCTGCGCCATGCCGTCGCTCGTGCACGTCGTCAACGCGACATCGGCCGTGTCGGCGCCGAGCGCGCGCGCATAGGCCGAGCGCAGCGCGTCGTTCAGCTCGTTGCGCCGTTCGAAGTGCGCCATCGTGCGCCCGTCGGCGGCCTCGCGCTCGAGCTCCTGCGCGGCCGCCTGCACGGCGCGCGCCGGCAGCGGGCCGTCCGTGCCGGCGTTCAGGTAGGCGAGGTTCCGCAGAACGGGAAACTCGGCACGGAGCCCACGAAGGTCCACAAACCGCGAGAATACCCTCATGTCCAGCGCACCAAGCCCGATCCCGCTGTGGGAACCGAGCGCGGCCGACCGCGAGCGAGCGGAGATGACGCACTTCATCCGCTGGGTCGCCGAGCGCCGCGGTCGTGAGTTCGACGACTACGAGGATCTGTGGCGCTGGTCGGTGCAGGAGCTCGAGCAGTTCTGGGCCGACATCTGGGAGTTCTTCGGCGTGCGCGCGTCGAAGGCCTACGAGCAGCCGCTCGCCGAGCGCCGCATGCCGGGCGCGCGGTGGTTCGAGGGCGCCGAGCTCAACTACGCCGAGAACATGCTCGCCGAGCAATCGCACGCCGGCGAGCGCCACGGCGAAGGGCGCGATCCGGATGCGGTTGCCGTGCTGCACGCCTCGGAGCTGCGCGAGCTCGGCGAGCTGACGTGGGGCGAGCTCGGCGAGCAGGTCGCGCAGGCCGCCGGCGGGCTGCGCGCGCTCGGCGTCTCGCGCGGCGATCGCGTCGTCGCGTACATGCCGAACATCCCCGAGACGCTGATCGCGTTCCTCGCAACCGCGTCGATCGGCGCGATCTGGTCGAGCGCCGCGCCGGAGTTCGGCGCGCGCAGCGTGATCGATCGCTTCGCGCAGATCGAGCCGAAGGTCTTCCTCACGGTCGACGGCTACCGCCACGGCGGAAAGGACTTCGACCGCCTCGGAGTCGCAGAGAGCATCCTCGATGAGCTGCCGAGCGTCGAGCACGCCGTGCTGCTGCCGTACCTCGACGCCGATGCGGAGCTGGGCGCCGAGGTCGAGGCCCGGCTCGACGGCGTTTCGAGCTGGGCCGAGTTGCTGCAGCGCGGCGAGGGCTTCGAGCTCGTCTTCGAGCAGGTTCCGTTCGATCACCCGCTGTGGGTGCTCTACTCCTCTGGCACGACGGGCCTGCCGAAGGCGATCGTGCAGGGCCACGGCGGGATCCTGATCGAGCAGCTGAAGAAGCGCCTGCACATGGAGCTGCGTCCTGGCGACCGGATGTTCTGGTTCACGACGACGGGCTGGATGATGTGGAACTTCCTCGTCGGCTGCCTGCTCTCCGACGCGGCGATCGTGCTCTACGACGGCAGCCCCGCATACCCGGACCTCGGCGCGCTGTGGAGCCTTGCCGAGCGCTCGGGCATGACGTGCATGGGGCTCAGCGCGGGGCTGCTCGCGAGCTGCGAGAAGGACGGCGTCGAGCCGGCGCGCGACTACGACCTGAGCACCTTGCGCGCGATCGGCTCGACCGGCTCGCCGCTCGCGCCGGAGAGCTTCAAGTGGATCTACGAGCACGTCGGCGCGAGCGTCTGGCTGTTCTCGACGAGCGGCGGCACGGATGTCTGCACGGCGTTCGTCGGCGGCTGTCCGCTGTTGCCCGTCTACGAAGGCGAACTGCAGTGCCGGATCCTCGGCTGCGCCGTCGAGTCCTTCGACGAGCACGGCGTCGCGCACGTCGACCGCGTCGGCGAGCTCGTGATCACCGAGCCGATGCCCTCGATGCCGCTGTACTTCTGGAACGACGAGGA
>DASZLB010000077.1:0-2964 GCA_035552575.1 Solirubrobacteraceae bacterium | reverse complement strand
AGCCCCGCGAGCAGCACGGCGCTATTCCATCACAAGGCGCTCGTCGCGGCGGCGGCGAGCCTCGCGCAGGCTCCAGAGCAGCGCCACGACGAGGGCGATCGGGCTGACGACGATCAGGGCGTACAGCACGATCGTGCCCTCTAGGCCGAGGAAGGCGACCGCCGAGTGCACCATCCGACCGAGCCGGCCGCGGTGGTGCGGGACGGGGACGACTGCCGCCTTCGTGCTCAGCGCGAGCGAGATGGTCGCGTTCGTGCCGGCGGCGATCGTCCCCGTGCGCGCGTGCAGGCGTTGCGAGAGCGCGCGCTTGGCGTTCGCGAGCCGGATCTGGAGGATGACCCGCTGCGCGTCGGCCAGCGACGGGTTGCGAAGCGCGGCGTTGAGCGCGGCGATCGTGCGCCGCAGCTGAGCGATCTGCGCCGACTCGGCCTGGAGGTCGTGCTCGAGATCGGTGACGGACAGGTTCTGGGAGACGAGCGTCCCGAGGCCCTCGAGCCGCGCGAGCGCGGCCTTCACATTCTGCGCAGGCACGCGCAGAACGATCGACGCGATGCCGCCGCTGTTCGACGAGTCGTAGTTCACCGACTGCGCATAGCCGCCGAGCGAGGTTGCGATGCGCGTCGCCTGCGTCGTCGCGGCCGACGTGTCCTTGACGCGCACCTCGAGCGACGCATCGGTGTGCTGGAGGCGCGCCGGAGCGCCGGCGACGGAGGGTAGGTTCCGCGTCAGCGTGCCGGAGGCAGCACCGATCTGACCGCTGAGCGCGCCGCCCGACCCGCCGTGCGTCGCCGGCCTATAGGCGGCCTTCGGCGAGAGATGCTGCAGCGCCGTCTGTTGCGACTTGGCACCGGACGAGACGAGCCCGTGCACGATCGCCGCGGCGACGGCCGCGACGAGCGCCAGCGCGAGCACGAGCACGAGGCGCCTGGACGGCGCGCGCCGCGGCTCGAGCGCGAGCACCTGCGTGCGCAGCGCCTCCGGCGCGCGCGGCGTGTGCGCGCGCAGCACCGTTCCGATCGTCATCTCATTCGCCGACATCGCCCATCCTCTCTTCCAGTCGTTTCAGTGCGCGGCTCAGCCGCGTCGAGCACGCCGTCTGGCTGATGCCGAGCACGCGTGCGGCGCTCGGCCCGTCGAGCTCGAGCAGAACGCGGAGCGCCACCACCTCGCGCTCGGCGGGAGAGAGCTCGCGGAGCGCCTGCTCCATCGGCCCGGGCAGGCCGTCTCCGAGCTCGCCGACGAGATCCTGATCGCGCGCGTAGGTGTCCTCGCGGCGCCGGCGGCGCGCCTCGGCGCGGAACCAGTCGATCGCGACGTTGTGCGCGATCTTGCACAGCCACGTGCGCGGAGAGCTCCGGCGAGGATCGAACCGGCGCCAGGTGCGGAACGCCTTCTCGAACGTCTCCGCGGCGAGGTCCTCGGCGGCCGAGCGGTCGCCGGTGAGGTAGACGAGGTATCCGTACACGGCGTCCAGCTGCTCGGCCACGACCTCGGCGAAGGCTGTCCGCGCGCCGAAAGACGTCGGAGCGTCGAGCGGGGTCGAAGCCGCGTTCACGCCCTCTTGTACGGCGCGCGGGCGACCGATCGTCACATCGCCCAGGGTAGATAGCCTCGGACGGATGCGCCGCCTCGTCTTCCTCTGCGCCGCGCTCGTCTTCGTCGACACGATGCTCTATGCGGCGTTGACGCCGCTCCTCCCGCACTTCGCCCACGAGTTCGGGCTCTCGAAGTCACGCGCGGGTGTCCTCGTCGCCGCCTACGCGGGCGGCGCGCTCGTCGCCGGCCTCGGCGGAGGCGTCACGGCCACACGGCTCGGCGCACGACGGGCAGTGCTGATCGGCCTGACGCTCGTCGGCCTAGCGAGCCTCGGCTTCGCCTTCGCCGGCGGCTTCTGGTCGCTGTTCGCCGCGCGGCTGCTGCAGGGCGGCGGCAGCGGCTTCACGTGGGCGGGCGCGTTCGCCTGGCTGCTCGCGGCCGTACCGCGCGAGCGCCGCGGCCAGATGATGGGCACGGCGATGGGCTCGGCGACGTTCGGCGCGATGTTCGGGCCGGTCGTCGGCGCCGCGGCGGCGCTTGCGGGACGCGGTGTCGTTTTCTCCGTGCTCGCGGCGTCTTCGGTCGTCCTCGGCGTGTGGGCACTGCGGATCGAGCCGACGCCGACCGAGCGGCCGTCGCTCGCCGCGGTGAAACGAGCGCTGCGCAACGCGACGTTCATGTCCGGCCTTCTCCTGATGTCGCTCGGGTCGCTCCTGTTCGGGGTCCTCGGCGTGCTCGCGCCGCTGCACCTCGCCGCAGCCGGGTGGGGCGCGGCGGCGATCGGCGGCGTGTGGCTCACCGCCGCCGCGCTCGAGACGGTGCAGGCGCCGTTCGCCGGCCGGATGAGCGATCGCAGCGGGCCGCTGCGGCCGGCGCGCATCGCGCTCATCGGCGCCGCCGTGGCGTCGCTCGCGCTCGCCCTCGGCTCGCGTCCCGCTGCGTACGCCCCGGTCATCGTCGTCGCGGCGATCTTCTACGGAGTGCTGTTCACGACGGCGTTCGCGCTGCTCGCGGACGGCGCCGAAGAGGCCGGCCTCGCCCAGGGGATGGCCTTCGGATTGATGAACGTGGCGTGGGCCGGCGGCGCGGTGGTCGGCCCGTCCGCCGGCGGTGCAATCGCCGGCGCGACGGGCGACTGGATCCCCTTCGTGCTCGCGGCGGCGACCTGCGGCGCAGTGTTCGGTGTACTGCGGCGGCACGGAAGCGCGCGTCGCGTCCACGCTAAGCTAGGCGTCCCGGGCGCGTAGCTCAGCGGGAGAGCACTCGCTTCACACGCGAGGGGTCGCTGGTTCGATCCCAGCCGCGCCCATCGCCTTCATCTGCTCAGCCGAGCTTGCGCTTCACCTTCTGCACCGAAGGAGCCGCAGCCTTCGCCTGCGCCAGCGGCCGCGCCTTGACGGCCACCGAGGCCGGCTTGGCGGAGATGGT
>DASZLB010000076.1:0-4856 GCA_035552575.1 Solirubrobacteraceae bacterium | reverse complement strand
GCTGATCCTCTACGTGCTCATCACCGCGAAGGTGCCCGCGTGGGCGATCACCATCCTCGCCGCGGTCGTCGGCATCGGGGTCGGCCTGTTCACGTTCGCGATCGTCAGCGCGCGCACCGATCACGGCAGCCGCCTCGACGGCGTCGGCGCGGCGCGGCGCGTGCTGGCGATGGCGCGGCAAGGACTCGGCGTCATGCGCTCGCCACTCGGGATGGCGCTCGCGATCTCGTTCCAGATCTTCGGCTGGGTCTGCCAGCTGTTCGCGGTGTGGGTGGCCATGCGCGCGTTCCACATCCACGCGCCGCTGCCGGCGGCCGGCGTCGTCCTGCTCGTCATGAACGTCGTCACGCTCTTCCCGTTCTGGCCGGGCAACGTCGGCGCCGTGCAGCTCGCGATCGCCGCGCCGCTGTCGGCGAGCTACGCCGTCGCCTACGCGCGCGGCGTCGCCTACGGGTTCGGCCTGCAGGCGATCGAGGCATCGGTCGGCATCGGCGTGGGCATCATCTTCCTCGCACGCGAGGGGCTGTCGGTCGCGATGCTGAAGGTGATGCCGTCGGCCGCGCAGACCGAGATGCCGAACGCGGGAGAGGAGAGCGACGATCGTGGCGAGCACGAGCGCGCTCGCCTGTCCGGCTAGCCTCAAGGGCGTTCTCTCCGCCCGCGCGGCGGCCGACGCGCTCGCATCCGGATTCGAGCAGGTCGGCGTCGCGTGCGACGTGCTGCCGGTCGCGGACGGGGGAGAAGGGACGGCCGACGTTCTGCCGCACGTCGTCGAAGCGGCGTCCGTCATCCCGTTCGATCCCGCGCACCTCAATCCGTTCACGTCGAGCAGACCCTTCGGCGAGCTACTCGCGCGGCTCGAAGCGGCGAGCATCCTCGTCGGCCTCGGCGGCACGGCGAACATGGACGCCGGTGCCGGGCTGCTCGAGGTGCTCGACGCGCTGCCCGCGCCGACGACGGTGTTGTGCGACGTGCGGACGACGCTCTACGACGCCCCGCGGCTGTACGGCCCGCAGAAGGGCGCGACGCCGGAGCAGGTCGCCGGGCTCGAGGCGTCGTTCCGTGCCGACGAGCGCCTCGCGCCGTTTGCGCACCTGCCGGGGTCGGGTGCCGCGGGCGGGCTGGGCGCCGCGCTCGCCTCGCTCGGCGCGCGGCTCGTACCCGGCGCGGCGACCGTGCTCGACCTCCTCGGCTTCGACCCGGGCCGGTACGCGCTCGTCGTCACCGGCGAGGGCCGCGTCGACGCGACCACGTCCGAGGGGAAGGCGCCCGCCGAGGTCGCGCGCCGCTGCATCGCGGCAGGCGTGCAGTGCGCTGTTTTCGGCGGGGTCGTCGAGCGGCCGCTTCCGGGCACCAAGAGCGTCGCGCTCTCCGGAAACCCGGCACGGGCGAGCGAGGATCTGGTCGCGCTAGGTCGCCGGCTCGGGGCGCGACTGCTCGACGCGGCGGGCTAGCTCTTCCACCTTGCCTTGCGCAGCGTCGAGCTTCGCGCGGCAGACCGCGTACAGCTCCTCGCCGCGCTCCCACAGCTTCAGCGCCTCGTCGAGCGAGGCCTGACCCTGCTCGAGACGGGCGACGATCTGCTCCAGCTCCGCCTGCGCCTCTTCGAACGTCGGCTCAGCCATGCGTGTCCTCGACGCGTGCGCCGAACCCACCCTCGGCGAGGGCCACCTCGACGCGAGCCCCCGGAGCGACGTCGGCCGCCGACCGCACGACCTTCGCCTCCGTCCGGACGATTGCATAGCCGCGCTCGAGGGTCTGCAACGGTGACAACACCTTCAGCTTGCCGGCGACCGACTCGAGCGCCGCCCGCTTGCGCTCGACCGCGAGCGCGGGCGCCCGGTGCAGCCGTTCCCGGGCCTGCTCGAGGCGACGGGACTCCCGCTCGAGCGCCAGCCGCGGCGCTGCCCGCAGCCGTTCGAGCGTGCGCGCGAGCGACTGGCCGTCACGCGCGACCGTGACCCTGACGGTGCGGGAGAGAGACGCACGAGCGCGGTCGAGCGTCGCCACGACCACGGAGAGCTCGGGCACGACGAGTCGTCCCGCGGCGGTCGGCGTCGACGCGCGAACGTCGGCGGCGAGATCGCACAACGGCGTGTCCTGCTCGTGCCCGACTGCGGACACGACCGGCACCCGGCAGTCGGCGACGGCACGCACGAGGCGCTCGTCGCTGAACGGGAGCAGGTCCTCGAAGCTGCCGCCCCCGCGTGCGAGCACGATTACGTCGACGTCGTCGTGGTCGCACAGGGCGCGCAGCGCGTCGACGATCTCGAGCGCTGCGCGTGGGCCCTGCACGTAGGTCTCCACGACGAGGATGTTCGCGGGCGGAAAGCGGGTCTGGATCGTGGTGAGCACGTCGCGCTTCGCGGCTGCGTCGTTGCCCGTGACGAGGCCGATGCGGCGGGGCAGGAACGGCAGCGGGCGCTTTCGCTCCGAGGCGAACAGTCCCTCGCCGGCGAGCTTCGTCTTCAACCGCTCGAGCGCGGCGAGATGCGCGCCGATGCCGAAGCGCTCGATCGTCAGCGCGCGCAGGCGGAAGTCGCCGCGGCGCTCGAACAGCTCCGGACGCCCGTACACGTGGACGCGCTCCCCGTCGGCGAGCTCGAGCCGCAGGCCGTCGAACTGGCCGCGCGGCATCGTCACGCCGACGCACGACCCGTCGGCCGGATCCTTCAGCGTGAAGAAGACACTCGCCCAGCGGTCATGGCGGCGGAGCTCGGTGATCTCGCCCTCCACCCACACCGTCGGCAGCCGGCCGAGCCACTGCGCCACGCCGCGGTTGAACGCGCCCACGGAATAGACGGTCTTGTCGTCGTACGGCAGGGCCTCGACCTTCGCCACGGCCGCAGCGTATCGCCGCCGGTGTTAGAGCAAGATCTCGGCTGCGGTGGCGTGCTCGCAGCCCTGACCGATGAGCTCGACCGCGAGGTGCAGGTCGGCTTCGCTGGCGGCGAGCCGCTCGGCGACGTGGAGCGGATATCCGGCTTCCATCAGCACGTGGAGCCGCCAGCTCTCGACCTTCGAGCGCTCGCTCGTCTCAAGCTCCAGTATCTCGGTCGACTCGCTCATGACACGGTAGGTTCGTGCTTGCTTCGACGAACCCTGCCCGGGTTTGTTGGGGGCCAATCGCAGAGTTAACGGTGTCTTTACGGGCTGTGAACGGCGGCCGTCGCCTCGATGCGCCGCAGCAGTTCCTGGAGCCGCGCTTCGAGCACAGCACGCTGGGCGTCGGCGTCCGATCCCAGCTCGTCGAGCCTGCGACGGACGTCCTGCTCCAGCTCGCCGATGCGGCCGTCGAGGCCGGACATCCACTCGTCGCGCTGCCGCTCGAGCGACTTCGCCGCATCGGCGAGCTTGCGCTCCAGCCGTTGCGCGCCCGCATCGCCGACGTGCGCGAGCCGTTCTGCGAGCACGACCTCGGCTTCGCGCGCGAACGTCTCGACCGCGCGGTCGAGCTCGCGCGCGAGCCGGCGCGCCGCATCCTCGCGACTCGACTTCACGAGCGCGGCGAACTGCTGCGTACCTTCGTCCGCGTATGTCGCGGTTGCGCGCTCGACTGTGCGCGCGAGCTGTTCGACCTGACGTCGCTGCACGTCCTCGAAGCCCGTGCGGATCCGTTGCGCGGCCTCGACCTCCTCGCGCTCGATGCGCTCCATGAGCTCCTTCTCGCGGCGGCGCATCCGCTCCTCGAGCTCGTGCAGCGCGCGCCGGCGCTCGGCCGCTTCTCCTTCGACCTCGGTGCGCGCTGAAGCGAGCAGATCCTCGAGCGACTTGTCGAGCTCCGCGCGGAGGCGGGCGAGCCCCTCGCGCTGCGCCTCGCTCTCCGCAGCGAGGCGCTCGCCGTCGGCATCGAGACGCGCGCCGGCCTCGGCGAGCAGCTGCTTCTGCCGCTCCCCGAGCTCGGCCAGCCGCACCTTGGTCGAATCGGCCGCGCGGTCGAGGTCGCGCTTCCAGTCGGCGAGCCGCTGCGAGACCTGCGCCTGCGTCTCGGTGAGGGCGTTCGTCAGCGAGGTCACGAGCTCGCGCTCACGTTCGCCGAACGCGGTTCTGCGTTCCTCGGAGATGCGGCGCTCCTCCTCGGCGAGCAATGAGATCGAATCCGCGCGCGCGCGCGCGCGCGTCCGCTCCAGCTCGGCCGCCCGGTCGGACGCCTCCTTGTCGACGAGCGCTTGCAGGCGCTCCTGCGCAGCGGTGACGTGCCCTTCGGTATCGGCTGCGCGCGCGAGCGCCCAGGCGACGACGAGCGACGCCCCGCACGCGAGCGCGCTGCCGGTGATGCCGCCGGCCGCGAGAGCGAGATCGCGCGGATGGTTATGCCGGAGGGCGAACATGACCCAGCCGCCGCCAGCTCCGCCGAGGACGAGCAGACCGAGCAGTACGAGGGCGATGCGGCCGAGGAAGCGGAGCGCCGCGCCCATGAGCGCGAAAGCCGCGACCCCAACCGAGATCGCGAATCCGATGTCGAAGCCCGTCGTCAGGGACACCGCTGCATCCTAGTAATGCCAGCGGGACAGCAGCAGAGCGCCGGCGAGGAGCGGCATCGACGCTGCGAGCAGCTTCAGCGCCACCTCCGCCGTCCGCGCCTGCGCGGGGTTTCCCGCGCTTCGGCGCGCGAAGCGGACGTCGACCGACAGGCGCTGCTGGGCCATGCTCGTGACGAAGGCGAAGCCGGCGATGGCGACCGCCTCGCCACGGATCGTGCGCGCCGAGGCGAAGTAGCCGGTCAGCGCCGGGAACGATCCCCACGCGGCCGCGAACCAGAACGGCGTGTGCAGCGCTCCGCCGAAGAGCTCGAGGTTGTACGCGACGACGATCGCCGCGCCGAACACGATGAACGCCAAAAGCCATAGCGTCGA
>DASZLB010000075.1:0-2180 GCA_035552575.1 Solirubrobacteraceae bacterium | reverse complement strand
GAACTCCAGCGGCTCGTCGGTCAAGCGGTAGTCCGGCTGGCGGGCCGCGAGCCGCTCGAGCACCGGCGCCATCTTCAGCAGCGCGTTGTCGCCCATCCCCGGCATCGACGCGTGCCCCGCGACGCCCAAGGTCGTGACGTTGAAGCGGAACACGCCCTTCTCGGCGCAGCAGACGCCGTAGCAGCGCTTGCCCGCGTACTCGAACCAGCCGCCGCCGCCCTCGTTGATCAGCAGGTCGCAACGGACCTTCTCGGGGTGAGTCTTAGTGATCCATTCAGCGCCGAGCGAGCCGCCCGTCTCCTCGTCGACGACAGCCGCGATCAGCAGCTCGCCGCCGGCCGGGCGCCAGCCCGACCGCGCGAGCGACGCCGCCGCGGCGATCTCCGCTGCGACCTGCGACTTCATGTCGAGCGAGCCGCGCCCCCACAGGTAGCCGTCGACGACCTCGCCCGACCACGGGTCCTGCGTCCACTCGTGCGCGTCCGCGAGCACCGTGTCGACGTGGCCGAGGTAGCAGAGCGTCGGCCCGCCGCTCGCCGGCTCGTCCGCCGGCGGAGCGCCGTCCGCGCGCAGCCTTGCGATCAGGTTCGGCCGTCCCGGCTCGGCGCCGAGCAACTCGCACTCGAACCCGGCCCGCTGCAGATGGTCGGCGAGGTATTCCTGCGCCGCGCGCTCCTCGCCCGGCGGGTTGACCGTGTTGAAGCGGACGAGCCGGCTGAGCAGCTCCTGCGCCTCGGCTCCCGCGTCCGTGCCCTCTGCTCCAGCTGCGCTCATCGCGCAGATCGTACGCCGATCTGCGCGACCTCCTCGCGCGTCAGCGGAAAGTGGCACGCCGCGCTCGTGCCCGTGCCCTTGTCCTCGAGCGGCGGATCCTCGACCGTGCAGCGCTCCTGGGCCTTCGGGCAGCGCGTGTGGAAGCGGCACGCTTTCGGCGGGTTCGCCGGGCTCGGCACGTCGCCGCTGAGCAGGTGCGGCTCCTCGTCGCGCAGTCGCGGGTCCGGCACCGGCACGGCCGAGAGCAGCGCCCCCGTATACGGGTGACGCGGGAAGTCGTACAGCCGCTCTCCCGGGCCGATCTCGACGACGCGCCCGAGGTACATCACCGCGACGCGATCGCACATGTGGCGAACGACCGACAGGTCGTGCGCGATGAATATCAGCGTCAGGCCGAACTCGCGCTGCATCTCCAGCAGCAGGTTGAGCACCTGCGCCTGGATCGAGACGTCGAGCGCTGAGACCGGCTCGTCCGCGATCAGCAGCTTCGGTTTCAGCGCGAGCGCGCGTGCGACGCCGATTCGCTGGCGCTGCCCGCCCGAGAACTCGTGCGGGTAGCGGTTGTAGTGCTCCGGGTTCAGTCCGACCGTCTCCATCAGCTCCTGCACGGCGCGCTTGCGCTCGCCCTTGCCCTCGTTCAGGCCGTGGATCACGAACGGCTGCGCGATCGTCGCGCCGACCGTTTTGCGCGGGTTCAGCGACGAGTACGGGTCCTGGAAGATCATCTGCACGTCGCGCCTGACCGCCTTCAGCCGCGAGCCCTTCAGCTTCGTGATGTCCTGCCCGTCGAAGCGGACTTCGCCGCTCGTCGGCTCGAGCAGGCGCATGATCAGCCGCGCCGTCGTGCTCTTGCCGCAGCCAGTCTCGCCGACGATGCCGAGCGTCTCGCCGCGCTTGACGTCGAAGCTGACGCCGTCGACGGCCTGCACCGCGCCGACCTTGCGCCTGATCAGCACCCCGCGTGAGATCGGGAAGTGCTTGACGAGATCGCGCACCTCGACGAGCGGCTCCTCGCTGCCGCTGCTCGCCGGCGTCCCGCCCGGCAGCGGCTCGCGCACGACGCCGGCCGGCTCTTCGCTGCGCTGCGCGAAGGCGTCGTTCGCGCTCACAGACCGGCCTTCGGTTCGTCGCCGACCGTCTCGGCGGCCGTCGCCATCGCTTCCTCCGGCCCCGGCAGGCCGACGCTCGCGCGCGCCTGCTCGGGCGTCTTGCCGTTGCTCAGCTCTGCCCATAGACGCCGGCGCACGCTCGACTCGAGCAGGCACGCGACGCCGTGCGACGGCTCGCCCGCGACGGGCTTCAGCTTCGGGTCGATCCGCGCGTGCTCCGGCTGCGAGTAGGGACAGCGCGGGTGGAAGTGGCAGCCCGGCGGACGGTTGATCAGGCTCGGCGGCGAGCCCGGGATC
>DASZLB010000074.1:0-5412 GCA_035552575.1 Solirubrobacteraceae bacterium | reverse complement strand
CAGCTCGCCGAAGATCGCCGCCGTGACGAGTCCGAGCAGCGCGTAGACGACCGCGAAGAGCCACTTCGGCGCGTCGATCCAGGCGAGCTTGAAGATCACGCCGCCGAGCGCTCCGGCCCACAGCACGACCAGGATCGTGCTCGCGAGCGAGCCCTTCAGCGCGAGCAGCGCGACAGGCGTGTACGTGCCCGCGATCAGCACGAAGATCATCGAGTGGTCGAGGCGGCGCATCCAGCGGCGCGCCTTCGGCCGCCAAGTCACGCGGTGGTACAGCGCGCTCGTGCCGAGCAGTGCCGAGACGGCGCCAGCGTAGATGCTCGCAGCGATCCGCGCGCGGCCTTCGGAGGCCGCGAGGATCAGCCCGACGCCGCAGCCGATCGAGACGAAGAACGCGTACTGGTGCGAGACGCCGCGCAGGCGCGGCTTGCTCGGCAGGCTCTCCGCGAGTGCCACTGCGCGTGTCGTTGCAGAAGCCACTTCTGCAAGGTAGCGCGCGGGCCTGCCGCTGTCACACGACAACCTCTGCGCGGTGCGCGTGCGGCCAGTCGAGCTGGCTCCACCAAGCGTTGAGTGACTTGATTGATAATAGAAAATCTGTCACAATGGGACTCAGATTTATACCGCGTACTCGAAGGAGCAATTCCACATGGCCAAGACCATAGGCATCGACCTCGGCACGACGAACTCGTGCATGGCCGTGCTCGAGGGCGGCGAGCCGACCGTGATCGAGAACTCCGAGGGCGGTCGCACGACCCCCTCCGTTGTCGCCTTCACGGCATCCGGCGAGCGCCTCGTCGGCACGGTCGCCAAGCGCCAGGCCGTCACGAACCCGCAGAACACGATCTTCTCGATCAAGCGCTTCATGGGCCGCAAGGAGGGCGAAGTCAAGGAGGAGGAGTCGATCGTCCCGTACAAGGTCGTCTCCGGCCCCAACGGCGACGCCCGCGTCGAGGCGGGCGGCGAGCAGCACTCCCCGCCTGAGATCTCCGCGATGATCCTGCAGAAGCTGAAGTCCGACGCCGAAGCCTATTTGGGCGAAGCCGTCGACTCTGCCGTGATCACCGTCCCGGCGTACTTCAACGACGACCAGCGCCAAGCGACGAAGGACGCCGGCAAGATCGCCGGCCTCGACGTCAAGCGGATCATCAACGAGCCGACCGCGGCCTCGCTCGCGTACGGGCTCGACAAGGAGTCAGACCAGACGATCCTCGTCTTCGACCTCGGCGGCGGCACCTTCGACGTGTCCGTGCTCGAGATCGGCGACGGCGTCTTCGAGGTCAAGTCGACGGCCGGCGACAACCACCTCGGCGGCGACAACTTCGACAAGGCGATCGTCGACTGGCTCGTCTCCGAGTTCAAGAAGTCCCAGGGCATCGATCTGAGCGCCGACCCGATGGCGCTGCAGCGCCTCTACGAGGCTTCCGAGAAGGCCAAGATCGAGCTCTCGACGACGCAGGAGACGCAGATCAACCTGCCGTTCATCACCGCCGACGCCTCCGGGCCGAAGCACCTCGACACGCGCCTTACGCGCGCGAAGATGGCCGAACTCACCTCCGACCTGCTCGACCGCGTCGTCGCCCCTGTGCGCCAAGCGATCGACGACGCCAAAGACAAGGGCGTCAAGGAAATCGAGCACGTCGTGCTCGTCGGCGGCATGACGCGGATGCCCTCCGTTCAGGAGAAGGTCAAGGAGCTGACCAAGAAGGAGCCGCACCGCGGCGTCAACCCCGACGAGGTCGTCGCCGTCGGCGCAGCGATCCAGGCCGGTGTGCTCGCCGGCGACGTCAAGGACGTGCTGCTGCTCGACGTCACGCCGCTGACGCTCGGCATCGAGACGAAGGGCGGCGTGATGACGAAGCTGATCGAGCGCAACACGACGATCCCGACGCGCAAGGGCGAGGTGTTCTCGACCGCCGAGGACAACCAGCCGTCCGTCGAGATCCACGTGCTGCAGGGCGAGCGCGAGATGGCGCAGTACAACAAGTCGCTCGGCAAGTTCCAGCTGACCGGCATCCCGCCGGCGCCGCGCGGCATCCCGCAGATCGAGGTCGCCTTCGACATCGACGCCAACGGCATCCTCAACGTCTCCGCGAAGGACCTCGGCACCGGCAAGGAGCAGAAGATCGAGATCAAGGCCGGCTCCGGGCTCTCCGACGAGGAGATCAAGAACATGGTCTCTGACGCCGAGTCCCACGCCGAGGAGGACCGTCGCGCGCGTGAGCTCGCCGAGGCGCGCAACAACGGCGAGAACGCCGCCTACCAAGCCGAGAAACAGCTCGGCGAGCTGGGCGACCAGGTCGACGCCGACTCCAAGCAGCGCATCGAGGATGCGATCAAGGAGGTCCGCGAGTCGCTCGAGGCCGAGGACCCCGCCGCGATCAACGCCAAGACCGAGGCTCTGCAGACGGCCTTCCACGCGATCTCCGAGGCGATGTACCAGCGCGCCCAGGAGGCCGCCGCGGCGGACGGTGGCGGGGGCAACGGCTCCGCGCCCTCCGGCGACGGCTCGTCCTCGGAGGAGGACGACGTCGTCGACGCCGAGGTAGTCGACGAGCCGAAGGCGTAAGCGCATGACCGAGTCCAAGCAGACGATTCCCGTCGACGGATCCGCAAGCGAGGCCGAGCAGCCGGCCGCGGGCGAGCAGAGCCGTCCCGACGGGCAGCCCGAGAGCACCCCCGGCGCGAGCGCGCCGGGGGGTGAGGCCGAGCGCGCCGGCGACGGCGCGATCGAGCTGCAGGGCGATCTCGACGAGCTCGGCAAGCTAGCCGCCAAGCGCGACGAGTACCTCGCGCTCGCGCAGCGCACGCAGGCCGACTTCGAGAACTACCGCAAGCGTGTCGCGCGCGAGTCCGCGCTCGCGCAGGAGCGCGGCGTCGCAAAGCTCGCGAAGGAGCTCCTGCCGGCGATCGACAACCTCGAACGCGCGATCGTCGAGATCGCCGTCGCGACCGGCGAGACCGACCAGGACCCGCTGCTTGGCGGCGTGCGCCTCGTGCTCTCAGAGCTGACCGGCGCGCTCGCGCGCGTCGGCATCGAGTCCTTCTCGCCCGGCGGCGAAGCGTTCGACCCGACGCAGCACGAAGCGATCGCGACCGTCCCGCAGCCGCCCGACGGCGGCGCCCAGAGCGGCACCGTCGTCGAGGTCTACCAGCCCGGCTACCGGCTCGGCGAGAGCGTCATCCGCCCCGCCCGCGTCGTCGTCGCCGCGTAGGACGAGGAGTCAGAGATGGCTACGCGTCCCGACTACTACAAGACGCTCGGCGTCGAGAAGAAGGCGACGCCCGAGGAGATCAAGAAGGCCTACCGCAAGCTCGCGCGCCAGTACCACCCCGACGCGAACCCCGACGACAAGAACGCCGAGGCGAAATTCAAGGAGATCTCCCAAGCGCACGACGTGCTCGGCGACCCCGAGAAGCGCAAGCAGTACGACAGCGCCTCCGGTCCGTTCGCGACCGGCGCCGGCCCCGGCGGCGGCTTCGGCGGCTTCGGCAACTTCGACTTCGACGCCTCCTCGATGGGCGACATCCTCTCGAACCTGTTCGGCGGCGCCGGCGGCGGACCCGGCGGCGCGCGTGGCGGCGGCGGTGGGCGCCAGCGCGCGCGCCCCGAACGCGGCGCCGATCTCGAAGCGCAGGTCTCGATCTCCTTCGAGCAGGCCGTCTCCGGCGCACAGGTGCCGCTGCAGGTGCCGATGCAGGCGACGTGCGACACCTGCCACGGCACCGGCGCGAAGCCCGGCACGACGCCGAGCGTCTGTCCGCGCTGCGAAGGACGCGGCGTCGAGACGCAGGGCCAGGGCGCCTTCTCGATCTCCCAGCCCTGCTCGCGCTGCGGCGGTTCCGGCACGATCATCGAGGATCCTTGTCCGACCTGCCACGGCGCCGGCGCCGTGCGCACGGTCAAGCGCCTGCGCGTGAACATCCCCGCCGGCGTGCGCGACGGCAGCCGCATCCGCCTCGCCGGCAAGGGCGAGCCCGGGCGCCGCGGCGGGCCGCCTGGCGACCTCTACCTGATCACCCACGTGAACGAGTCCCCCGTGTTCAAGCGCAAGGGCGAGAACTTCGAGGTCGAGGTGCCGCTGAGCATCCCCGAGGCGCTCGGCGGCGCCGACGTGCAGGTGCCGACGCTCAACGGGACGAAGACGCTGCGCGTGAAGCCCGGCACGTCGCACGGCACCGTGCAGCGGCTGCGCGGCGAGGGGCCGCCGAAGCTGAACAGCGGTTCGCCGCCGGCACGCGGCGACCTGCGCTACCGCTTCGTGATCGACGTCCCGAGCGAGCTCAACGAGGATCAGCAGGCTGCCGTCGAGACGATGTCGAAGGCCTTCGACGGCAACCCGCGCGCGCGGCTGTTCGCCAGCGCGCCCGGCGCAGCCGCAGGCGCCGCCACTGGCAACAGCGAGGCCGAGGAGGCGGGCGATGGCGCGGCGTAACGTCACGCAGATCACGAGCGTCTCCGTCGAGACCGCGCGCGGCGTGTTCATGATCTCGGTCGCCGCCGAGCTCGCGCAGATGCACCCGCAGACGCTTCGCATGTACGAGGCGCGCGGGCTGATCGAGCCGAAGCGCTCGCCGAAGGGCACGCGCCTGTACTCCCAGGACGACGTCGAGAAGCTGCGCCGGATCCAGGGGATGACCTCCGAGCTCGGCCTCAACCTCGCCGGCGTCGAGCGCGTGCTCGCGCTCGAGGCCGAGGTCGAGGAGATGAACGCGAAGATCGAGGAGCTCGAGGTCAAGGCGCTGCGCGCGCAGGTGCAGCTCGCCGAGGAGCTCGAGCAGGTGCGCCGCTCCTTCCGCGCCGAGCTGACCGTCCCGTATCGCGGCGGCCAGCAGATCGTGCGCGCCGCCGACGCGCGCTCGCCGTTCGCGCGTACCGTCAAGAGACGGCCCGAGAGGAGGCCCGATGGCAGCCAACCCAGCTAACCCCGCGCAGGCTCCCGAGGAGGAGCAGAGCCCGCTGCAGCGCTTCGGGCGCGACCTGACCGAGATCGCCGAGCTCGGCAAGCTCGACCCCGTGATCGGCCGCGACGAGGAGATCCGCCGCGTCATCCAGGTGCTCTCGCGGCGCACGAAGAACAACCCCGTGCTGATCGGCGAGCCAGGCGTCGGCAAGACGGCGATCGTCGAGGGTCTCGCCCAGCGGGTCGTCTCCAAGGACGTCCCCGAGTCCTTGCGCGATCGCAAAGTGATCGCGCTCGACATGGGCGCGCTGATCGCCGGCGCCGCCTACCGCGGCGAGTTCGAGGAACGCCTCAAGGGCGTGCTCAAGGACGTCTCCGACGCGCACGGCGCGATCATCCTGTTCCTCGACGAGCTGCACACGATCGTCGGCGCCGGCGCCGCCCAGGGCTCCGTCGACGCCTCGAACCTGCTCAAGCCGATGCTCGCGCGCGGCGAACTGCGCGCCGTCGG
>DASZLB010000073.1:0-6164 GCA_035552575.1 Solirubrobacteraceae bacterium | reverse complement strand
TCACGATTCGCCGCAACAAGCTGCCCGTACGCGTCGACGCCTGCTTGCGACCGACGAGCTCGAACCCCAGCCCGTGTCCGAGCCAGTGAGCGCCGTCCGCCGCGCCGTCGTCGGCGTGCGCCAAGCGCGCCGTGTGCGCCGCGTGCGTCGCGTGCGTCCCGTGCGGTACGAGTGGCTCGGCGTGCGCATCGGCGGCCCCGACGCGAGCATGAAGGGACAGTGGTGGGTGCTGTTCCTCGCCGCCGCCGTCGTGTTCGCCTGCTTCTTCGCGATCGGGCGGCTTGGCGCCGGCGGCACGTTGCACGGCGAACCGTCCTCGGCTCTGCGCGCGCCCTCCGGACGCGCGGCGATTCCCGGAGGCTTGCGCGGCGACTCGCCGATCGCCGGCAGCGTGCCGAGCGCGATCGCGCCGAAGCCGGCTCGCAGCACCCCTGCGCCGGCGGCCTCGGCGAGCAGCGAAGCGAGCACCACGACTCAGCCGCTCGCCGAAGACGCCTCGCGCGCGTCTGCGCCCAGCTCGCCCGCGGTGGCCCCGGTCGTCGTCCAGCCCGTGCCCGTCAAAGCGGTGGCGCCCGTCACCGCGAATTCGCAGCACGGCGGGTCCGCCGGCCGGCGATCGAGCGGCGGCTCGTTCGACACCTCCGAATAAGCGATGCCCTATCGCAGGCCGGCGCTGCCTGTCCTCGTCGTTCCCGTCCTTCTCGCCGTCGCAGCGCTCGGCTATCTGGCCGGGCACAGGCACTCCGGCGCAACGAGTCCGCGCCCGCCGCGCGCGGTGACGACCGGCAATGTCGTGCTCGACTATCCGCCCGGCTGGCGCGCCGTCGCGGCCGGCCTGCGCATCCCCGATCTCGCGCTCGCGCACCCCAGTGTGCTCGCACCGCACGCGGCGAGCACGCGCGCCGGGCTGCTCGTCGGCGCGTTGCCCGCAGGCGAACTCGCGCCGCTGCCACGGAGCTTCGTCGCGAAGCTGCGGCGCGCACCCTCGACCGAAATCGTCAACCTGCTCGAAGTTCAGGCCTACCGGTACGCGCGCCTGAGCGTGCCCGGGTTCGACGAGGCGCTGTCGCTCTTCGTGATCCCCAATCGCGGCGGAGCGCCGACCGCGCTCGGCTGCTATGCGCCGTCGCCGAGCTCCGCGTACATGCGCGCCTGCGAACGATCCGTCGCCGCCGCGACCGTCACCGGCCAGCTGCAGGGCTATCAGCTGACACCCGATCCGACATACGCCGCGAAGATCAGTGAAGCGATCGCGGCACTCGATCGCGTGCGTGTCTCGCTCAAGCACGAGCTGAGCCCGCGTGTCAGCGCCGCGACGGCGCAGCGGCTTGCGCGCCGGCTCGCGAGCGGATATGCCACCGCGTCGAGCGCGCTCGCCGTGCTCGAGCCGTCCACCGAAGCGGCTCCGGCGCAGGCCGCGCTCGTGGGCGCGATCAACAAGGCGCACGCCGGCTACGACGCGCTCGCAGCCGCCGCCGGAGAACAGGATGTGACTGCGTACGAGGCGGCGCAAGGCGACATCTCGCGTGCCGAAGCCGAAGTCGACCAGGCGCTCGAGAGCTTCGCGCTGCTCGGTTACGGAACGGCTCTCACCAGCGGTAGCGAAGGGGCGGCGTAAAAGCCAGATCGCCCCTATATTGCGGGCCTTTCCTGCATCGATTCAAGCTTGTGAACAGGCCGAGAAATACGGTTTCCTTTTGTCTATTCGTGGTAGGCTACGCGGTCACGTACCCCAGATCGGCGGGGAGGGGGGCGGGTTGGAGAAGCCCGCGCGCCACGGTCAGAGTCGAGTCTTAGCGGCTCTCAATGAGACGACAGCAGTGAAGGGAGACGTAGGAGACATGAGACACGTCAAACTCGGCTTGGGCCTCGTGAGCGCCGTGTGCGCTTTCGCGATCGCCGCGGCGCCGGCACTGGCCCACGAATTCACGGCCAGCAGGACCGGCAAGATCCACGGCAGGAGCGCGACCGAACAGAACTTTAAATTCGGCCCGTTCAAAATCACTTGTGAAAGGGCAGCGGCCAAAGGGGCGGTTGCGGCCGGCTCCACCTCGACGCTCGCGACGATCGTGAGGTTCGGGGGCTGCACGGACGAAGTCAAATTCGGCACGAAGCCCGCGCACGTCCCGACGCACTTCCTGACGCCCCTCGCGATCGCGTACCACGCGAACGGCTTTGTCGAAACGGGCTCCGAAACCGAAGAAGTCGAAGGCGAAGCTGTCCTCGCCGGCGGAGAAGCCGAAATCAAGGTCTACACGGGCGTGCTTCCGGGCGAACACGAACAGTCGCGCTGCACGATCCTCTGGCCCGAACAGACGCTGCCGCTGAAGGCCGTCAGGAAACCCGAAGGCGAATACTCGGCTGCGACGTACTCGAACGTGCTGACGCCGAACGGCAACATGAAAAAATTCCCGGACGGTTTCCAGCACTCGATCACGATCTCCAACGCGTTCAAGGGGATCAAGTACGAATTCGAAGGCGAACCGTGTGAAGAATGGGGCAAAGAAGAAGGCTCCGAAGGTGGCGGCGCCACGTACTTCGGTTCCTTCCCCGAGCTTCTCAGCGGAGGCAACCTGGAATTCAGCTAGTCCGGCGACGGACAGCCAAGTAGTCCCGCCGAGGGCGGGAGGCAGCGCGGTCTCAGCGCTCGCCTCCCGCCCTTCGCGCTTTCTCGGGCTCCCGCGTCGCGTCAGGCCTTGCTGGTAGGGCTGCTCGCCAGCTCGGCCATCTGCTGGAAGGCGAGCAGCGCGTTCGGCGGCTCCGGCTCGCCGTCCAGCTCGCGATAGATGTTCGCGAGGTTCACGACGAGCCGCTCGCGCTCGCCCCACGGCGCCCAGCGCCCGAGCGCAAGCGAGCGCGCTGCCTGCAGCGCGCCCATGCCTTCGCCGTGCGCGATGCGCGCCTGCTCGTAGAGGTACTCGAAGTACGCCTTCAGCTCGGCGACGGCCGCCGTCGTGCTCGGCGGCCCGTGGCCCGGGACGATCGTCTGCGGGTCGAGCGCAAGGATCCGCTCGCACGCCGCGATCCAGTTCGACACCGGCCCCGCCCAGGCGATCGGGTGCGCGCCCGAGAAGAGGATGTCGCCGGTGAACAGCACGCGCTCGTCCGGCGCGTAGACGATCGTGTCGCCGCGCGTGTGCGCCGGCCCGACCTCGCTCAGCTGCAGCGTCCGATCGCCGACGTTCAGCGTCAGCTCGCCGCTGAACGTCTCGCGCGGCAGCGTCAGCTCGATGCCGTCGAACTCGAACGCGCCGAAGCAGCGCAGGAAGAACTCGCCGAGCTCACCGAGCTGCGGCGCCTGCTCGATAAGCGCCGCCATCGCCGCCGGCGGCAGCTCCTTCATCTCCTCAGCCGTGTGCTGCGAGGCGACGATCAGCGCGTCGCCGACGAGCTCGTTGCCGTAGCAGTGGTCGCCGTTCGCGTGCGTGTTGACGAGAGTGTCGATCTGCGCCGCCGCCGGGACTGCGTCGCGCATCGCCTGCAGCATCTCGCCCGTCAGGCGCAGGTCGAACAGCGTGTCGATCAGCAGCGCGCGCTCGCCGTCGACGACGAGCCCCGCGTTGCTCCAGCCCCAGCCGCCGTCCGGCTGCAGGTACGCGTACAGGCCCGCGCCGACCTCCTGAAGTCCCTTCGTGTAGCTCATCGCCGCCCCGACACGTGGCATCGCAGCGCCATCGCCGCAGGCTATCGCGACGCTCAGCCGTCCGCGAACGGCGCGATCGGCACGCCATGGTCGCGCTCGCGCATGCCGAGCTCGTAGACCGTGCCGTGCGCGCTTCGCAGCGAGCGAGCCGGCGCATCGGGCGAGCTCATGTTCAGCTCGAGCGCCGCGATCGAGCAATTGACGACGTCGTGCCCCGCGCCTCCGTCCGGGTCGCCGTAGCGCCAGCCCGCAGCCGTGCCCAGCGCCACGCTCGCGCGCGCCTCGACGACGACTCCGTGCTCGCCCGGCAGGCGAACCGTGCATCCCTCGGCGCTCTCCTGCACGCGCAGCCCGCGCGCGCCGAGGCCCCCGATGCGCGTGCGTCGTCCCGCGATCGAAAGCGCGCCGTTGGCGACCCACGGCGTCAGCCGTCCCGCGATCTTCAGCCGCCCGAGCGCGACGTCCAGCCAAGCGTCCGGCTCGCCCTCGAAGCCGATCCCGTGCAGCCAGATCCAGCGCTCCGCGTGCTCTGCGCCCCAGTTGTGCCCGACCATCCCACGCCAGCCCTGCAGCTCGATCTCGCGCTCGCCCGCGATCCGGAGCGTGCCGTCGAAGCTCGCCGCTGGCGCCGGGCTCGTCAGCTTCGTGCGCGGCAGCGGCGCAGCGTAGAGCCACTCGCGCGGCAGATGGCGAAGCTCGCGATCCTGTGAGGCGATCTCGAGCGACCACTTCGCCGCGCCGCACTCTCCTTCGGCGCGATCGGCGCCGATCGAGCCGCCTTCGCCTTCGCCCTCGCCCTCGCCGATCTCGATCCAGCCGTCACGCGGGACGCGCAGCTGCTCACTCGTCAGCTTGTGCATGAACGGCGCGCCGCGCGTCGCGTCGAACACCGTGCACCACAGCGATCCGCGCGGCGCCTGCCCGCGGGGCTTCTGCACGGTATGGCGAATCCACACGCCGAGCGGCTGCTGCGGCGCGACCGCGCGCAGGTAGAAGGACTCGTACATCCCCTGCCGCGCTCGTGCCTGCGGGAACACAGCGCCTGTCGCCATCGCGCACCGATCCTAACTCCGCGCGCGAATCCTGGAAGGATCACGCGATGAATCGCGACTCGCTCGTCCAGCTACCGCCGGCGCTCGCTCATCCCGCCTCGCGCCCGCAGGGTCGCTACGTGCTCGGCGTCGATGGCGGCGCGACGAAGACGCTCGCCGCCGTGCTCGACCTGCACGACGGCGCCGTGCACCTCGTCGAGGCAGGCCCGAGCAACGAGGACGCGATCGGCGCGCGCGCCGCCGTCGAAGCGCTCTCCGATGCCGCCGCGCAGGCGCTCGCGCGCGCCGAGATCGCCGCCGACGAGCTTGCGGCCGCCGTGCTCGCCGTAGCCGGCACCGACACCGACTCGATCGTCCGCCGCGTGCACGCTGCGCACAGCGACGAGTGGATCGTCGTCAACGACGTCGTCGGCGCGTGGGCCGTCGCGACCGGCGCGCGGCCCGGGATCGGCGCGATCTCCGGCACCGGGTCGAACGTCTTCGGCGTCGGCGCTGACGGGTCCGGCTGGCGCGTCGGTGGCTGGGGGCACCTGCTCGGCGACGAGGGCAGCGGCTACTGGCTCGGCAGCGAATCGATCCGCGCCGCGCTTCGCGATCGCGACGGCTCCGGCGAGCCGACTGCGCTGAGCGACGCCGCCGTCGAGTTCTTCGGCGTGCCGAGCGTCGACGCGCTTGCTGCGCTCGTCTACTCAAAGCCGCTGACGAAGGGCGAGATCGCCGCCTTCGCCGTCCGCACGTGCGCGCTCGCCGAAAGCGGCGACGCCGTCGCGCGGCGGCTCTACGAGCGCGGCGCGCGCGAGCTCGGCGCGCAGGTCGCCGTCGTCGCGCGCCACACCGGCCTTGACGAGGTCGATGCCTTCCCGCTCGGGCTGATCGGCAGCGTCTTCAAGGCCGGCGCGCTGTTTGTCGAGCCGCTCCTCGCCACCGTACGCGAAACCGCGCCCGGCGCGCGCGCGTCAGTTGCCGAGATGGCGCCCGTCGGCGGCAGCCTGCAGCTCGCGATGCGCGCCTGCGGCTGCGCCGACGCGGTCACGCACGAGCGCCTGCAGCAGCTGCTCGACGCCGCGCTCGCGCAAGCGCGCTGAGCGCCGCCAACGCCACGCCCACGGCCACGCCCGCGCCAGGGCCACGCCCCGCGCCAGGGCCGCGTCCGCGCCCGGTCACGCCCATGCCCGTGCCCGGCCACGAGCACGGGCGCGTCAGGCGACGCTCGCCAAGCGCGCTTCGATCGCCGCACGGTCGCCGATCGCGCCCGCGCCATGCGCCCCGACGCGCACCGCCGCAGCTGCGTTGGCCAACTGCGCCGCCGCCTGCGCGTCCTCGCCGTCTGCGAGCGCGATGAAGAACGCCGCCGCGAACACGTCGCCGGCGCCGATGTCGTCGCACATGCGCTGCACGGCCGGAACCTCGACGTCGATCTCCACTCCGCCTGGCAAGCGCAGCTCCGTCGGCGCCTCGCCGTGCGTCAC
>DASZLB010000072.1:0-2059 GCA_035552575.1 Solirubrobacteraceae bacterium | reverse complement strand
ATCGGCGTCGCGCAGCGCGTCGAGCACGCGCAGCGTGACGTCCTGCAGGTTGCCGATCGGCGTCGGGCAGACGAGCAGCCGCCCGGCGGCGCCCTGCGCGGGAGTCATCCGGCAAATATAGGGTCCACCGCGATGCCGCCGTCCGAGCAAGAGCCGCCGCCGCGCTACACGCGCTACCGAGCGCGTCCGCGCCTGTTCGGCGGGCGCGAAGGCGCGCAAGGAGCTGAGGAGGAGCCGCGCGAGGCCGGGCGCGCCGGCCGCGGCGCTGCGGGCACGGAGCGCGAGGCCGGGCGCGGCGGACGCGGCGCTGCGGGCACGGAGCGCGACGCCGGGCGCGGCGGACGCAGACGAGCGCGAGCGCGACGCGGCGAAGTCGCGCTCTCACGGCACGACGCTCGCGCGAGGCGCTTTGCGAACTGGTGGCGGCGGATGACGCTCAAACGCGCGCTGCTCGGCCTGCTCGGGCTGATCTTCGCGTGGCTGTTGCTCTCGTTGGTGCTGTTTTTGATCAGCTCGCACTTCGAGCGCACGTCTCCGCCGTCGAACGTGGCGGGCGTGCTCGATCCGGCGGGCTACCCGCTGACGTCGGCGAACACGATCCTCGTGCTCGGCTCGGATCGCCGGCCGAAGGGCAGCAAGGAACCGGGCGCGGACACGTCGGGCCCGAGCCGCTCGGACTCGATCATGCTGATGCGCGTCGGCGGCGGGCACAGTGCGCGCCTTTCGATCCCGCGCGACACGGTGCTCGAAATCCCGGGCCATGGCCTGCAGAAGATCAACGCGGCATACGCGTTCGGCGGCCCGGCGCTGTCGATCTCGGTGATCAAGCGCTACCTCGGCATCCCGATCAACCACATCGTCGAAGTCAACTTCGAAGACTTCCCGCAGCTGATCGACGCGATGGGCGGCGTCGACTACACGGGCGACTGCATCGTCTCGCGCGTCGACGGCGGCTTTCGCAACGGCGGCTTCACGCTGCGCCTGGCGAAGGGCACGCACCACATCGACGGCAAGCAGGCGCTCGCGCTGGCGCGCACGCGCGAGAACCTGTGCAGGCCGAACGAGACGGATCTGCAGCGCGAGGAACACCAGCAGGCGCTGTTCACGGCGATGAAGAGCCGGCTGACGTCGCCGTCGAGCTTCTTGCGCCTGCCGCTGATCGCGTGGAACGCGCCACCGGCGATCATCTCGGACATGAGCGGCCCGACGCTGCTCGGCCTGTTCGGCTCGCTCGCGTTCTCGGGCACGCCGCCGACGCGCGTGCTCAAGCCGGAAGGGACCGAGACGCTGCCCGACGGCGAGCTCGGTCTGCGCGTCTCAGCCGCGCAGCGACGTGCGGCCGTCGCTCGGTTCTTGCGCGGCTGACGTCTCGGCGCGCGCAGGCGGCGGCGCTCGGCGCGGCCTGGCCTGGCCCAAGGCCGGGCAGTGCTCAGCTCTTCTTCGCAGCGGCGGGCTTCGCGTCTTTGGCGCTCTTGGAGGAGCCGCTCGAGGACGCTTTCTCGCCTTTGCTCTCGCCGCCCGAGGACGAGCCGCTGCTCGCGGAGGAGTCGCCGCCGGAGGAGGACGTGTCGCCGGCTGAAGAGCTCTTCGAGGAGTCCTTCGAGGAAGCTGAGGAGTCGCCGGAGGAGGAGCCCTCGGCTGCGGCTGCGGTCTCGCGCTGGCGCTTGCGCGTGCCGTAGTCGGTGTTGTAGAAGCCTTTGCCCTTGAAGTGGACTGCAGGCGCGTGCAGGACGCGCTCGACGGGCACGCCCGTGTCGGGGTCGACCTTCAGCGCGTCTTCGGCGAAGGTCTGCTGGATCTCGAAGGTCGTCCCGTCGGGACGGCGGTACTCGTAGATGGGCATCTGCTGAAGCTAGTCGGTCAGCAGCGCGCGCACGGCGAGGATGCCGGCCTGCACGGTGGCGGTGAAGTCGCGGTCGGGCTCGGCGAGCATCCGCAGCACGAGTCCGTCGGCGAGCGAGAAGAGGATCTCGGCGACGGCCTCGGGCTCGGCGTGCAATCGCAGGATGCCCTCGTCTTGGGCGACGGCGAGCATCGCGGCGACCTGCTCGCGCATGCG
>DASZLB010000071.1:0-7039 GCA_035552575.1 Solirubrobacteraceae bacterium | reverse complement strand
CCAAGCGCCCGAGTGCCAGGTCGAGGTGCTCACGCCCGACTTCCAAGGACAGGAGATGCCGCTTGCGAAGGTCATCGCCGAGCGTCCCGACGTGTTCAACCACAACGTCGAGGTCGTGCCGCGCCTCTACTCGATCGCGCGGCGCGGCTCGGAGTTCCAGCGCTCGTGCCGCGTGCTGCGGATGGCCGGCGAGATGGGCGAAGGCGAGGTCGTGACGAAGTCCGGCTTGATGGTCGGCCTCGGCGAGACCCACGACGAGCTCGTCGAGACGTTCGCGGCGCTGCGCGAGCAGGGCGTCGGCGTGCTGACCGTCGGGCAGTACCTGCGACCGTCCGAGCGCCACCTGCCGGTCGTGCGCTACTGGCACCCCGACGAGTTCGTCGCGCTGCAGGACGCCGCTTACGCGCTCGGCTTCGACCACGTCGCCGCCGGTCCACTCGTGCGCTCCTCCTACCACGCCGACCAGCACGTGCCACAACCGCGCGCCGGCGTCGGCCCGCTCGCCGCGGCGCAGGTGTAGCGCCGCGCGGCTCGCTCGTCTCGCCCGGCCGCGAGAATGTAAGACCGCCGGCGCGCAAGCTCCGGATCGACGTGCCGTGCCGGCCCTGTGCTCCCGCTCAAAGACAATATCCCGCTGTCGCGGTTCCCGCTCGTCACGGTCGCGCTCGTGGCGGTCAACGTCATCGCGTATCTGCTTTCGATCCGCCATGGCGGGAATTTCTTCAGCGGGCCGGCGGATAGTGTCGCGACACGCAACGGCGCAATCCCCTTCGAGCTGACGCACGCGGGCAGCCGCTGCTTGCTCAGCCCGCTCGCGCAGCCGGGTCAGCACGCGCGGAACGTCGTCGGTTGCCTGCCGCACCGCCAGCTGAGCGTCCTCAAGCTGACGGTGCACCAGGCGGCGACCTGGCGGACCGTGTTCAGCTCGCTCGTCCTGCACGGGAGCTTCGTCTCGCTGCTCGCCGACGTGCTCGCGCTCGCGATCTTCGGGCCGAATGTCGAGGACGCCTGCGGGCGCCTTCGCTTTCTCTGCTTCTACGCGCTCGGTGCCGTCCTCGCGGTTGCGCTCGAGGTGCTGCTCGCGCCCAACTCGCCATTTCCGGCCTTCGGCGCGGGCGGCGCCGTCGGCGCGGTGCTCGGCGCCTACGTGCTGCTCTATCCGTGCGCGAGGGTCATCGCGCTGGCCCCAGTGCCGTTCGTCGCGACGATCCTCGCGGTGCCGGCCGTTCTGCTGGCGGCCGTCTGGTTGCTCGTGCAGGTCTGGTTCGGGATCGTCGGGCTCGGCGCGCCGGGGCGCGGCTGGTTCGGCCTGCTCGCGCCCTCGTTCGAGACCGTCCATGGCAGCTGGCTCGTGGGCTTCGTTGCGCTGCTCGGCGCCGCCATCGCCGGTGCGCTGGGGATCAAGGCTTTCGCGAACTCGAGCCGACGCGCCGCGAAAGCCCATCGGACGCCGTACCAGCCGGTGTACTGAACCGATGCGCGCTCGGATCGATGACCGTTGGCCGGACACGTGCGGTGCGCGACGATGAGGCGCGTCGCCGTGCTCGGCACGGTCCTGTTCTTCATCGCCGGCTTCGCGTTCCTCACGGTCGTCGCCGTGATCGAACAGGGCTTCACGATCGCGAGCTTCCTCTCGATTCTGATCCTCTTGCTGCTCGGGATCGGGATCGTCGGCGCGCTGCGCAATCCTCCCCGCTGACCGTGACCGCCGCGCCCGACCGCCACGAACCGCAGCACCGAGCACGACCGGCGAGCGCCAGATGAGCACGAGATCTCCGTTCATGACGCCCGACCAGAGCCGGGCGCGGCGCGAGCTCGCGCGCCGCCGGCGCCGTCGCAGGCGCGCGATCGGCTTCTTCGCCTTCATCGCCGTCGTCGTCGTGGCCGGCGCAATAGTGCTGCTCGTCTCGAAACCGAGCGGCCACTCGCGCGGCGCGGCCTCGACGGCGAGCGCCCGAGCGCAGCGCCCGAAAGCGATCGTCGGACCGAAGCTCTCCGCGATCGGTCTGCCGCTCGGCAAGCCCGCGCTCGTGCTGAGAGGGATCGGGCTCGAACGCCAGGACGCCGTGCACGTCGCCTTCCACCACCCGCCGCGCGCGGGAGTGCTGTTCAACCTCACGACCGGTCAGGTGCTCTGGCAGCGCAACCCGTTCACACGGCTGCGCATCGCGAGCCTGACGAAGATGATGACGGCGCTGTTGACCGTCGAATCGGCGCCGCCCGACGGGCATGTGCTGGTCACGAAGGCCGCCGTCAACTCGTCCGGCTCGAAGGTCGGCGTGCTACCGCTCGGCAAGCACGTACGGGCCGAGACGATGCTCTACGGGCTGCTGTTGCCCTCCGGGAACGACGCCGCGATCGCGCTCGCCCAACACGTCGCCGGCAGCATCGAGCGCTTCGTCGCGCGGATGAACTCGCAGGCGGCGAAGCTCGGGATGGGCTGCACGCGCTACTCCTCGCCGTCTGGCTACTTCAACAAAGACAACTTCTCCTGCGCGGCCGATCTCGCCGTGCTCGCGCACAGCGATCTGCTGCAGCCGCGCCTGGCGAAGATCGTCCGCACGTACACAGCCTCGCTGCCGCTGCCGATCAAGGGCGGCAAGGTCTACCTCTACAACAACAACCCGCTGCTGATCTACCACTACCCCGGCGTCACCGGGCTGAAGACCGGCTTCACCGACGCGGCCGGGCGCTGCCTCGTCGCGACCGCGCAGCGCGGCGGCGTGCGCCTCGGCGTCGTCGTGCTGCACTCGCCCAACCCCGGCACGCAGGCCAAACAGCTGCTCGACCGCGCCTTCGAGGGTGTCTACCACCAAGCGCCCGTCAGCGAGCCGCCGATCCCGCCCGGCGCATGAGCAGCGCAGAGCTTGGAGGAGTACCGTTCTTCTTCTAGATTGACTGGTCAGTCAGCCAAAGAGGAGAAGCCGTGGATCTCGACGACACACAGGAGCAGGCCGCCTATCGCGCCCAGGTACGGAGCTGGCTCGACGAGCACAAGTCAGAAGCCCCCGTGCTCGACGGCCCCGGGGCGCTCGAGGACGAGTCGGAGATAATCGCCGCCCGCCGCACGTGGCAGGGCAAGCTCGCCGAGGGCGGGCTCGCCGGCGTGACGTGGCCGAAGGAGTTCGGCGGCCAGGGCCTCGGCCCGATCGAGCAGGTCATCTGCAACCAGGAGATCGCCAAGGCCAAAGTGCCCGGCATCCTCGATGCGATCGGCGTCGGCATGCTCGGCCCGACGATCATCGCCCACGGCACCGACGAGCAGAAGACGCGCTACCTCGGCGCGATGCTGCACGGCGACGAGGTCTGGTGCCAGCTGTTCTCCGAGCCGGCCGCCGGTTCGGACCTGGCCGCTGTCCAGGCGCGTGCGCGCGTGCAGGACGACGGCAGCTGGAAGCTCTCCGGGCAGAAGGTCTGGACGACGAACGCGCAGTTCGCCTCCTACGGCCTGCTGCTCGCACGCACCGACGCCGACGTGCCGAAGCACAAGGGGCTGACGATGTTCATCGTGCCGATGGACGCGCCCGGCGTGACCGTGCGCGGCCTGCGCCAGATCTCCGGCGAGGCCGAGTTCAACGAGGTCTTCTTCGACGACGTCTCGATCGCCGCCGACGCCGTAGTCGGCGGCGTCGGCAACGGCTGGGGCACGGCGCTGACGACGCTGATGTTCGAGCGCGTCACGATCGGGCTCGGCAGCGAGGGCATGGGGTACAACTCGAACC
Source organism: Solirubrobacteraceae bacterium (assembly GCA_035552575.1). GTDB lineage: Bacteria > Actinomycetota > Thermoleophilia > Solirubrobacterales > Solirubrobacteraceae > Palsa-744. The sequence continues at coordinate 3,317 of DASZLB010000071.1, read as the reverse complement.
GCTTCGCCGCCGCGATCGCCCGCGACGCCGACGCGCGCCGCGACCACGAGGTGCGCCACTCGCTCGGCGAGATCGCAAGCGAACTGCTCGCCGTGCGCTTCACCGGCTACCGCACGCTCTCGGCGCTGCAGAAAGGCCAGGTGCCCGGTCCCGAGTCGGGGCTCGCGAAGATCACGATCGTCAGCGGCGCGATCAAAGCCGGCGACCTGATCGCCGACACGCTCGGGCCCGACGCGCTCGCCGAGGACGGCGAGTGGGCCTACATGATCTCGTTCCTGCCCGGGCTGAAGTCGGCCGGCGGAACCGAAGAGATCCTGCGCAACACGATCGGCGAGCGCGTGCTCGGTCTCCCCCCTGCGCCACGCCTGGACAAGGGCATCCCCTTCTCCGAGCTGCGCTCCAAGGAAACGGCGGCGGCATGAACCTCTCACTCTCAGACGAGCAGGTGTTCCTCCGCGAGGCCGCGCGCGGAGCGCTGTCTCGCTTCAAGACGTTCGAGGCCGTCCGCGAGGCGCTCGACGGCAAGGCCGATGCGGTTCCGGACCTGTGGCCGACGGCCAAGGAGGCAGGCTGGCCGGGACTGCTGATCGACGAGCAGCACGGCGGCGCAGGGCTCGACGCGTTCGACGCGATGCTCGTGCTCGGCGAGTGCGGCCGCGTGATCGCGCCGATCGGGCTGCTCGGACACCTGCCGGCTACGGCAATCCTCAACGACTCGCCCGCCGGCGCTTCGCTGCTCGACGATCTCGCGACAGGCGAGCGTCGCGCCGCGTACCTGCCGGCGAGCCCGCCCGACGATCTCTCCGGCAAGTGGACGATCGACGCGCGCAGCGGGCTCGAGCGCCCCGCCGCACCGACGGCGAGTGCCGACGGCGACGGTGCGCGCGTCAGCGGTGTGCTTTCGTTCGTGCCCGACGCGCCCGGCGCCGACGTGCTCGTCGGCGTCGCGCTGCTCGACGGCAAGCCCGTCGGCGTCGCGATCGAGGCCGGCGCGCAGGGCGTGAGCGTCGAGGCGACGACGCGCTATGACGCGAGCCGCTCGCTCGGTCACGTGACGCTCGAGAACGCGCCTGCGCTCGTGCTCGACGCGTCCGAGGAGTCGCTCGCCTCGGCGTGGTACCTCGCGCAGTCGCTGATCGCAGCCGAGTCGCTCGGCAGCGTCGAAACGGCGCTTGACGTCTCGGTCGAATACGCCAAGGAGCGCCACACGTTCGGTCGCGCGATCGGCTCCTACCAAGCCGTCAAGCACTCGCTGACGGAGGTCCTGCGCCAGCTCGACAACGGCCGCTCGCTGCTCTATTACGCCGGCTGGGCCCGCGGCGGCGCTCCTGCGGAGTTCCCGCTCGCCGCCAGCGCCGCGCGCTCGGTCGCCGGGCGCGCGCTCGACACGGCCTCGCGCACGATGATCTCCGTCCACGGAGGCACCGGCGCGACGTGGGAGCACGACGCACCGCTGTACTTCCGTCGCGCGCAGCTCTCGCGCCGCCTGCTCGGCGGTACGAACGGGGCGACCGACCGCGTCGCCGGCGAGCTGATGGCGCAGGCGGACGCGGCTTAGCGAGACGACAGTGCGCCAGCCGGCTGCGACGCCCGCAGCGTTGCGTAATCTGACGCTGCGCTGCGGGTTCGTGCCGACGGACGCGCTGTAGAGCAGCGTCGAAAGCGGGGGGGTCGACCGATGCGTAGGAGGGTTCGGCACGTACGTCTGGCGGTGCCGATTGCGTTCGCCGCTTGCGCGCTCGTCGCGAGCAGCGCGAATGCCGCAGGACAACCACGGAGAGTGCGCGTAGGCAGGGCGCCGACACTTCCCCGCGACGCCCGGGCGACGGCTCCCGTAGCCGAAGGCAAGCGATTGCAGTTGACCGTAGCGCTCAAGTCCCAAGACCCGATCGGCCTGGCAAATCTCGCCGAAGCGGTTTCGACGCCGGGTTCACCGCTGTTTCGCCACGACATCGACGTAGCTCAATTCTCGCAACGCTTCGGCGCGACCAGCGCGCAGGTGGCAACCGTCCGAGCAGCCTTGGAGGCTCAGGGGCTCGCCGTTGGAGCACCGACGGCAAACGACTTGACGCTGCCGGTGAGCGGCACCGCGACGCAAGTCGATCAGGCCTTCGCGACATCGCTTTCGCAAGTCAAGCTTCCCGGCGGGCGCACGGCGTATGCGAACACCCAAGCGCCTTCGGTCCCGGCAGGTGTCGCGCAGTACGTCGAGGGAATCATCGGTCTCGACAGCATCGCGCTCGACCAGCCACAACAGGTTGGGTCAGGGCCGGCGCGACAAGCGCGCACGACGGGCACGGCCGGCGGCGTACCTGCAGTCTCACCCGCGCAAGTCGTGACCGGCGGACCGCGGCCGTGCGAAGCGGCGCGCAAGACTCCCGAACGGCTCGGCGGCGGATCCACCGCGGACCAGATCGCGACCGCGTACCAGCTCCCGGGCCTGTATGCAGCGGGAGACTTCGGCGCTGGTCAGACGATTGCCCTGTTCGAGCAGCAGGCTTTCAGCGAATCCGATATCGCGGCTTACCAGGCCTGCTACGGCACGAGCGCATTGGTGACGACGATCAACGTCGCCGGAGGTCCCGAACCGCTCAGCGCCGAAGATATCGAGCCGGCACTCGACATCGAGCAGGTGATCGGTCTCGCGCCCCAAGCGCGTGTTCTCGTCTACCAGGGGCCCATCGAACAGGAAATAGCGCCGATCAGCATCATCTCGCGGATCGTCTCCGACGATGCCGCGAAGGTCATATCGACATCGTGGGGCCTGTGCGAGGCACATACGTTCCCCGAAGTCATGCGCGCCGAGAACACGCTTTTGCAGGAGGCCGCCGTACAGGGACAATCGTTCTTCGCTGCATCCGGCGACAGCGGCTCGGAGCAGTGCGAACAGAGCGAGGAACCGGGCGAAGAAGACCTCGAACTCTCCGTGCTCAACCCAGCGAGCCAGCCGTTTGCAACTGGCGTTGGCGGCACGAGCCTGTATTCGCTCGACTCAGAAGGAGAAAAGGTTTTTCCATACGACGGCACGCTGCCGCCGGCCGAAGGGGTCTGGAACGACGGAGCTCGATCTGAAGAATTTGGCGGCACCGGCGGTGGCGTCTCAGAACAATGGGCAATGCCGAGCTACCAGTCGAGCGCAGCCGCGACAGTAAGCATCTTCAGAGAAGGCGAATCCTCGGGCGTTCCGTGCGGCAACACCAGCGGTCTGTGTCGTCAGGTGCCCGATGTCGCGGCCGACGCCGATCCTGAAACTGGCTATGTCGTCTTTGTCGATGGGAGCTTGCCGCACGGAGGCTGGACCGTCGTTGGGGGAACGA
>DASZLB010000070.1:0-4797 GCA_035552575.1 Solirubrobacteraceae bacterium | reverse complement strand
TGCAGCTCGAGCAGGTCGACCTCTTCGCGCAGGACGAGCGTCAGCAGCAGGTCGAACGGGCCAGTGAAGACGTCGAGGTCCAGCTCGAGATTGGCGAGCGCCACGCCCGTCACGGTACCGAGCGCTCCCGACGGGGAGCGCCGACGCCCATCCGCTCGCGCACGTCGGCGAGCGTCTCGGCGGCGATCGCGCTCGCGCGCGCGGCGCCGTCGGCGAGGATCTGCTCGAGCGCGCTCTCGTCGTGGCGCAGCTCGGCGTAGCGCTCGCGCACGGGCGCGAGGTACTCGACGACGCCCGCGGCGACGGCGGCCTTCAGCTCGCCGTAGCGCGCGTCGGCCAGCTCTGCCTCGATCTCAGCGGGCGAGACGCCGCGAACTGCGGCGAGGATTTCGATCAGGTTGCCGACGCCGGGCTTCTCCGGGCCACGGCGCACGTCCGAGCCCGAGTCGGTAACGGCGCTCTTGAGCTTCTTCTCGATCGCCTTCGGCTCGTCGAGCACGTAGATCGTGCCCTGCTCGGAGCCGCCGGTCGTCGACATCTTCCGCGTCGGATCCTGCAGGTCCATGATCCGCGCGCCGACCGACGGGATCCGCAGCTCGGGCACGACGAGCACCTGCTCCTCGCCGGCGAAGCGCGAGTTGAAGCGGCGCGCGACATCGCGCATCAGCTCGACGTGCTCGCGCTGGTCCTCGCCGACAGGCACCTCCTCGGCGCGGTAGGCGAGCACGTCGGCGGCCATCAGCACCGGGTAGAACAGCAGCCCGGCCGAGACGAGCTCGCGCTGCGCGACGGACTTGTCGCGGAACTGGTGCATGCGTTCGAGCCGTCCCAGTTCGGTGACGCTCGAGAGCAGCCACGTCAGCTCGGTGTGCTCGCGCACGTCTGACTGGCGGAAAAGGATGCAGCGCGCCGGATCGAGACCGGCCGCGAGCAGGATCGCGGTCGTGTCGTAGAAGCGCTCGCGCAGCTCGGCCGGGTCGTAGGAGACCGTCAGCGCGTGCAGGTCCACGATGCAGTAGATCCCCTCACCGCGATCCTGGCCGGAGACGTACTGCGCGATCGCGCCGATGTAGTTGCCGAGGTGCTTGCGGCCCGTCGGCTGGATGCCGGAGAAGATGCGCATGCGAACGCGTTCAGGCTAGGCCGACTGGCGGCGGCGCAGCGTGCCCTCGGTGAGCCACGGCGGGTCCCAGCCGCGCTCGGTCGGGTTGACGTTGACGCCCGGCGCGACGATCTCGTCGATCCGGTCGAGCACGTCGGCGCTCAGCGTCCGCCCGAGCGCCGGCAGCTGGCTTTCGAGGTGCTCGTGCGTGCGCGGCCCGATGATCGCGGCCGTGACGGCCGGGTGGCTGTTGACGAACGCGAGCGCGAGCTCGATCAACGACATCCCGGCGTCGTCGGCGAGCTCGCCGAGCGCCTGCGCCGCCTCGAGCTTGCGCTGGTTGGCCGGGTTCGACATGTCGTAGCGCGAGGGCATCATCGCGGCGCGGCGGCTCGAGTCGGGCGACTCGCCGCCCTTGCCGTAACGCCCCGAGAGCCAGCCCATCGCAAGCGGGCTCCACGTGATCACGCCGATCCCGTACTGCTCGCAGACCGGCAGCACGTCGGCCTCGATCGCGCGGTTGAGCATCGAGTACGGCGGCTGCTCGCAGACGAAGCGCTCGCGCCCGCGACGCTCGGCGGTCCACTGCGCCTGCACGATCTGGTGCGCGGGGAACGTCGAGCTGCCGATGTAGCGGATCTTGCCGTCGCGGACGAGATCGCTGAGCGCGCCGAGCGTCTCGTCGATGTCGGTGTCGGGCTCCGGGCGGTGGATCTGGTAGAGGTCGATCCAGTCCGTTTTCAGCCGCCGCAGGCTGTTCTCGACCTCCTGCACGAGCCAGCGGCGCGAGTTGCCGAACTGGTTTGGATCCTCGTCGTGCATCTTGCCGTGCGCCTTCGTCGCGAGCACGACCGAATCGCGCCTTCCGCCGGCGAGCGCCTTGCCGACGATCTCCTCGGACTCGCCGCGCGAGTAGACGTCTGCCGTGTCGATGAAGTTGATCCCGGCGTCGAGCGCGCGGTGGATGATCGCGATCGAGTCGTCGTGATCGGTGTTGCCATAGGCGCCGAACATCATCGCGCCGAGGCAGAGCGGGCTGACGCTCACGCCTGTCGCGCCGAGTTTGCGGTACTCGACGGCCATGCTCAGCGCGACTCGGCGAGCGTCTCGCGGATCACCGGGCGCTTCGCGGCGGCGACCTCGTCGAGCCGGCGCACAGGCGTCGAGTACGGCGCGCCACGCGCGATCTCGGGATCCGCGGCGGCCTCGGCGAGGATCTTCGCGAGCGCGTCCGCGAAGGCGTCGAGCGTTTCCTTCGTCTCGGTCTCGGTCGGCTCGACCATCAGCGCCTCCTCGACGAGCAGCGGGAAGTACACCGTCGGCGGGTGAAAGCCGTAGTCGAGCAGGCGCTTGGCGAGGTCGAGCGTCTTGATCTGGAGCGCCCTCTTCATCGGGCCGCCAGACAGCACGAACTCGTGCATGCACAGCTCGCCGTAGGCGAGCGGCAGGTACTCGGCGACACCTTTCTGCTTCAGCCGCGCGAGCAGGTAGTTGGCGTTCAGCACGGCGACTTCGGAGGCGTCCTTCAGGCCGTCTGCGCCGAGCGAGCAGATGTAGGCGTAGGAGCGCACGAATGTTCCGTAGTTGCCGTGGAAGCCGCGCAGACGCCCGATCGACCTGGCACCGTTCTCGCGACCGTGGTCGAGCGCGAAGCTCGGTGCGACGCCGTTTGCGTCATCGCCGCCGCTGCGGGTCACGACCGGCCGCATCAGGAACGGCGCGATCCGCTCGGAGACGGCAATCGGTCCGGAGCCCGGCCCGCCGCCGCCGTGCGGCTGCGTGAACGACTTGTGCAGGTTGAAGTGGACGATGTCGAAGCCCATGTCGCCGGGGCGCGAGAGGCCCATCACGGCATTGAGGTTCGCGCCGTCGTAGTACAGCGTCGCGCCGGCGCCGTGGACGATCTCGGCGATCTCGGCGATGTTCGGGTCGAACAGTCCGAGCGTGTTCGGGTTCGTCAGCATCAGGCACGCGACGTCGCTGTCGGCCTTCGCGCGCAGGTCGTCGATGTCGATGCCGCCGTCGGAGTTCGTCGCGAGCTTGACGACGTCGAAGCCGGCCATCGTCACGGTCGCGGGGTTCGTCCCGTGCGCCGTGTCGGGCGTCAGCACCTTGTGGCGCGTCTCGCCGCGATCCTCGTGGTAGGCGCGGCTCAAGAGCACGCCGGCGAGCTCGCCGTGCGAGCCGGCCGAAGGTTGCAGCGAGACGTGCGGCAGGCCCGAGACCTCCGCGAGCGCGCGCTGCAGGTTCCACATCAGCTCCAAGGCGCCCTGCGCGCGCTCGGGGTCCTGCAGCGGGTGCAGGCGCGCGTGGCCGGGCAGCGCGGCGACGCGCTCGTGCAGGCGCGGGTTGTGCTTCATCGTGCACGAGCCGAGCGGGTAGAAGCCCGAGTCGAGGTCGAAGTTGCGCTTGGAGATGCCGACGTAGTGGCGCACGATCTCGGGCTCTGAGACCTCCGGCAGCCGCGCCGGCTCGGCGCGGCGAAAGTGCGCCGGCAGCAGCTGCTCGGCGTCGACCTCGGAGACTTCGAGCGGCGGACAGCTGAACGCGCGCCGCCCCGGCGCGCCCTTCTGGAAGATCGTCCGCGCGCGCTCGCGCTGGAGCGGGCTCTCGCCGGCCCCGTGCCCCGCGCCGGCGGCGCCTCCGGCGGCAATCGCCGTGGCGTGATCGGGGTGGTGGCTTTCGATCCCGGGGTCGGCGTGCAAGTGGTTCTCGTCGATCGCGCTCATGCGAGCGCCGCCCGCTCTGCGTGTGACCCGACGCCGTTGCCTGCACCGGCGGCGCCCGCCGTCGCGCCACCCTCGGCACCGTCGCCTCCGCCGGAGCGCTCTGCAGCGAGCGCGCGTCCGAGCACGTCGACGAGCTTGTCGATCTCGGCGCGCGAGCGCTTCTCGGTGATCGCGACGAGCAGCACGCCGCGATCGTGCTCGCGCCCGCTCAGCGCGTGCACGTCGACGCCCGGGTTGACGCCCTCGGCGGCGCAGCGGCGGCGCTCGGCGGCGACGGCCTCCCCGAGAACCTCGGCGAGGCGGTCGATGTCCTCGCGCGAGCGGCGCTCGGTGATCGCGACGAGCAGTCCGCCGCGATCCTCCGCGCGGCCGGTCAGGGCGTGCAGGTCCGCGCCGGGGTTCAGGCCCGCCGCCGCGCAGCGCTCGCGGATCGCGGCGACGTCACCGTCGAGACGCAGCGCGAACTCGCGCACCACCGGCCCGGAGTGCAGCTGCTCGATCCCGGGCAGCGCGGCGAGCGTCTCGCGCGCGTAGTGGGCGCGCGCGGCCATCAGCTCACCGATCTCGACGATCCCCGAGCGTCCGAGCCAGGAGAGATAGACGACCCCTCCGAGCGCGTTGAGCGCCTGCGCCGTGCAGATGTTCGAGGTCGCTTTCTCGCGGCGGATGTGCTGCTCGCGGGTCTGCAGCGTGAGCACGAAGCCACGGCGGCCGTCGACGTCGGTCGTCTCGCCCGCGATCCGGCCGGGCATCCGGCGCAGGTACTCCTCGCGGGCGGCGAACAGGCCGAAGGACGGACCGCCGAAGTCGAGGCGATTGCCCAGCGGCTGGCCCTCTCCGACGGCCACGTCGACGCCGCATTCACCAGGCGAGCGCACGACGCCGAGCGTGATGGGGTCGACCTGGGCAACCACGACGGGCGCCCCGGCGCCGTCGCCGGCCGCCTTGGCGGCCGCGCTGAGTGCA
>DASZLB010000069.1:0-9187 GCA_035552575.1 Solirubrobacteraceae bacterium | reverse complement strand
CCGTTGTTCGCGTTGTAGGAGAGGAACACGGCGACGACGACGATCAGCGTCGTCACCGCTCCGATCAGCAGCGGACTCCCGGCGAGCGAGCTGTTGCGACGGCGGTTCATGGCGTCTGCGTGGGGTCGCAGCTGAGCTGTTCTGAGTCGGTGAACGGCGAGGAGCCGTCGGGCGCCGGCTGTGTCGCCGCCCCCGGGCAGCGTCGCAGCTGGCCCGTTTTCAGCGCCGCAAGCGCTTCCGCCGGGCCCGCCGGAGTGAGGTTGTTGTTGGCGCCGAGCGCGAAGTCCGGGAACACCGGGCTGACACGCGCGTAGTGGCCGTTGGCGTCGTAGTAGGCACTCGTCTGTCCGAACTCGCGCAGCGTCCCCTGCAGCTCGGGCGAGTACGGGCCGAAGAACGCCGTGATCGGGATCGATTCCTGAAGCGACTGCACCGCGACCGGCGTCGCCGTCGTCAGCTGGTTGACGAGCTTTGGCAGCTCGTTGACGAAGTCCGTCAGGTCGTTGTTCGCGCCCGGCTGGCTGAATGCGGTCGAGAAGTTCTTGACGACCGGAGTGGCCGTGTTCAGCAGCGGACGCAGCTTCGTGAACAGCTGCGTCAGCGGTTTGACCGTCGGCTTGGAGGCGTCGACGAGGTTTTTCAGCGCTTTGAACGTCGACGGCAGGGCGGCGAACGTGCGGTTGCCCTGGCGGAACGCCACGGGCAGTTCCTTCAGGCCCTTCGCGAGCGCGGTCTGTTCCGAGCCGATCGCCGTGAACGTCGTGTTCGCGTTTTCGACCAAGCTCGAGAGCTGGTCCTTGCGCGCGCCGATCGTCGTCACGGCCTTCGCCGTTTCGACGAGGAACTTCGTGAACGTCGACTGGTCACGCACGAGCTCGGCGAAGAAGTGATCGGTCGCGTTGATCGACGGCGCGAAGTATTCGGTCGATTCGCCGAGCTGCTTGCCTTGGCCGACGTACTGTTCGGCCGTCCCCTGGATGAACTGCTGCAGGCCCTTGCGCGTCTTCGGGTTCAGTGTGTTGAAGAGCTGGTCGAGGTCGGTCACGTCTTTCGTCGCGCTGACCGGCAGCTTTGCATTGGCCGCGAGCGCCGGGGCGTTGTTCGGCCCAGGGCTGAGCGCGACGTAGCGGTTCGCCACGCTCGACAGCGACGGGACCCTGACCTGCGCCGTCGTACCCGCGTGCAGCGGCGTCAGCGACGAGTCGACGTGGATCGTCACGATCGCTTTGAAGTCGTGCGTCAGTGCGAGGCTCTTGACGGTGCCGACCGGCACGCCGCCGACCTGGACCTGGTCACCGCGGACAAGCGAGTTGGCTTCGTTGAATTCGAGCCTGTATGTCGAGCCGCCGCCCCCCGCAAAGAGGATGTAGGCGACGGCCAGCACGACGAGCGCAAGCGCGCCGACGGCGAGCGGGCGGACGAAGCGCCCGCGCGCGCTGCGCGGCGGCTTCGCCGGCGGCGGGCTGCCGGGCGGCGGCGCCGCGGGCGAGCTCGGTGGCGGGGTTATCGTCGCCATCGTCCTAGTTTCCTCCGCCGTGCGCGGACGGGTGCACGGCAATCGCCGCGGCCGACGGGCCGGCGGCGACCGTCGGGTCGGGGATTTCACCGAGCCGCGCGATCAGCTCGATCCACTGACCCGGCGTGATCGAGGAGGTCAGCGAGCCGGCGAGCCGAGCGCTCTGCGCGAACAGCGGACGGAAGCCGACGTGGATGTGGTTGTAGTGATCCGCTTTGGCGAGCGTGTTCGGGGCGCCCGGATAGCTCATCAGGCTGATGATCTGGTGCGGTTCCATCGAGCCTTGCAGCGTCAGCAGCTTGCGGATCGTCGTGTCCGTGATCGAGCCCGGTCCCTGGTGGCCGACGATCGGGATGCCGTTGATTTCGGAGATGTCGACGGCGTCGCCGGTCGAGTGCTCCGAGACGTTGCCTTCGGTCGTCAGCTCCGAGTGTCCGCACTTCAACGCCGAGACCGTCGGCTTCAGTCCCGAGACGGCGAGGAACTCGAGCGTCGCGAGCACGCGCCGGTCGATCTGCCCGGTCTGGATGTCCTGGCGACCGCACGGGTAGATCTCGATGTCCGAGTTCTCGAGCACCTGCTGCTCGAGCTGTTCCTTGGACTCGAGCAGCACCTGGCCCGGCGTCGGCCCGCTCGCGAGGAACGGGTTCTGGCCCTTGGCTCTGAAGATCGAGCTGTTCTCGAGCTGCACCCAGCCGTCGAGGATCGGCTTCGGATCGATCAACGGCGCGCCCACGCCGGCCGGGCGGATCTGGAAGAACACGTGCGGCTCGGAGCTTTCGCCGTCGCCGCCTTCGGCGCCGCCTACGTGGCCGAGCACGGTCCCGGCGATCACCTGCGCGCCGGCGTGCAGTTCGTGCAGGTAGACGTCGTCGGGTCCCGAGCGGAAGACGCGCGGCGTCGCCTGCGAGGAGGAAGACGGCGAAGCGGGCTGTTCGGATCCGCTCGCAGAGGGGGCCGCTTCGGCCGACCCCGCGCCCGCCCCGGCCCGCGCCTGAGCGGCGGGTTCGGGCGTCCCCGTTGCCGCCGAGCCGGCAGCCGCTGCTTCGTCGCCGGCGCCTGGAGCCTGCGTCGGCGTGGCGGACCCTGGCGCCGGCGCTTCGAGCGCGCTCACGGAGCCGAGCGACAATGCCGAGAGCGAGGAGCCTTCGCCCGCCGGCGGCGTCGCTTCGATGTGCGTGCCTGCACTCGCCGGGGCCGTCGGCTTCGGTTCGGCCGGAGTTTCGCCGGGGGCGGTCGTCGAGTCGCCGCCCTTCGGGTCATGCGGCTTCAGCACCGGATAGAGCTGCGCGACGCTGCCCAGTTTCGCGTAGGTATAGGTGTTGCCGTAGGCGTCGCGCAGCGAGACGAAGCGGCCGAGCTGCGGGGATTCGCCGATCTGCACTACCTGCCCGTCCTGGACGGCGATCACCGGCGCGTCCGCTTCCGAGTAGATCGTCGTTCCGGCGATCTGCGCCGGCGCTTTCGAGCCGCTCGCGGGGCGCTGGAGGAAGCCGTCGCTGAAGTGCGATTTGGCGTGCACCGGGAAGCGCGCCTCGGTCAGCCCCGTGATCGCGCCGAGCAGCTCCGACGGCGTGCCGCCGAGCAGCTTCGCGCGCAGCATCACCGATTCGACGTACGCCTGCGAGTGGTTGTAGGAGAAGATCGCGCCACGCACGTTCGTCGCCGCACCGGCGGCGCGCAAGTAGCGCGCCGCGGCGAAGATCGCGTCGGCGGGGTTGTACGGGTCCTTGTAGCCGTCGCCGTTGGCGTCCACCCCGTACGTTTCCCAGGAGGAGGGCAGGAACTGCATCCAGCCCTCGGCGCCGGCGCTCGACAGGTTGAGGTCGCGCCCGTAGTCGGTCTCGACCTCGTTGATCGCGGCGAGCACCTGCCAGGGCACGCCGTATGCCGTGCCGGCCGCTTGGAAGATCGGCAGCAGGAACGGCGGGATGCGGAAGCTTTCGATGAAGAATCCCGGCACGCCGGCGATCGACGAGGACAGCGAGAGCGGCAGCGGCGGCGTCAGCGCAGAGGGCTTCGGAGCGCGCTTGCCGCGCTTGGGCTTCGCGGCCGTCCCGCCCGCGGCGCCGCCGGACTTGCCGTCCGTCTTTGCGCCGTTCGTGGTCGTCCCCGGGCGAGTCGTGTGCGCCTTCTGCCCGGCTCGCGTCATGCCCTGCGCGCTCTGGCCGCTGACCTGAGGCGCGGGCGCGGCTTCGGTGCTCGTCGTCGTCGGCGAAGGCGCCGGCGCGGCAGCCGGTTCACCCGTCGCCGGCGTCACGGGCGCCGTCGGCGTTTCGGCCGTCGGCGTCGCGGGCGTCGTGGGCGTTTCGGCCGGCGGACTCGCTTGGACCGTGCTCGGTCCTTCTTCGGCCGCGAGCGAGCTCGCCGGCAGGAGCAGCAGCGACGCGGCGGCGCAGGCGAGCAGCAGCGTCGGCACGCGGGACATCTCGCTCAGTTGCCCAGCAGGTAGTTGAGCAGCATTCCGTCGGCGCCGGAGCTTTCGGCCGACGGCGAGTAGTACGTCGTGCCGGCGCTCGCGCCACCGACGGGCTTGGCGACAGCCTTGCCTTCGGAGCTCGACCCTGTGCCGGCCGAGCCGGGGGCCACTTCGATCGCCCCCGGATATTTGGCGATCGCCTCAGCCGGCGTCGCGCCCTTGAGCACCGCCAGCGTGCGCGCCATCTCGACGCTCGAGTTGCCGCCGTTGCGCGCGATCGAGGCGTTGCGGTTGCTCGCGATCGATGCAGCTTCAGCCGAGGATTCCGAGCCTTTCGTGTCGAACAGTTTCGAGCTCGCGCAAGCGGCGGCCGGGGTGATCACGTACGTGATGCATCCGGTCGCGACCGCTTCCGAGCGCAGGAAGTGCCCGAGCGCGTCGTAGCCGTTCGTCGAGCCGCTGCCGAGGAAGATGAAGTCGAGCAGCCGCTCCAGGCCGCCCGTGTCGCGCAGGCTCGTGAGCAGTTCGGCGGCATTGTCGGAGAACGGCTTGGCTTCCTTGCCGAGCGAGCCCAGACGCGCGAGCAGCGGTTTGACCGCCGTCAGCGCCGGTCCGGAGATCTTTGCCGTCTTGCCGAGGTTCGTGAAGAACTTCTGCGAGCTGGTCGAGAACGCAGGCAGGCTCGTGAAGGCCTTGTCGATGCCCGGCGCGGCCACTTTCAGATCGTTGAACACCGGCGTCGTCTGATCGGCGAAGCGGCCGAGACGTTCCATCGCGGGGCCGAGCTGTTTGAGGAACTGCGGGAACAGCTGCAGGTTGCGCGCGAGCGCGCCGCGGTGTCGGGCGGTGGCCTGCGCGACCGTGTTGCTCTGGACGATGAAGTCGGCGACCTTTTCGCGGACGGCCGCGAACGGCGCAAGCGCCTTGTCGGAGTCGACCGCGAGTTTCGCCAGCACGTGGTTCTCGCTGGCGAGGATCGCGAGCACCTTGTCGAGTTCCTGCAGTGCCGGGTTGGCGCGGCGGATCACGTCGTGCAGATCGCTGCCGCGGCCGGCGAGCCCGGCGCCGAGTTCGTTGAGGATGATCGTGAAGCGCTGACGCTCGGGCAGCCGCTGGATGTCCCCGAGCAGGTCGACGTCGACGGGGCTGTGCGTGTTCTGCACCGGCATCAAGTACTCGCCCGCGCCTTCGTGGCCCTTGCCGATCTTCTTCAGCGGCGGCGGCAGCGGCGTGCCGGCGACGCGCGGTTGCGTCGGCAGGCAGTCGACGAACTTCTCGCCGATCAGCGCCTGCGGGCGGATCGTGCAGCTCGCATCCGTGCGGAAGTCCTTGAAGCCCGCGTTCGAGATGTGCAGGATGACGGCCGCCTTGGCCTGCGGCGTCGGCGTCACCGTGCCGACCGTGCCGACCTTGACGCCCCCGATCTTGACGTTCTCGCCGGGGATGATGTTGGCGGCGTCGTCGAAGATCGCCCGGACCGTGTAGCTGCCGTTGGAGCCGCCGGCGGAGGTGGCCAGCAGCAGGACCGCGGCGAGCGCGGCCACGCAGAGGAGGACCACGACCGCGGCCGCACCTCTCCTCCACCCGACGGTCTGCGTCCTCAACCCTTTCCTTCCTTGACGTTCATACGACAACGGGCGGCTCCACCTTTTCGATGGAGCCGCCCTTCCCTCAGTGCTGCCGCGATTTTACGCCCATCCTGGGCGCGTACTCGCCAAGCTCTCCTTGCCTACTTGGGGCAGGGAGTCTTGAATTCCTTCGTGACGGTTTCGGCGGGGATCCCGAATTCCCGTTCGCCGCCGTAGGAGCCGCCGAAGATCAGTTCGGCCTTGACCGGGAAGCCACCCTTCGGGCACTTCGGGGGAAGCGTGCCGTAGGAGATCAGCTTCTTGCCCTTTTTGATCGCTGCGCCGACCTTGATGTTGATGTTCTTGGTCGAGGCCAGCGGGGCGCCCGGAACCGTGGCGATCGCCGGAACGGTCGACTTCAGCTCGAGCCCGTAAGGGGCCTGGCCGGAGTTGACGTACGTACCCGTCGAGACGAATTCGAGCGACACCGGGCTCGAGCCCTGCACGTAGAAGTACAGGCTCTTGTTCGGGCCGAAGAATGCCTGCAGCTTCGCTTCCTCAGGCACACGTTCCGCGCCGAAGCTCACTTCGCCGAGCGCGTTGCCGAGCGGGCTCGCGACCGAGCCCTTGCTGCAGCCGCTCGGACCGGTGTTCTTCAGCGTCGCTTCCGAGCACGTCGGGAAGCCACTGCTGTTGATCTTCGCGCCCGCGGGCAGGAAGAAGTTGACCGCGGCCAGCGGCGGGATGCCTCCGGCGGGCTTCTGCGGCGTGGCGCCGTAGCCGGAGCCTTCGATCACGAAGTTGGCTTCGAGCGCGGTGCCGAGGCCACCCTTACGCGGCAGGATGTTGCCGGTGTGCGGGTACGTCCCGCCGCCCGGCTTCGGAATCGGCACGGCCTTCGCTTTGAAGCTCACGGTCGGCGCTGCCGACGCTGCGGCCGGAAGCGCTACGGCAAGGCAGCCGAGCAAGGCCAGACAGGTGGATGCTCTGCGCATCAGTTTCTCTCCTCTGTTGATGGACAGGTCCGCCTCGATCCGGGTAGCTCCGGAACCTTTGCCGGTCCGGCGATATCGAGATCTCCAGCAATTCGCCGGAGAACAGTGGCGACGTCTTCAGACAACATTATCCACCGTTCCCGATACCTGCAAGTTGCAAGCGCCCGTCGAGGCTGGGTTTGCAAGGGAAGTTGCGCACTACCCCCGCCAACACTTCGCGAACCCCGAATACTCGGTCCGCGCGGCGACTGTCTCGAATACTGAAGCTCGACTAGAGGATGAGGCTCAGCCTGCGGAGAGCTCGAGCTCATCGCCTTCGAAGCTGACGCCGAGCGGCTCGAGGATCACCCGCCGCGGGCCCTCCTCCACGCGCCCTGCGAGCAGAGCGCTCAGGCCGAGACGGCCGGCCAGCGCGACGATCTGCTCGCCCGCGCCGGCGGCGCAGTACAACGCGAAGCCGGAGCCCATGTTGAACGTCGAGTACGCCGCGTGGCGATCCAGCCCGGCCTGCTCGACGAGGAATGCGAGCACCGGTGGGACGGGCGGCAGCTCGGCGATGCGGTATGTCAGCGGCTTCGTCGGGCGCATCAGCTTCAGCAGCCCATGACCGGTGACGTGACTCAGGTACGTGACGGGCAGCGCCGCCTCCAGCGCGGCGCCGACGAGCGGCGCGTACATCAGCGAGGGCGCCAGCAGCGCCTCGCCAAACGTCTCTCCGCCGGCGAGCGCGGTCGCGTAGCCGTCGGTCAGCCGCCCGGCGATCAGGCGCGCGAGCGAGGCGCCATTGGCGTGCAGGCCGCTCGAGGCGACGAGCACGATCTCATCGCCCGGCGCGAGCTGCTCGCCGAGGATCGGCGCATGCCCGGGCGGGAGCGCGCCGACGGCCGCGCCCGCAAGCTCGATGTCGCGCTCGTCGACCAATCCCGGCAGCGACGGCGACTCGCCACCGCCCCAGGCACAGCCGGCGTCGGTGCATGCCTGGCGCCAGCCCTCGAGCAGCGCCGCCGAGCGCTCGGCGTCGGCGTACCACTCCGAGGCGCCCGTCGCGAAGTACGCGTTGACGACGAGCGGCAGCGCGCCGACGCAGCAGAGGTCGTTGAGGATCGCCGCGACCGTGTCGTAGGCGACGTCCGCGAAGCGGTTGATCCCCTGGCTCTCGAGCACCTGCCGCGCGACGATCGACTTCGTGCCGAGCCCCTCGACGACAAACGCGAACGAGCGCCCGTCGAGCTCGAAGACGAATGCCGGCTCGCCCCTGGAGGCGTCCACCGCGCGGGCGCCGCGCGCGGCGAGCAGCGGCGAGGTCGACAGCGCCTTCGCGATCGCCAGGCGCTTGCCCGCGTCGAGCGCGCCGTAGTCGACGCCCGCCTCGCGGTAACTGGCCGTCGCGCGATCCTCGCTCATTGCGCGCAGCCTACGACCTCGGCTGACGCGGTGCTGCGTCAGCCGTCGCGGCGCGAGGCGCCGGCTCGCGCGGTGCCCGCCCGCCTGCGCCTGTGCCGAGGCTGAGTCAGGACGCGCGCGCGTTCAGCGGGCTCGAGCTCAGCCGCCCACCCCGTGCTGCGCGCGCCAGCACGAGCGCCCGCCGTGGCAGGCCTCGATCGCGAGCAGCGTCCTGTGCAGCCGACGCAACCGCGCAGGCGGGAGCGTCGCCGCGATGTTGTGCAGCTCGAACGGGTCGCGGCGCAGGTCGTAGAACTCGCGTTCGCCCGTCACGTACTCGACATAGAGGAACCGCTTGGCTCTCAGCGCCTCGTAGCTCGGTGGATTGCCCGAGCCGCGCGTCGGCAGATCGGGGTCGCCGCGGTCGTAGACGCGCCCGTGGTGCTCGACGAGGATCTCCTTGCGCCAGCCATGAGCTCGTCTGCCGTGCAGCAACCCCACGAGGCTGTGCCCGTCGACGCTCGGCGGCACCGGCGCGCCGGCCAGTTCCTCGAAGCTCGGGCAGAGATCGACGTTCTCGGTCATCTGCGCGATCGTGCGTCCGCGTGGCACGCCTGGCCCGGTGACGATCAACGGCACCTCGATGTCCGTGTCGAACGCCGTCAGCTTGCCTGGGCGCAAGCGATGCTCGCCCATGTGCAAGCCGTTGTCGGAGCTGAACACGATGTAGGTGTCGCGCGCGATGCCCTCGGCGCGAAGCTGCGCCTCGATCTCGCCGATCATCCGGTCGACCGCCTGCACGGCCTGCGCGCGCTTGCGGAACTTCGCGTCGATCGAAGCGATCTGGCTCGGACCGAGCGCTTCGAAACGACTCAGCCAAGCCGGCTCGTCGGTGCCGATCGTGTTGAACGCGGGCGTGCGCGGCGCGCGCAGGCCCGGAAACTTCCCGTAGTCGCGAGGCGCCGGCGTGTACGGGCCGTGCGGCGCGAACGTCGCGAGCTCGAGCATGAACGGCCGCCGGCTCGCCGCCGCGCGCGCGATGAAGCCGAGTCCCTTGTTCGCGATCACGTCGGTCAGATATTCGCTCGCACGGTACCCGTACCTGTGCACGTGGCCATCGCTGTTCATCCGGTAGCCGTACTCCGGGTAGCCGTTGCCGGCGACGTCCCACTCGCTCCAGCCCGGCGGCACCCGCGCGCGCCCTTCCTGGATCGATCCCGGCTTGTAGCCGTTCAGGTACTTGCCCATCAGCGCCGTCGAGTAGCCCTCGCGCCGAAGCGCGAGCGCGAACGTTTCGCGCTCCTCG
>DASZLB010000068.1:0-11361 GCA_035552575.1 Solirubrobacteraceae bacterium | reverse complement strand
GTCGGGATCGTCGTCGCGGTCGCGCTGATCCGTGGCATCGTCTCGCGCAGCGGCAAGAGCCTCGGCAACTTCTGGCAGGACCTCGTGCGCACGATCCTCTACGTGCTCGCCCCGATCTCGGTGATCGGCGCGCTCGTGCTCGTCTCGCAAGGCGTGATCCAGAATCTCGCGACGTACCTGACGGCGCACACGCTGACGGGCCTGACGCAGTCGATCGCGATGGGCCCGGCCGCCTCGCAGCTGTCGATCAAGATGCTCGGCACGAACGGCGGCGGCTTCTTCAACGTCAACTCGGCGCACCCGTTCGAAAACCCGACGGGCTTCACGAACTTCTTCGAGCTGCTGCTCGTGCTGCTGATTCCCGCTGCGCTCGTCTTCACCTACGGGCGGATGACCGGCAATCGCCGTCAGGGCTATGCGATCTACGCGACGATGATGGTGATGTTCCTCGGCGCCGTCGTCGTCGCCTATATCGCCGAGGCGCACGGCTCGCCGGCACAGCACGCGGCCGGGCTTCACACGCATGCGATCGCGGGCTCGGCCGGCGGCAACATGGAAGGCAAGGAGCAGCGCTTCGGGATCGCCGGCTCGGCGCTGTTCGACGTCGTCACGACCGTCACCTCGTGCGGCGCGGTGAACAGCGCGATCGAGTCGTTCACCGGAATCGGCGGTGCTGTGCCGTTCGCGAACATGTCTGCGAGCGAGACGATCTTCGGCGGCGTCGGCACGGGTCTCTACTCGATCCTCCTGTACGTGCTGCTCGCGGTCTTCATCGGCGGGCTGATGGTCGGGCGCACGCCGGAGTGGCTCGGCAAGAAGCTCGAGGCGAAGGAGATCAAGCTCGCCGGCCTCGGCATCCTGATCACGCCACTCGCGGCGCTCTTCGCCACCGCGCTGGCGGTTGCCAGCCGCGGCGGGCGCGCGTCGATCTCCGAACTCGGCCAGGGGCCGCAGGGCTTCTCGGAGACGTTCTACGCCTACCTCTCGCAATCGAACAACAACGGCTCGGCGTTCGCGGGCTACACGGGTTTCGTCCAGCCGAACGCCGGCAATCTGGGCGCCCACGGCGTCACCTTCGCGGACGTGCTCGGGGGCCTGGTGATGCTGTTCGCGCGCTTCGGCCCGATCGTCTTCGCGCTGGCGGTCGCCGGTGCGCTGGCCGGCAAGCGTGTCACGCCCGCCGGCCTCGGCACGATGCGCACCGACAACACGACGTTCGTCGTGCTCTTGATCGGCGTGATCGTCCTCGTCGGCGCGCTGACGTTCTTCCCCGCGCTGCTGCTCGGACCGGTCGTTCAGGGCCTGACGGGACAGCTCTACTGAGATGCGCCGCGACGTCCTCAGCTCGATCCTCGCGGTCGTCGTCCTGACGCTCGTGCTCGGCCTGCTCTACCCGCTCTTGATCACGGGCGTCAGCCAGGTCGCCTTCCCGGGGAACGCGAACGGTCAGAAGGTTTACGTCGACGGCAAGCTCGTCGGCTCGAAGATCATCGGCCAGGCGTTCGTCAAGCCGGTGCTGGGCAAGGATGGCAAGCCCGAGGAAAAGGAAGGAGAGCTCGTCACCGAACCCGACCCGAGCTACTTCCAGAGTCGCCCGTCGGCCACCGAAGGCGGCGCCTACGACGCGGCGGCGAGCACGTTCTCCAACCGCGGACCGAACGACAAGGTCACGGAGGAAGACGACGCCGAAAACATCAAGGCCTATCTCGAACTGGAGAAGCCCTATGACCCGGGCCTGACGAGGGCGCAGATCCCCGTGGACGCGGTGAACACGTCCGCGTCGAATCTCGACCCCGAAATCTCACCGGCCAACGCGCGCATCCAGGCGCATCGGGTCGCGGCCAAGCGCGGGCTCTCGCTCAGCGTCGTTGACGGGCTCGTCGCGAAGCACACCGACTCGCGTGGCCTTGGCTTCTCCGGCGAACCGGGTGTGAACGTGCTCGAGCTGAACCTCGCGCTCGACCGCTTGACCGAAGGAGCGAGTTGATGTCCGCACACGCGCAGATCCCCGCCGCCCACGAACGCGAGGCGATCTCGCTGTTCCAGCCGGAGATCGTCAAGCGCGCGCTGATCGACAGCTTGAAGAAGCTCGATCCGCGCGTGCAGATCCGCAACCCGGTGATGCTCGTCGTCGAGATCGGCTCGCTGATCACGACCGTCACGTGGCTGATCCAGGCCTTCGGCGGCAAGCCGCTCGGAGGCGGCGGCGAGCCGGCCTGGTACACGTTCACGATCGCGATCTGGCTGTGGCTGACGGTGATCTTCGCGAACATGGCCGAGGCGTTCGCCGAGGGCCGCGGCCGCGCGCAGGCCGACACGCTGCGCTCGATGCGCAAGGAGACGGTCGCGACGCTGCGCGGCGGCAGCACGAAGGCCGCGGCGGAGCTGACTCGCGGCGATGTCGTCGTCGTGGCCGCCGGCGAGCTGATCCCGGGGGACGGCACCGTGATCGAGGGCATCGCGTCAGTCGATGAATCGGCCATCACAGGAGAGTCGGCTCCGGTGATCCGGGAATCCGGCGGTGACCGCAGCGCGGTGACCGGAGGCACGCGCGTGACGTCCGATCGGATCGTCGTCGAAATCACGCAGGAGCCCGGGCAATCCTTCCTCGACCGGATGATCGCGCTCGTCGAGGGCGCGTCGCGGCGCAAGACGCCGAACGAGATCGCGCTGAACATACTGCTCGCGGCGCTGACGTTGATCTTCATCATCGTCGTCGCGACGCTTCGCCCGTTCGGCCTCTTCTCGGGAACTCAGATCTCCGAGACGACCTTGATCGCGCTGCTCGTCGCGCTGATCCCGACGACGATCGGCGCGCTGCTGAGCGCGATCGGGATCGCCGGCATGGACCGGCTCGTCCGCCGCAACGTGCTCGCGCTCTCCGGCCGCGCGGTCGAGGCCTCGGGCGACATCGACGTGCTGCTGCTCGACAAGACCGGGACGATCACGATCGGCAACCGGCTCGCCTCGGAGTTCGTGCCGATGCCGGGAGTCACCGAGGCGGAGCTGGCCGAAGTGGCGCAGCTCTCCTCGCTGGCTGACGAGACGCCCGAGGGCCGCTCGATCGTCGTGCTGGCCAAGCAGTACGGCATCCGCAAGCACGACCTGGACCGGACGAGCGCCGAGTTCGTGCCGTTCACGGCGCAGACGCGGATGAGCGGCGTCGACTACGACGGCCAGCAGCTGCGCAAGGGCGCCGGCGATGCGATCGTCGAGCTCGTCGCGCGCGAAGGCGGTACGCCGCCGCCGGAGCTGCAGGCGACGCTCGATCGCATCGGCAACGAAGGTGGAACGCCGCTGGCCGTCTCGCGCGACAGCCAGGTGCTCGGCGTCGTCTACCTGAAGGACACCGTCAAGGAGGGGATGAAGGTTCGCTTCGACCAGTTGCGCGCGATGGGCATCCGCACGGTGATGGTGACCGGCGACAATCGCCTGACAGCCGGCAAGATCGCCGAGGAGGCCGGAGTCGACGATTTCCTCGCCGAAGCGACGCCGGAGCGCAAGCTCGCATTGATCCGCGAGCAGCAGTCGGATGGCCGTCTCGTTGCGATGACCGGCGACGGCACCAACGACGCGCCGGCGCTCGCGCAGGCCGACGTCGGCGTGGCGATGAACACCGGCACGCAGGCCGCGCGCGAGGCGGGCAACATGGTCGACCTCGACTCGAACCCGACGAAGCTGATCGAGATCGTCGAGGTCGGCAAGCAGCTGTTGATCACGCGCGGGGCGCTGACGACGTTCTCGATCGCCAACGATGTCGCGAAGTACTTCGCGATCCTGCCGGCCGTGTTCGTCGCCACGTACGCGACTAGTCCGGGTGGCAGGGGACCGCTGCACGTGCTCAACGTGATGGGCCTGGGCACGCCCCGGTCGGCGATCATCTCGGCGATCGTCTTCAACGCGATCGTGATCCCGCTGCTGATCCCGCTCTCGCTGCGCGGCGTGCGCTACCGCCCGGTCGGCGCGAGCGCGCTGCTGCGACGCAATCTGCTGATCTACGGGCTCGGCGGGATGATCGCGCCGTTCATCGGGATCAAGCTGATCGACCTGATCGTCCACAATCTGCTTGGTGCGTGAACACGGTCAGCTAAGGGTGTTCATCGGGATGGCGCCCGGCGTGGGGAAGACCTACCGGATGCTGCAAGAGGGCGCGGCCGAATCCGACAGCGGGCGCGATGTTGCGATCGGCTATCTCGAGCCGCATGGGCGCGCGGAGACGCTTGCGCAGGCGGAGCGCCTCGAACTCGTACCGCGGCGGGCGCTCGAGTACCGCGGCAGGCGGCTGCAGGAGATGGACCTGCCGGCGGTGCTTGCGCGCGCGCCGGAGCTCTGCCTGATCGACGAGCTGGCGCACTCGAACGCGCCCGGTGCCGAGCACGAGAAGCGCTACGAGGACGTGCGCGACGTGCTCGCGGCTGGGATCGACGTCTTCTCGACGGTCAACGTGCAGCACCTGGAGAGCCTCAACGACCAGGTCGCGCAGCTCACGGGCGCGCACGTGCGCGAGACGATTCCCGACGCTGTGCTGGCGGCGGCCGACGAGGTCGTGCTGATCGACCTGACGCCCGAGGCGCTGATCGCGCGGCTGCGCTCGGGCAAGGTCTACCGTCCCGAGCGCGTGCCGGCGGCATTGAGCAACTTCTTCAAGATCGAGAACCTCGCGGCGCTGCGCGAGACGGCGTTGCGCCAGGTCGCAGACGACGTCGAGGTCAAGCGACTCGTGGGCTGGCCGATCTCCGATCGGTCGAAGGCGATCGTTCGGCGCGACGCGGACGGCGCGCCGGCTCCCGCAGACACACAACCGCAGGCGATCGCCGAGCGGCTGCTCGCGCTGGCGACGCTCGCACCGGAGTCTGAGCGAGTCGTGCGCAGAGCGTGGCGTTCGGCGCAGCGCCTCGATGCGACGCTTGACGTGCTCGTCGTGCGCCAGCCTGGCCGCCCGGCGAGCCCGGCGGATCGCGAGCGCCTGGAGGCGCTGCGCCGGCTCGTAGCGATGCTCGGTGCGCGGCTGCGCGTGGAGGAGGGCGACGACGTGGCCGGTGCGACGATCGCGGCGGCGCGCGAGCTCGGCAGCACGTACGTGCTGATCGGCACGCCGAGCGCCGAGCGCGGCATCGCACGGCTGCGGCGTGGGAGCGGCGAGGGCCGCTCGCTGCTCGAGCGGCTGCTGCGCGAGCTGCCGGGCGTCGACGTACGGATCGTCGCCGACCCGACGCTGCGCGCCGGGCGTGCAGCAGATCTTGCGCCGCCTCGCGAGCGCGAGCCAGATTGAGCCGAGCGCCCGTCTTTGCGGGCGCTCGGCGGTAAACAGCGCGTAAAAGTCCGCTCGTCGCGGAAGGTCGCGCGGTAAAGGCCGCGTAAGACTGGGTAGGCCCCCGAAACCCTGGCAACCGCGATCTGTTCCCGGAGCGTATGAGAAACCTTCACCGAACCAACCCGTCTGTCCGCCGCGTGTCGCTTTGCGCTTTCCTCGTCCTGCTCTGCGCCGCGATCGCGGCGCTCGCAGTAGGCCCAGCCGCAGCGACGCCCGCGAAGGCTTCGGCGAAGCGCGCGGCAGGCGCGCCACGCGCGCACGCCGCTTCGAGCTTCCTGACGGGGATCGGGGACGAGCAGCCGGAGATGTTCGCGGACCCGAACTGGAAGCAGCTGCACACGAAAGTCGCCCGCTACATCGCTCCGTACGACGCGGCCGTGCGCTCGTATTCGCTCGACAAGGCGCGCGTCTGGATCAAGGCCGCCGAAGCGCAGCACGTCCAGGTGCTCGTCGCCTTCTACCACTCCGAGTACACACCGACGAAGATGCCGAGCATCGCGACCTACAAGCGCGACGTGCAGAAATTCGTCAAGGACTTCCCGCACGTCAAGCAGTACCAGTCGTGGGACGAGGCGAACCGCGGCAACATCCGCGGCGTGCTCGCGAGCCCGTCGGCATCGGCGGCGGCGCAGTACTACCAGGCGCTGCTGCGCGTCTGCAAGGGCTGCACGGTGCTCGGGCTCGACGTGCTCGACGCCGAAAACATCTCGCCGACGCTGCGCTACATCGCGGAATTCAAGAAAGAGATCGGCAAACTGCGCACGGTCATGCCGAAGATCTGGGGCCTGCACAACTACTCGGACATCAACCGGCTGCAGAGCTTCCGCACGGCCCAGCTCGTGCAGGCGCTCGGCGGGCAGACATGGCTCACCGAGACCGGCGGCATCGTCAAATTCGGCGGCGCCTTCCCGAACAGGAACGGCTCGGGCCTGCGCCGCGCGTCAAAGGTGCTCGGCTACATGTTCAACGTCGCTGCGGCACACGCGAAGATCAAGCGCCTTTACATCTACGACTGGACCGGCGGCACGGCGAGCACGCGCTTCGATGCGGGGCTGACCGACTCCCACCACGTACCGCGGCCGGGCTACGTCACGGTCTGCAAGAAGCTGCACGGCGCGAAATGCAACGTCAAGGTCAGTAACCACTGAGCGAGGCCGCCGCGGGGCGCGCCGGACGCGCCTCGCCCGCGGCGCTCGGCTCGGGCTCGCCGCGCTCGTTGCGGAACAGCCGCGCGGCGATCAGCGCGATCAGACCGGCGACGCCGGCGATCAGCACGAGCTTCGTCAGCGGGTAGGTCGTGCCGTCGTGCAGCTTCAGGTTCAGCGCCGTCTGATCGCCGGCGCCTTTGATGCTGAGCAGCCCTTGATGGTCGATCCCTAGCAGCGTCGGCGCGATCGCGGCGAACAGGCCCCACGCGAGCAGCGCCAGCGCGCCGGCTCCGAGCGTCGTCGCGCTCAGGCGCATGCGCGGGGTTGCGAGCCCGGCGAGCAGCACACCCAGCGCGGCGGCGAGCAGGAACGGCCAGAGCGCGCCCCACCCGCGCCCGGCGCCGAAGGCGCTCGCGATCGTCGGCTGGAAGAAGCCTTGGCTGAGGAAGCGCGTCCACACGGCCGTCTCGTTCTCGTAGCCGACGAGCGGATGCGTGATCGTCGCGATCACCGTCGTCGCGATCGATACGGCGGCCAGCGCGATCGTCGGTCCGGGAAAGCGCTTGAACGCGATCGCGAGCGGGAACGCGAGGAACGGCAGCATCGTCGTGAGGAAGCGCGGCCCCATGAAGCCGCCGCCGAACGGCAGGTAGTAGCCGGAGTTGTAGCCGACGTAACAGATGCACACGCCGAGCACCGTCAGCGCCTCGGCGCGCTTGCCGCGGCGGTAGAGGATCGTCGTGCCGACGGCGCCCATGATCAGCACCGGTGAGATCGTCAAGAGCCCCCGCGAGTCCAGCAGCAGCGTGATCAGCACCTTCAGGCTCGGCAGGTCGATCCCGAAGAAGCCGTGTTTCTGGCGCTGTACGTCGGAGTAGGCGAGATGCGTCCAGGAGTGGAACGCGTAGTGGTTGTAGAGCAGCAGCGGCACGATCCCGACGATGCCGCCGCCGATGTAGGCGCCGGCTCGCGTAAGCACACCGCGGACGTTCAGCGCGTCGCGGCGCGAGAGCAGGTAGACCCCGAGCACGGCGGCGACGAAGAACACGGGGTACTCCGAGCCGACGGCGTAGCCCACGGCGAGTCCAGCGAGGGCAAGCAGCGAAGGAGCCGGCGGCCCGTCGCGCTCGCGCAGCATCAGCGCAAACGCGGCGAAGCCGAGGAACGCCGTGAAGACGTGCGAGAAGAGCAGCGTCGAGAGCGGCAGGACCATCGTGCCGAGGCCGAGCGCGACCGCCGCGGCGGCGCCGTAGCCGGGCTCGAAGCGCTCGGCGACGCGCCACACGAGCAGCAGCAGCAAGAGGCCCGGCAGCACGTTGCCCCACAGCCCGACGAAGTAGATCATCTCGTCTTCGCCGTGCTGAGCCTGCGAGCTGCGCGCGACCTTTTCGGCGTCGAACGCTTTCAGCGTGTCGTAGAAGGGCAGCGCGAACAGCGCGAGGCCGGGCGCGCGCGCCGAGTAGGTGTGTCCCTTGTATTCGACCTCGTCACCCGTGTTGTCCTTGTATCGATCGATGTTCGTTTTTTCGACATTCAACGAGCGGATCAGGTCGAAGTGCGAGGTCTGGTTCCACGAGAAGCTCTGGATCACCGTCGCGTAGGCGAGGCCGACGAACAGAATCGCGACGAGCGCGATGCGCTTGCGCCCGACCATCAGCCGCGTCCGTGCAGCGACTTCGGCCCGGGGCCGATCTCGTAGATCACGATCGAGCCGACGCGGCGGCGCGTGACGCCCAGCCCGGCGACCGGTTTCGCCGCGGCTGCGACCGGGTTCGGCGGCTCCGCGATCACGGCGCCGTGCTCGGGCGGGAGTTCCTTGTAGATCACGGTGTGCAGCACGACCGTGCGGATGCCGTAATAGCGCAGCTTTTCGATGCTCGCCTTGTCCGGGAAGTTCTTCATCCCGCCGCGCAGGTCGTCGACCGAGGGCATGTCGAACGTGCTGTTGCCGATCGGGATCTTGTAGAAGCCGTTCGTCGAGAAGTACTGCCAGACGCGGTCGAGCGTGCCGTCGGTCGGCAGGTCGAGCAGCGGGCCGGGCAGGCCGACCTCGGCCTGCGCCGGCTGCGGCACGAGCGGATGCGCCATGTGCCCGGCGCCTTCGCCGACGATGCCGACCACGAGCACGACACCGACGGCGGCGCTTGCTGCCGAGAGCGAGATGCGCGTGCGCGCGCGGCCGAACAGCTCGCCGAGCTTGCCGACTAGGAGCTGCGCGCCGGCGCCGGCGAGCAGCGCGAGGAACAGCGTCGCGAGCGTGAAGACGCGGCCGGGCACGCGCACTCCGTCCCATCCGGGCGCGTAGTCGTAGAGCAATCGATACGGATAGCCGGCGCCGGTCAGGCCGAGGCCGAGCGCGAACACGGCACAGGCGATGACGCCGATCGCGAGGCCGATGCGCAATCGCCGCCTGTAGAGCGGCGCGGCGAGGCCGATCAGCGCGAGCAGCAAGATCAGCCCGCCGGGAAAGAAGACGTCCTCGTTCTTCGAGTGCACGTGTTCGCGGGCGCCCGAGGTGAGGCTGCCCCAGACGCGGTTCTCAGAGGACGCCGAGAGCCACGCGGCCGGTCCCGAGGAGTAATTTTTGACTTCCCGGATCGTCCGCTTCGCGGTCGGGTAGTCGTGGGAGATCTTCAAGTACGGTCGTGCCTGGTAGACCGTCACGGCGCCGACGACGAGCATCCCGACGCACGTGATCGCGACGAGCGCGCGCG
Source organism: Solirubrobacteraceae bacterium (assembly GCA_035552575.1). Classification (GTDB taxonomy): domain Bacteria; phylum Actinomycetota; class Thermoleophilia; order Solirubrobacterales; family Solirubrobacteraceae; genus Palsa-744. The sequence goes on along the minus strand of DASZLB010000068.1, from coordinate 2,185 downwards.
GCACTGCGGGGCGTCCGGCACGCAGCCAGTAGATCGCGGCGAGCGCCGCGAGCACGGCCATCAGGTAGGCGAACTGCAGCCCGAGCGTGAAGCCGAGCGAGATCTGCCAGGCGGAGACGAGCCAGCCGGCGATCACGAGGCCGCGCGAGGAGCGCCGGTAGCCGCGCAGCAGCAGGAACAGCGCGAGCGCGATGCCGCCGGAGGAGATCACGTGCAGGTGCCCGGCCTCGGTCACGCGGTACGGCGCGTAGGCGAACGCGGCTCCGGCGGCGGCGGCCGCGAGCTTGCGCAGCCCGAGCTCGCGACCGAGCAGGTAGGCGCCGACGAAGCACAGCGACCAGGCGAGCAGGAACAGCAGGTTGTAGCGAACGAGCGCCGCGACCGTTCCGGAGCCGAAGAACGCGGCCGGCCCGTAGCCGAGCAGCGAGTCCGAGAAGGCGAGACTCAGCGGATGCGGATAGAAGGCGTTCGCGTTGAACAGGTGCAGCGGGTCGTGCAGCAGCGCGTGGCCTACGTACGCGACCTGCCAGGCGGTCCGCACGGGGTCGCCGAGGTCCGGTGAGATGCGGCTCGACATGTGCAGCACGAGCGGCCACGTGACGAGCACCGCGAGCGCGACGCCGGCGAGGATCGCCCAGAGGATCTCCGAGCGCGCGAGCCGTGGCGAGGGCGCCCAGCGAGTTTGCGCGGTCGTGCCGGCCGCCTGCTGAGCCCCGTCGCGCGGCGGCGAGCTCACGCCGTCGCGGGCGGGGGCAGGCGGCTGCTGCTCGCCCGCGATGGCGGGCGATTCGGGCGGCATGCGCGAGGGACTGGGGACCCCGGTGCTCAGCGTCGGCTCGTGTTCGCGACAGCAGGGATCGGCGCAGCATACGTGAGCGGCCTGTGACACAACGGCGTATGGCTCCCGTTCGGATGCTCCGGTGGGCGGCGCCGAATTGCGTCACACTGCGCTCGATGAAGATTCTCGTAGTGGGGGCCGGCGGCGTCGGCGCGGCGTTCGCGGCAATCGCCCAGCGGCGTCCGGCGTTCGAGCACGTCGTGCTCGCGGACGTGTCGCCGGAGCGCGTCAAGGCGGTCGTCGCCGGGCTCGGCGAGCCGAGCCGCTTCTCGGCCGAGCGAGTCGACGCGTCGAGCAAGGTCGATCTCGTCAAGTTGATCGGGCGAGTGCAGCCCGATGCGGTGCTGAACGCATGCGATCCGCGCTTCAACGAGCCGATCTTCGCGGCCGCGTTCGAGTCGCGCGTCACCTACCTCGACATGGCGATGACGCTTTCGCACCCGCATCCGCAGCGCCCGTACGAGCTCACCGGCGAGATGCTCGGCGAGCGCCAGCTGGCGCGTCACGAGGCGTGGCAGCAGGCCGGCTTGCTCGCGCTCGTCGGGATCGGCGTCGAGCCGGGCCTGTCCGACGTGTTCGCGCGCTACGCGGCCGACGAGCTGTTCTCGAGGATTGAGGAAGTCGGCGTGCGCGACGGCGCCGACCTCGTCGTCGAGGGCTATGACTTCGCGCCGACGTTCTCGATCTGGACGACGATCGAGGAGTGCCTGAACCCGCCGCTGATCTGGGAGCGCGAGCGCGGCTTCTACACGACGGCGCCGTTCTCCGAGCCGGAGACGTTCGAGTTCCCGGAGGGGATCGGCAAGGTCGAGTGCGTCAACGTCGAGCACGAGGAGGTCGTGCTGATCCCGCGCTTCGTCGATTGCGAGCGCGTCACGTTCAAGTACGGCCTCGGCGACGAGTTCATCGACGTGCTGCGCACGCTGCACAAGCTCGGCCTCGACTCGACCGAGCCCGTCTCGGTGCGTGGCACGAGCGTCGCGCCGCGCGACGTCGTCGCGGCGGCGCTGCCCGACCCGGCGACGCTCGGCGAGCGGATGACGGGTCGCACCTGTGCCGGCACGTGGGTCACGGGCACTGGCGCCGACGGGCAGCCGCGCTCGACGTACCTCTACCACGTCGTCGACAACGAGAACACGATGCGCGAATACGGAAGCCAGGCGGTCGTCTGGCAGACGGCGGTCAACCCGGTCATCGCGCTCGAGCTGCTCAACGACGGCACGTGGAAGGGCTCGGGCGTGCTCGGGCCCGAGGCGTTCCCGCCGGGGCCGTTCCTCGAGCGTCTCGCCGAGCTCGGCTCGCCGCATGGCGTGATGGAGCTCGCGGCCGTCTAGCGGCCCGAGCCGG
>DASZLB010000067.1:0-9888 GCA_035552575.1 Solirubrobacteraceae bacterium | reverse complement strand
GGGCTGATCTTCACGTTCTTCGCGGCGATCTACTACTGGGTGCCGAAGATGACCGGCCTGCGCTTCAACGAGCGCCTCGCGAAGTGGCATTTCTGGCTGATGTTCGTCGCGTTCAACTCGACGTTCATGCCGCTGTTCGTGCTCGGCATGAAAGGCATGCCGAGGCGCGTCTCGAGCTATGCGCCGAACCTGCACGGGCTCAATGTGTGGGTCTCGATCTCCGCGTTCGTGCTCGGCTTCTCGATGTTGATCTTCCTTGCGAACGTCGTCTGGTCGTTGATCCTCGTTCGCCTGCCGGCAGCGGCCAACCCGTGGCGCTCGAAGTCGCTCGAGTGGCAAGTGCCGACGCCGGTGCCGGTCAACAACTTCGAGCAGATCCCCGTGATCGACTCCGATCCTTATGACTACGGCACGCCGCTGAATATCGGCGGCGCCGGCGCGACACCAGCGCCGGCGGGGACCTGAGCATGGAGGCCTCGCGCGAAGAGCGCCCGCTGGGCTTGATGATCCCGCCGGTCGAGCCCGGCGTCGAGATCCCGCCGGAGCCGCCAGACGTCGGCGCACGCGCGCTGTTCATCGCCGGACGGTTGCTCGCGGGCGCAAGCACGTTCTTCTTCCTCGCGTTCCTGTTCGCCTACTTCTACCTGCGCTCGCTCAACCAGAACCACATGTGGCACCCGGGCCACGTCAAAGCCGACCAGGGTCTGGGCGCAGTGATCGTCGCGTGCGTGTTGCTCAGCGCCGCACTGGCGATCGTCGCCGGACGGCAGATGAAAGCCGAATCGCGAAGCTGGCTTGGTCCGGCGATCGCCTCGCTCGTGCTCGGGCTCGCGGCGGTCGCGCTGCAGTGCGTCGAGTACACGGTGCAGCACTTCGGTCCGACCGACGGCGGCTATGCGAGCGTCTTCTGTGCGTGGACGGCGTTCTTCGCGATCGCCGCGCTCGCGACGATGTACTGGCTCGAGACGCAGGTCGCGACCGAGCTGCGCGCGCGACGGGTGCCGGGGCACTTGCTCGACGAGGAGACTGGCGGCGACATCAAGGACCCCGACCGCCTGATCGCGCCCGGACTCGACGCGTGCGTCTTCTTCTGGTCTTATCTGGCCGCGATCGGCGCGATCACCTACGTGGTGCTGTACCTGATCTGATGCTTGCCGCGACGACAGTCGCGCCCGGATTCTGGGACTGGTCGTTCGACCCGCCGTTGGTGCTCGTGGTCGACCTGGCGCTGCTCTATTGGCTCGGTGACCGCCGGACTGTCACGCCGCTGCGGGCCAAGCGCGAACGCCGCTGGCAGCGCGTCTGCTTCTACGGCGCCCTCGCGGTGCTCGCGATCGCGCTCAGCTCACCGCTCGAGATCCTCAGCGGGCAGCTGTTCTGGGCGCACATGGTTCAGCACGTGCTGCTGCTCGTCGTCGCGCCGCCGCTGCTCGTGCTGGCTCGGCCGTGGATTCGCTTGTGGCGATCGCTGCCGCTCGACCTGCGGCGCTCGCTGGCGCACGGGCTCGGCCGGAGCCCGCGAACACGATGGCTGCGCAGCCTGAGCAGCGCGCTCGGCTCCCCACAGGTGGCCTTCGTCTCCTTCAGCGCGGTCCTGCTCTTGTGGCACATGCCTGTGCTGTTCGACGCGACGCTGCGCTCCTCGGGACTGCACGCGCTCGAGCACACGCTGTTCTTCACGACGGCCGTGATGTTCTGGAAGCAGGTGATCGACTCCCCGCCATTGCACGCGCGCCTGACAACGATCGTGCGCGTCGCCTACTTGGTCGGAGCGATGGTCGTCAGCTGGCTGCTGGCGATCGTCCTCGCGCTCGCGCCGCATCCGCTGTACTCGCTCTACGCCCACGAGGCAAGTCGCCCCGGTGGCATCTCGGCGCTCAGCGACCAGCGCATCGCAGCCGGGATCATGTGGGTTCCTGGCTCGATCACGTTCGTGATCGTTATCTTCGTATACGTCCACCGCTGGCTCGCGCCGGCTGCGCCGACCCCGACCGGAACGCCGCAGCTCGCGAGCGATCACTAGGAGGAGCCATGCCACAGCTCGCAATTCCGCTGGCCGCTTTCCTGACGGGCTCGATCCTCACGCTGGCGCTTCCGCTCGGCGTGCTGATCCTCGTCGCCGGCTGGTACGTGTTCATGCTGCGCAACGGCGCCGGCGAACGTTGAGCTTGGCGTCGCTCAGTCGGTCGCCGGAGAGAAATGGCGAGCGTGGCGCTCCTCGCGCGCTCCTTTGTGCGCCTGCTGGCTCTGCGCGTGGTGGCGTAGAGGCCGATGGAGGCGCCAGAAGTTTCCGGTGACGCCAGGCTTGTGGGGCGTCAGCTTGCGAGGGTGCGCCATTGCCAACGCGAGCAACGCGAGCAGGGCGACGACGAGAACGGCGTTGAGTATGAGGATGACTGTAAGGGACATGTCCTTAGTGTGCCCGCCGAAGCTCAGGTGAAACTCAGAGTTGGATGAGAACTCTCTAAGCAGGCGAAATTGCGCGCGACTTGTGCGAAAAGTCGCTTGAGCCCTTTCAGCGCTTGGCGAGCAGGGGCACGTCATGCGCGATCTGGCGCGGCTCGAAGCTCGACGGATAGACCGTTCGCAGATCCCCGCTGGCGCCAATGCCGTAGACGAGCGCCGAATGCGCGACAAGCTGCGGCTGGCCAACGTCCTGCTGGGAGCCGACACCCCAGGCGGCCCATGCACGCGCGAGCTGCGCGTGCGAGCCGCGGAGATACTGCATCCGTCCGAGCAGCTCGTGTGCGCGCAGGAACTTCGCGACGGCCGCCGGCGTATCGCCGCGCGGGTCGACAGAGACAGCAATCACCTGCACACGGGCCGCCTCGGGGCCGAGCTCGTTCAGGGCGACGCGCAGGTTCGCGGCGATCAGCGGACAGACGTCGGGGCAGTTGGCATAGAGGAACGTGACGAGGACGGCCTTACCGCTGTACTGCGCGAGCGTGACCGGTTGGCCGAGGTAGTTGCGCAGAGCCAGTGACGGCGCGCGCTTTACGGGCAGCGCAAGCGTGCCCAGGAACCCATGCCCTGCGGCGCTCTCGCGAGCTCCGCCTGGCAGCGCCGTCTTGCTCGAGCCACCGAGCAGCGCGAAGCTCAGTGCGCCGAGCATGACGATGGCGGCCGCGGCCCCGAGCAGCAGCCGCAGCGTTCGCCGCGTTCGCGTGCGAGCCTCGCCGTCCGCCGCGGAAGGCTGGTCGTGCATCGTCTCACCCCCTCCTCTGCTCGGTTGGGGGGGACGCTATCGCGATAGCGACCTGAGTCTGGCAACACCGCCTAGCGCGGGGCAAGGCCCTGCGGCCATCCCCCTGCGGGCGGTGGTGCCTGGCGAGTGCTTCGCATCGCTCGCCGCGCGCGGCGATTGCAGCCGCTATGCGGCGACCGAGCGCGCGCAGGCGGCCGATTGACCGAGACCTCGTCGCGCTCGCACTACGCTGAGCGCATGCCTGGGGAGGTGAGCCGGCTCATTCGTACGCTCGACGACCTCGACGAGGCTTGGCTTGCGGCCGCGCTCGGTACCGGTCCGGTCGCGTCGTTCGACGCCGAGCGCGTCGGCACGGGCCAGATGAGCGAAAGCCACAGGATCACGCTCGAGTACGCGGACACCGCGGAGCAGGCGCGTCGCCCGAAGTCGATCGTGTTGAAGCTCGCGGCAGCCGACACGGCGAGTCGCGCAACCGGAATCGGACTCGGCATCTACGCGCGCGAGATCCGCTTCTATGACGAGCTCGCGTCGCGCATCGGCGGCCCGCTGCCGCGCTGCTCGCTGGCGCTGTTCGACGACTCGCAAGGGTGGTTCACGCTGCTGCTCGAGGATCTGCACGATGCCCAGCCCGGTGACCAGATCGCGGGCTGCGACGTCGCACAGGCGCGCCTCGCGGTCGGTGCGCTCGCGCGCCTGCACGCGCCTGTGCTCGGCGACGAGGCGCTCGCCGGCAGCGACTGGCTGAACCGCCCGAGCCCGATCAACCAGGCGCTCGTCGCACAGCTGCTGCCGGGCTTCCTCGAGCGCTACGGCGAGCGCGTCGCTCCCGAGCATCGCGCGCTGTGCGAACGCTTCGTCGAGCGCCTCGACGCATGGCTCGCAGACCGTCGCGGCCCACAGGGGCTCGTGCACGGCGACTTCCGCCTCGACAACCTGCTGTTCGGTCCGGCCGGCGGCGGCAAACCGCTGACGGTCGTCGACTGGCAGACGGTCGGCTGGGGCGACGCGATGACCGACGCGGCGTACTTCATCGGCGGTGGCCTGCCGCTCGCCGAACGCCGGCATCACGAGCGCGAGCTGCTCGGCGAGTACCATGCGGCGCTGCTCGCGCAGGGCGTCGAAGGACTCCCGTGGGAGCTCTGCTGGGAGGAGTACCGCCGCCACGCCTTCGCCGGCGTGCTGATGGCGATCATCGCGCCGATGCTCGTCGAGCGGACCGAGCGCGGCGACGAGATGTTCATGACGATGCTCGCGCGCCACAGCCAGCACGCGCTCGACCTCGATGCAGAGCAGCTGCTGCCGGCGGCCGGCAGCGCACCGGCGGCGCCCCTGCGCCCGGCGCCGCACGACGAGGCGGAGCACACGCCGAGTCCCGAGCCGCTGTGGAGCGAGAGCTGGTACTTCGACGCGATCGCAAAAGACGGCAGCGTCGGTGCGTATGTGCGCGTCGGGCGCTATCCGAACCTCGGCGCGTGCTGGTACACGGCGCTGATCTGCGGCCTCGGCCGCCCGACGGTCGCGGTCGTCGACTTCTCCGCGCCGCTGCCGGTCGGCGAGCACCTCGCGGTGAGCACCGAGAAGCTGCGCGCCGAGCATCGCTGCGAGCAGCCGCTCGAGCGCTTCCTCGTCACGCTCGAGGGACTCGCCGAGTCCCACGAGGATCCGGCGGCGCTGCTGCGCGGCGAGCCCGGCAGTGAGGTCCCGGTCTCGCTCGAGCTAGCGTGGAGCACAGCCGCCGAGCCGTACGCGTATCGGCTTACGACGCGCTACGAGATCCCGTGCGCCGTGTCCGGGACGATCCGCATCGGCGACGAGTCGATCGAGTTGCAAGACGCAGTCGGCCAGCGCGACCATTCGTGGGCGGCGCGCGACTGGTGGTCGATGGACTGGGTCTGGAGCGCGGCGCACCTCGACGACGGCACACACCTTCACGCCGTCGAGCTGCGGCTGCCGGGGATGCCGACGTTCGGCATCGGCTACGCGCAGACGCCCGGCGAGCCGCTGATCGAGCTGACCGGCGTCGCCGCGGACGAGAGCCTCGACGAGGACGACTTGATCGCCGACGCACGACTGTCGCTCGACCCGCTCGGGCTCGACGTCGAGATCGAGCCGCTCGCGCACGCGCCGCTGCGCCTCGTCGCCGACGACGGGCGCGTCTCGCACTTCCCGCGCTCGATGTGCGCCGTGCGGTGCGCGGACGGGCGTCGCGGGCTGGCTTGGGTCGAGTGGAACCTCAACCAGCCGGAGCGGTAGGGGGCGCGGGCCGGGCAGCCTGCCGAACCTCTTAAACGGCATCCAGCCTTTTAGTCGAGCCGAGCTCCGCTTCTCGATTCAATTTGTGACCGCTCCGCTCGCCACGACCGTTACATGGGCGGCCATCCGGGCCGCCTGTTGGCGCTGACCGTTAGTCGTTGGCGGTCAACGCGCCTAGCAAGTGTGCAAACCGCTCCCTTGCCTCGGCTCGGCGCGTGGGCAGGTGCTCGCTCGGCACTTCGCCGGGAGGCGGCGAATAGCCGTTGAGGATGCGGCGGGCGACGGTTTGGCGGTGGACCTCGTCGGGGCCGTCATAGATTCGTGCGGCACGGGCGAAGCGGTACATCTGCTCGAGCGGGAGGTCTGTCGAGTAGCCGAGCGAGCCGTGGGCCTGCAGTGCGCGATCGACTACGTCGTGGAGCACCTTCGCGCCGTAGAACTTGATCAGCGCGATGTCGACGCGCGCGGCGCTTGCGCCCTGCGTGTCCATCACCCATGCGGCGTGCAGCGTCATCAGCCGTGCGGCCTGCATCTCGGCGGCGCTGTCGGCGATCCAGTTCTGCACGGTCTGCTTTTCGGACAGCAGCGATCCGTGCGCGTGGCGATACGTCGCGCGCTCGCACATCATCTCGAAGGCGCGCCGCGCGACGCCGAGCCAGCGCATGCAGTGATGGATCCGCCCAGGGCCGAGCCGCTGCTGCGCGAGCATGAAGCCGTCGCCGACGCCGCCGAGCAGCGCGTCGGCGGGGACGCGGACGTGGTCGTAGACGATTTCGGAGTGCCCGCCGTAGGCGCCGAACTGCTCCCACGGGTGCTCCATCGTCGGAACGTCGCGCACGACGTCGACGCCGGGCGTCTCGCGCGCGACGATGAACATCGACGCGCGCTGAGGCCCACGCGCCTGCGGATCGGTGACGGCCATGACGATCAGGAAGTCGGCGATCGAGCCGTTCGAGGAGAACCACTTCTTGCCGTCGATCACCCAGTCCTCGCCGTCGCGCGTCGCGCTCGTGCGCAGTTGCGTCGGGTCGGAGCCTGGCGTATCGGGCTCGGTCATGCTGAACGCGCTGCGCAGATCGCCGGCGAGCAGCGGATACAGCCAGCGATCCTTCTGCTCGGGGGTGCCGGCCATCGCGATGATCTCTGAGTTGCCGGAGTCCGGCGCTGCGTTGCCGAACGCGAGCGGCGCGATCGGCGAGGTGCCGAGGATCTCGTGCATCAGGCCGAGCTTGACCTGGCCAAGCCCCTGCCCGCCGAGCTCGGGCGGCAGGTGCGCTGCCCACAGCCCGCGCTCCTTGACCTGCTCCTGCAGTGGCGCGATCGCCTCGGCGAGGCCGTCGATCCCAAGGTCGTGCCAGATCGCCTCGAGCGGCCAGATCTCGCGGCGAACGAGCTCGTTCATCCAGTCGAGCTGCTCCTGGAAATCGGCGTCGGTCGAGAAGTCCCAGCTCATCGGATGTCGTCCTTTCGGTCAGGCTCGGCGGCTCTGAGCACAGCCTACGCTCTCGCGATGCCCCGCTGCATCCGCCGGTGAAGCGCGGCGCAGAGCACCGTTGGGCGTCGTGACCAGAGCCAGGCCACGACGCCCCCCGGCATTACGCCCGCGCCAGGGAGGGAGCGGCGTCGAGCGTTACTCAAGGTGACCGGACGAGGGAGGTCACTCTCGAAATCCCAACATCCCACAGCGGATCGGCCCTGTCAAGAGCAAAGTAGGCTACTGTTTACATATCAAATGATCGATTTACCTCATTCGAACCACTCGATGCGGACGTTTATCCGAATCACGAAACACGACGCGGATGCTTGGCCGCGGCGGCCTGTCGAACGGTGACGCAGTGACGCTCGAACGCTCGCCGGAGCCGATCTCCTCGGCGGCGCCGGACACGATCTCGGCGCCGGTCGAGCTCGCGACGCAAGCGAAGTCGCGTACGGACACGCCGCGACCCGGCGAAGCGCCCGCGAACGGGCACGTCGAGCGGCCGCGCAAACGGCCGGCGTCGAAGGCGCGCGCGCGTGCGCGCTCAGAACAGCGCGTGCGGCTGGCGCTCGCGATGATCGACGCGATCGCTGAGGACGGCTATCGCGCGACGCGCGTGGCCGACGTGATCTCGCGCGCGGGCGTATCGCGCAAGACGTTCTACGAGCACTTCGAAAACAAGCAGGAGTGCCTGCTCGTCACGTTCGACCTGATCATGGCCGAGGCGACGCGGCGGATCGAGAGCGCGTACCGCGACGGCGCCGGCTGGCCGGGTCGCGTCGAAGCGGGCATTCGCGCGCTGTTCGATGCAGCGATCGACAACCCGGGCGCACTGCGCCTGAGCCTGCTCGAGATCGCGGCCGTCGGGCCGGCCGGGATCGCTCGCCGCGAGGAGTCCTCGAAACGCTTCGAGGAGCTGATCCGCGACGCGCTCGAGCTCGCACCAGGCGAGGGGACTGTCTCGGATCCGGCGGTGAAGGCGATCATCGGAGGGCTGAACCGCGTGCTCTATCGGCGCGTGCTGCGCGCCGATCGCGACGAGCTGCATGCGTTGATCCCGGACCTGACGGCGTGGGCGACGGCGTACTACCCGGCGCCGGCGGCGATCCTCGCGGAGCCGATCCCGTTGTCGAGCGCGCAGCGCAGCGCGATCGCCCACCGCGCGGGACGAGCGCCGGGCACGCTCGCGCCGCACCCGCTGCTCGGCGGCCGGCGCGGGCTCGCGCGCGGCGACCAGAACGTCTCGAAGAGCTACGTCGTGCAGAACCAGCGCGCTCGGATCCTCGACGCGGCGACGAACCTGACGGCGCGCGACGGCTACGCGTCGCTGAAGGTCGAAGAGATCGCCGAGCAGGCAGCGGTCTCGCTCGTCGCGTTCTACGAACACTTCGCCGACAAGGAGGATGCGTTCCTCGTCGCCTACGAGGTCGGTTTCGGCAAGGCGCTGGCCGTCGTCGAACGCGCGTTTGCGGCGGAGAGCGACTGGCGCCAGGCCGTGCGCGCGGGGATCGACGCGCTGTTCGGCTTCCTCGCGAGCGAGCCGGCGTTCGCGCAGATCGCGCTGATCGACGCGCTGATCGTCACGCCGCACACGGCGGAGCGCTCGACGGAGAGCGTCAGCGCGTTCGCGCGACTGCTCGTGCCCGAGAGCGAGCAGATCGGCGGGATCGTCCCGCGCGCGATCACGATCGAGGCGATCGCGGGCGGCCTGTTCGACCTCTGCCTGCAGTACGCGCTCGCGGGCAGGATCGCGGAGCTGCCGGAGCTCGTGCCGTCGGCGACGTACATCGCGCTCGCGCCGTTCCTCGGCGGCGAGGAGGCGGCGCAGATCGCCACCCAGGACGCGCCGCGGCCGCAGCCGGCGGCAGAGCTCTCGGCTCGCGCCTACTAGAGCTTGGCGCTGATCAGCGCGACGGGCACGGCGAGCCCGGCGGAGCGCTTGATCGTCGCGATCCGCCGACCGGCCTGCACAGCGTCGCGCGGCTCGCCGGCGTGCTCGCCGAGCGCGGCGACGGTGCGCTCGAGCTCGGGGGCGAGCAGCGCGAGACCCCACAACCGCGCGGGACGCTCGGCGCCGCCGCGGCGTTCGACGGCTTGCTCTGGTTCCTGCACGACCTCGAGGATCTCGGCGCCGAGACGGAAGAAGGCCTGACGCGGCGCGCCGGCGGGCGTCGGCTGCTCGCGAATCCGCCGCAGGTCGAGCCCGGCTGCCTGCAGCGCGGCGACGCTTCGATCGAGCGCGGGCGACATCGCGGCGACGTGATCGATCGCGGCGACACCGTTCGGATGAGCTGGAGCGCCGGCGGGCACGGCGGACTCGGAGCGCGCCGTCTGCAGACCGTCGAGCTCGGTCGAGTCGAGTCCGCGCAACGACCAGCCGAGGATCCCGCGCCCGGCGTCCTCACCGGCGAGCCGCACGCGGACGGTCCCGAGCCGAACGCGGTCGCGCTCGACGTCGAAGCCGAGCGCGCTCCAGCGCTCGGGCTCGTCGGCGAGGACGAGCTCGTCGATCGTCGCGGCGGTGGCGCTCATCGCTCGATCACGAGCTTGCACCAGTCGCGCTCGAGCAGGGCGTCGGCGGCATCGGCGAAGCCTACGACGCGGCTCGTCACGAGCTCTGGCCGGATCGCGCCGGCGGCGGCGAGCTCGAGCACGTGCGGCATCGCCTCGCGCGCATTCGCGCGCCCGGTCTTGAACGTGATGCCCTTCGTGTACATCTCGAGCAGCGGCAGCGACGGCTGCTCGCCGAAGTAGATCGCGGTGCTCGTGCACGTGCCGTCGGGCGCGGTCGATCGCAGCGCGAGCGCGAGGCCGGCGGGGTCGGCGGAGGAGTCGACGGTGACCGGGAACGGCCCGAGCCGCGACGGCGTCTCTGCGAGCGTGCTCGCACCGAGCACCTCAGCCGTCGCTCGCCGCGCGCCGTCGGCGTCGACGTATGTGACCGTCTCGGCGC
>DASZLB010000066.1:0-12391 GCA_035552575.1 Solirubrobacteraceae bacterium | reverse complement strand
GAGCTCGACGACGTCGGCGAGCCGCGCCGTGTCGAGCGAGACGATGCCGCGGTGCGAGCCGGACAGCGGCGCCACGCCGCCGACGACGCTCGTGCCGCCGCCGAACGGCACGACGGCGACCGACTCGCGTGCGCAGAGCGCGAGCAGCGCCGCGAGCTGCGCGCCGTCGCCCGGCAGCACGACGGCGTCGGGAGCGCCCTCTGGTTCGCCGGCGCGCAAGCGCACGAGGTCCGGATAGCCCTTGCCGGCGGCGTGCAGCACGCGTTCGGCGCGACCGTCGCGCACGTGCTCGGAGCCGACGATCGCGCGCATCGCCGCAAGCGTCGCGGGCGAAAGCGCCGAGGCTTCGAGCCGCACGTTCTCGAGCGCGACGGGCGGGCGCGCCTGCTCGGCGACGCCGACAGTCTGCGCGAGGAACTCGAGCGCGTGCGCGGGCAGTCCGGGCGGGTGCTCGGGGTCGCCCCAGCCCCACCAGCGCATCCGCGGCGCGCCGATCTCAGCCACCGATCCGCTCCAGGCCGTCGAGTGCCTCATCGAGCGTCGCCCGAGCGGCGCGGCGCACCATGAAGCCGCCGAAGCGCGGGAAGAAGCCCGTCAGCTTCTGCTCGAGCTCGATCGTCACGCGCGTGCCGCCGTCGGCCTCGGCGAGGCTCACGCGCGTGCGCGCTTCGCGCAGTACGCGCGCGAACGGCGTGCCCTCGAGCTGCTGCTCCCACGTCAGCGAATGCGCCGCCTCATCGGTCTCGAGCAGGCGGAAGTCGGCGCGCACGGCTTTGCCCTTGGCTGTCCGCATCAGCTGGGTGAAGGCGCCGTCCTGGACGTCCTCGACGCGCTCGACGCGCGGCCACCAGCGCGGCAGGTGGTGCGGGTCGCCGATCGTCTGCCAGAGCTCCTGCAGCGGCGCGGCGAGGACTCGGCTGCGGCGGGCGGCGGGCACGGCCGGCTCAGGAGTCGAAGCTGAGCAGCGAGTGCGTCGTGCGCGGAGCCAGCCGCGCGCGTCCGCTGAGGAACGCGAGCTCGACGAGGAAGCTGCATGCGACGACCTCGCCGCCGAGCTGCTCGACGAGATCGCACAGCGCGACGGCCGTGCCGCCGGTCGCGAGCAGGTCGTCGTGGACGAGCACGCGCTTGCCGCCGGCGAGCGCGTCGGTGTGCAGCTCGAGCTGGTTCGAGCCGTACTCGAGCTCGTATTCGGCGCTGATCGTCTCGTACGGCAGCTTGCCCGGCTTGCGCGCGAGCACGAAGCCGGCGCCGAGCTCCAGCGCGAGCGCCGGCCCGAGCAGGAAGCCGCGCGCCTCGGCCGCGATCACGCAGTCGGCCTGCAGCGAGCGCAGCGGCTCGGCGAGCGCCCGCACGGCCGCCGCGAGCGCGTGCGGCTCCGCGAGCAGCGGCGTGATGTCCTTGAAGCCGATGCCCGGCTTCGGGAAGTCCGGGATCTCGCGGATCAGCCCGCGCAGGTCGCGCTCGATCTCGAGCTCCGTCATCGACCCCCCTCGATCGTCGCTCGCATACACGCGATCGGGCGAGATTCCGCCATCAACGCACGATCTTGCGCAGGTCGCGGACGAGCAGCAGGTGCTTCAGGTGCGTCGCTACGGCGGCGAGGTTCTCGAGCGCCTCGACGGCCTCCTTGCGCCGCTCGGGGTTGCGCGAGCGCAGCGCCGGAGCGAGGATCTGCTGCAGCAGGTTCGCCTCGCGGTCGGCCGAGGAGCGGAACACGCGCAGGTTGCGCCCGCCGACGCCGTAGCGCGCGAGCTCGGCGACGGCCGCGACGATCTCGCGCTCGGTCTCGTCGAAATAGCGCACGCCGCCGCGCATCTCGCCCTTGACGACGCCGTACTCTTCGAGCTCGCGCACGAGCTTCGCCTCGGCGTGCGTGTCCTCGAGCACGTCATCGAGCGAGTACAGCGCGCCCGTCGACTCGCGCACGCTGACGCTCGGGCGCAGCGCGCGCATGCCCTCGCGCGGGCGAGCGCCCGGCGCGGGCGTCGCCTCGCCGTCGGAGCGTCCCGCCGCGAGCTCCTGGCGGATCACGCGCAGCGGCAGGAACTCGTCGCGCTGCATCCGCAGGATCGTGCGCAGCCGCGCGACGTCGCCATGGCCGTAGAGGCGGTAGCCGCCCGGCGTGCGCCGCGGCGTGAGCAGCTTCTGATCCTCGAGATAGCGGATCTTCGAGATCGAGATGTCGGGGAACTCCTGCGCGAGCGCCTTGCAGACGGCGCCGATCGTCAGCGACTTCGGCCGCGCGGCGTCGCCCGCAGCACCGGCGCCGTCGCCGTCGCTCGCCCGCGCCGAACGCGCACGCGGCGCAGCGGCAGCGTCGGCCTCGTCGTCCTGCGCGCGGGCCTGCGCCTGTGGCGTGCGCGCGGCCATCAGCGCACGTGGAACGTCAGCTTGTACTTGCCGATCTGCACCTCGTCGCCCTCCTCCAGGCGCTGAGACTCGATCCGCGAGCGGTTCACGTAAGTGCCGTTGAGCGAGCCCATGTCGTCGAGATACCAAGCGTCGCCGCGACGGATCAAGAGCGCGTGATCGCGCGAGACGGTCACGTCGTCGAGGAACACCTCGGCGTCCGGTCGGCGCCCGATGCTCGTTCGCTCGCGGTCCAGCGCGAAGCTCTCGCCGACGCGCCCGCCGCCGGCGCGGATCACGAGTGCAGGTCCGCGCGCGGTGACCTCGCCGATCTCGACCGGCACGAGCTCGCCGGTGTCGTCGATCCGGTACGTCGCCGTCGCCGGCTCGCCGGGCGTCTCGGCACGCGCCAGCAGCGCGCCGCAGCGCTGGCAGTAGTTCGCGCCCTCGGCGTTGACGAAGCCGCACTCGGTGCAGTGCAGAGCCATGCTCGAAAGCCCCTAAGCGACCCGCACGCGGGGCGGATCGGCCACGAACAGGCCTGCTCGGCGCATCAGGCCTCGTCCGCCTCTGGCTCCGGCTGGCGGTGCGCGAGGATGTCGGTCAGCTGCTTGACGTCGTCGCCCGTGATCAGCACCTCGCCGCCGTCGTGCTTCTTGCGCAGGCGGTTGACGAGCTCCGCGCGGAGGATGTCGATCTTGCCGTGCAGGATGCGCCGCTTGTAGGAGATCTCTGTCTCTTCCTCGGTCAGCTGGCGGATCACGTCTTTCAGTTCGATATCGGTGAGCGAGCCCAGGTCGGGAAACGTCTCGTCCATCGTCTTGCCTCTCCTCATACGCGCTTGAGCCGGCCCCGCCCGTGCTTTCAGTGGGCCGACAGGAGCGCGCAGTATAGATCAAAAGGTCAGGCTGAGCTTGAGGCTGCAGAGCGCATTTCACGCACGCCGACGCGCAGATAGAGCGCCGTCGCGAGCAGCGCCAGCGCGAGGCCGACGAACAGCATCACTTCGCCGGCGCCTTCGAGGCCGACCATCGCGAAGAAGAACGAGCCCATCACCGGCGCGACGGCGATCCGCCCGGGCCAGTTGATCTTCAGATCGACGCCGCGGCGCAGCCCGTAGCGGCCGATCGCGAGCATCGCGAGCTCGCGCGCGGCGAGCACCGCGAGCGCCCAGCGCGGCAGCAGATCGAAGCGCCAGCAGACGACCGCGCCGGAGACGATCAGCAGCCGGTCGGTGACGGGATCCATCAGCGCGCCGAGGCGGCTGTACTGGCGCGTCACGCGCGCGGCGATGCCGTCGGCATAGTCACCCCAGCCGATCACGGCGAACAGCGTCGCCGCAAGCGCGTCGACACCGCTCGAGCTCGACAGCGCGACGATCAGGAAGACGGGAATCAGCGCGAGCCGCGTGAAGCCGACCGCGTTCGGGATCGTCCACGGGTTCAGCGGGCTGCCGGCCTGCGTCGCCGCCGGCGGCGGACCGGAGCGGTCGAGGCCGAAGAAGCGCGCGACGGTCAGCTTGCGCCGAGCGGCGGGGTCGTCCGTGCCGCCGGGTGCAATCGGCGCCGCACCGCGGGCGGGCTCCCCCGCGCGGTCCCCTACGGGAGGCTCTGCCACAACTCGTCCACGGCCGCGAGCAGCGCGGCGGGCTCGCCGCGCAGCGCGATCGGCGGCGCGTCCTCGCGCCCGCGGCGCTTCTGCACCTCGATCTCGCCGGACTCGAGCGAGCGCCGCCCGACGGTCAGGCGCAGCGGGCAGCCGAGCAGCTCGGCGTCGGCGAACTTCTCGCCGGGGCCGAGGTCGCGATCGTCGTAGAGCAGCTCGACGCCGCCGTCGCGCAACGTCGCATAGAGCTCATCGGCCGCATCGCGCTCGGGCGTGCCGCGCTTGCCGAGCGCGACGAGGTGCACGGCGAACGGCGCGAGCGCGCGCGGCCACGAGATGCCGTGCTCGTCGGCGTACTGCTCGACGGCCGCCGCGACGATCCGCGCGGGCCCGATCCCGTAACAGGCCATCCACACGTGCTGCTCGGCGCCGTGCTCGTCGAGGAAGCTCGCGCCGAGCGGCTCGGAGTAGCGCTTGCCGAGCTTGAAGATGTTGCCGATCTCGATCGCCGGCTCGACCCGCAGCGCCTCGCCGCCGCGCATGTACGTCTCGCCGTCCTTCGTCACGTCGGGACTCTGCAGGGCAGCCTCGACGTTCGCCGCATAGCCGTCGCCGAGCACGACCTCGTCCTCGCCGGCAGCGCACGGCGCCATGTACTCGTGCGCGCCGAGCCCGCCCATCATCCCGACGTCGCCCTCGACGCGGTAGAAGCGCAGGCCGGTCCTCTGCATCATCCGGTCATACGCGCCGACGTGCAGCTCGTAGCGCTCGTCCATGCCGGCCTGGTCGCGGTCGAACGAGTAGGAGTCCTTCATGATGAACTCACGCGTGCGCAGGACGCCGGCGCGCGGGCGCGGCTCGTCGCGCTCCTTGACCTGGAAGTGGTAGAGGATCAGCGGCAGGTCGCGGTAGGAGCGCACGATCTGGGAGACGTGCGTCGTCACAGCCTCCTCGTGCGTCATCGCGAGCACGAGCTCGGAGCCCTTGCGGTCGGTCAGCTTGAACAGCTCGTCGATCTCCAGGCGCCCCGTCTTGCGCCACGGCTCGGCCGGCTGCAGCACGGGCATCAGCATCTCCTGCGCGCCGATCGCATTCATCTCCTCGCGGATGATCGCGACGGTTCGCTCGTGCACGCGCCAGCCGGCCGGCAGCCAGCTCCACATGCCGGCGCCGAGCTGGCGGATCAGCCCGGCGCGGACCATCAGCTTGTGCGAGATCGCCTCGGCGTCGGCCGGCGGCTGCTTCTCGGTCGGCAGCAGGTACTCGGACAGACGTGTCATCGCGCGAGCGTATACGGCGCCGCGCCAATGCGCTCGCGCGGTGCACGTCGGCCCGGCAGCGCAGCGCGTGCTCCCGGCCAACCGGCGTGACAGGCCGGTCGCACCGGGAGCAAGATGCGCTGCGCCGGCTCGCGAGGGGGATCACAACGAGCCGGCGAGAGCCATTATTTTAGACAAATTATCCTTAAAGACTCAAACGGGTCAGAGCGTCATCCGCCGGCCTGGCGCTCAGCCGTGGCGTCGCCGGCACGCGCCGCGCGTGCGTCGAGCAGCGCGCCCTCGATCGCACGCAGCCGATCGGTGTCGCCGCGGATGCCGACGATCGCGTCGTTGTAGAGGAACGCCTCGCCGAGGCGCACGATCGCGAACGCGAGATCGCTCGGACTGACGGCCGGGTCGTAGTGCCCGGCACGCACTTCGTCTTCGATGATCTGCTCGATCGCCGCGACGACGCGCGGCTGCACGACGCCGGCGCTCGAGGTCAGGATCCGCAACGCGCGCTCCTGCTCGTTCGCGAGCAGCACGCGCAAGCCGGGCGTCGAGGCGAGCTCGCGGTTGAAGCGGTCGAACGTGTCGAGCAGCGCCGCCGCCCCGTGCCCGACCTGCTCCGCGCGGATCGCGTGCAGCCGCTGCTCGGCAAGCGCCGCGAGCAGCTCGCCGAGCAGCGCCTCGCGCGTGAGGAACCAGCGATGCATCGTCGCGCGCGCGAGACCGAGCTCGCGCGCGATCGCCTGCACGTCGATCCGCTCGCCCGCGAGAAAGCGCTTGCTCGCCAGCGCGAGCGCGGCCTCGCGCGTCGCGGCCGCCGGCCTGCCGGGACGACCCCCTGCCCGCTCCTCCATCCGCTGAGACTAACCGCCCGAAGCGTTCGCGTCACGCCGCGTTTGTGAGCGCACAGGCGCTCAGCGGCGCTCGTTGGCTCTGATAGAACAGCGAGCAACCGACCGACCTCTGCAGCACACTCGACAAGGAGTCTCGACATGGCCTTTTCCGTACCGCCGCTTCCGTACGCCTACGACGCGCTCGAGCCGCACATCGACAAGGCGACGATGGAATTCCATCACGACAAGCACCACCAGGCCTACGTCGACAAGGCGAACGCCGCGCTGGAGGGGACCGAGTGGGCCGAGAAGCCGATCGAGCAGGTCCTGCAGAACCTCGACAGCCTCGGCGAGAAGAAGGGGCCCGTCAAAAACAACGGCGGCGGCCACTACAACCACTCGCTGTTCTGGGAGAGCATGAGCCCCGACGGCGGTGGCGAGCCCTCGGGCGAGCTCGCTGCGGCGATCGACTCGGCGTTCGGCTCGTTCGCGGACTTCCAGGCGAAGCTGAAGGAAACGGGCGTCAACCAGTTCGGCTCCGGCTGGTCGTGGCTCGAGCAAGACGGCTCCGGTCTGGCGATCGACGGAAGCGCCAACCAGGACAGCCCGATCTCCGACGGCAAGACGCCGCTGCTCGGCGTCGACGTGTGGGAGCACGCCTACTACCTGAAGTACCAGAACAAGCGCCCCGACTACATCGACGCGTTCTGGAACGTCGTCAACTGGGACAAGGTCGCAGAGCGCTTCTCCGCCGCCTCCTGAGCGAGGTTTCGGCCTCTTCGCACCGGCTCTCGCGGCTCACCCGCAGGGAGTCGGTGCGTGTCGCCTCGTCAACTGTCGCTTGCGAGACCGGCAAGCACCTCGACGAGGATCTACGCCACCGGGCGCGTCCTTATGAATCCCTTTGGAAAGTGCGCTTTCGTTGAGGGTCCATGTCGATGTCCGAGCACGCGCAGACGCTCACACGCAGGCAGTTGCTGCGCTCGGCCGGCGTCGCGACGGCCGGGCTGACGTTCGCGGGCCTGCTCGGCAAAACGGTCGCGAGCTCGCTGACGCGCTCGACGGCGCCGCCGCGCGCGCCGCAGTGGCGCTCGCGCCCGGACCTGCGGATCCCGGCGCTGACCGTGCTGCGCCGCGAGGACGGCGTCTCGCAGGATCCGATCTTCATCGCGCCGTACAACGCGCCGGCCGGGCAGGCCGGCGCCGTGATCGCCGGCAACGACGGCGAGGCGATCTGGGAGAACCCGCTCGACGGCAAGGTCACGACGAACTTCCGCGTGCAGCGCTACCGCGACAGCCCCGTGCTGACGTGGTGGGAGGGCACGATCGAACTCGGCCACGGCGTCGGCGAATACGTGATCGCCGACGCTTCCTACAGCACGATTCGCCGCGTGCAGGCCTCGGGCGGGCTGCGCGGCGACCTGCACGAGTTCGTCCTCACGCCGCGTGGCACGGCGCTGTTGACGAGCTACATCGTCACCGGCGCCGACCTGTCGGGCGTCGGCGGCTCGCGCACGGGAACCGTGCAGGATGCCGTCTTCCAGGAGGTCGACCTCGCGACGGGCAAGCTGCTGCTCGAGTGGCACAGCCTCGAGCACGTCGCCTTCGAGGAGTCCTACGCCGTCGTGACGCCCGATTGGGACTTCTTCCACATCAACTCGGTTGACCTCGACAGCGACGGCAACCTGCTCGTCTCCTCGCGCAGCACGCACACCGTTTACAAGATCGGCCGCGACGGGAAGATCCTCTGGCGCCTCGGCGGCAAGCGCAGCGACTTCACGATGGCGCCCGGCAGCGCGTTCGCCTGGCAGCACGACGTGCGCCGCCGGGCGTCGGGCTCGCTGACGGTCTTCGACAACGGCGCGACGCCGGCCGTCGAGAAGCTCTCGCGCGGGCTGATCCTGTCACTCGACGAGAACGCGATGACGGCGACGCTCGAGCGCCAGTACGTGCACCCGCCGATCCTCTCGGGCAGCCAGGGAAGCATGCAACTGCTGCCTGGCGGCAACGTCTTCGTCGGCTGGGGCGAAACGCCGCACGTCTCCGAGTTCGACAGCTCCGGGCGCCTGCTGTTCGATGCCGTGCTCGGACACGCGTATCAGTCCTACAGGGCCTTTCGCCTGCCCTGGAGCGGGCGCCCGGCCGAGGCGCCCGCGATCGCGCTGCGCGGCGGCCCGGCGCAGCGCACGGCCTACGTCAGCTGGAATGGCGCGACCGGCGTCGATCGCTGGCAGCTGCTCGGCGGCGAGAGCCCCGCGCGGATGCGCCTGCTCGCGAGCGTTCCCGCGCACGGCTTCGAGTGCTCGCTGCAGACGAGCGCCGCCGGCCCTCACTTCGCCGCACGCGCGCTCGACTCGAGCGGCGCCGTGCTCGGGCAGTCCGGCGTCGTAGCGGCGTGATCGGGCGGCTCGGCCGGCGCTGAGCCAAGTCCGGCTGACGCGACGGCAAGACGCCGCTGCTCGGCGGGGACGCCGCGTCCAGCCTCCCCGCCTGCCGCCCGGCGTCAACGGATGACTTCGCCCTCGAAGGGGAAGTTTTCAGGGCCGTTTTCGACGATCATCCGCACGTACAGCGTACGCGTGGGCGTACAACTCGGCGCGAAGCTCGCCGCTTTGTCGAGGACCGCCGTCGCTTCGGCCGCACTTTCGGTGAAGAAGGTTGAACCGAAGACGATCTTGTGCGGCAGCGCGTACGTGCACCACGGTTCGACCTGAAGGTGCAGGACGCTGTTGAGCGTCATCGTCATGTTCTGCTCTTCCGCCGGCGCGACGGCGACCGATTTGATCGTGCCCGCCAGTTTCTGGCTTTCGTAGCATTGCACCGTCATCGACCCGGACGGCTTGAGCAGATCGACCGGCTTGCCGTTGCTGGAGACCGATCCCGCTTGCGACCCTGCGCAGGTTTCGGTCGTAACGGAGATCTGCACGGGCGTGCCGGTCGGCACACGAGCGTGATCTCCGGCGTTGGTTAGCCAGAGCTTTGGTTTTGCGGTCGTTACAGCACTCGCGCCCGTTGCGCCGATGGCGAGCGCCCCCAGCGCGAGCAGCGCCGCGACGAGACTTCCCAGCATCCTTGTTCTCATCGTCCCCTCCCCCTTCTCCAGAAATTGTCGAATCAGCCGGGCGGTCGCCCGGATCGTCGAATGATAATCGGCCGTGCCGCCTCGGCCACGTCGGGTGGCCTTCGCGTGCGTGCCGCGCCAATCCGCGCACAGCACCTCGGTCGGCTGCGCTTCGTGGGTCAGCCGCGGCTGAAGCGACGGCCGGCGACCGGCGAGACGGCCTCGTCCATCTCGGCGGGCGCTGCGTGCCCGTTGCCGGCGCCGTTCGCCGGCGTCGCGGCGCCGTTGCCGGGCGTGGCGCTCGTCGCGCCGTTACCGGCTCCGGCGCCGGCTGTCTCGAGCATCGACTCGAGCACGGCATCGGCCGCCTCGTCGTTCTCCGCGGCGGCCGCTTCGAGCATCGCGATGCGCTCGGGCGTCATCGCCGTCTCGTCCTCGTTCTCGGCGAGCCAGCGGCGCGCCTCCTCGGCGGCGCTCTCGTCGCGCTGTACCGTCTTGCCAGCGGCGTAGTAGCGGTCGATCTCCTTGAACAGCTCCTCGACGAGCTGGTCCGTCGGGACCTTCTTCAGCGGCTCGCCCTTCGAGTAGATCATGCCCATGTCTTTCGCGCCGGTGATGCCGAAGTCGGCGTGGCGCGCCTCGCCGATGCCGTTGACGGCGCAGCCGAGCACCGAGACCTCGATCGGGTCCTCGTAGGCTTCCAGGCGCTGCTCGACTTCGACGACGACCTTGTCCATGTCGAACTGCAGTCGCCCGCACGTCGGGCACGCGATCAGGTCTGGGCCGCGCTGGCGCAGCTTCAGCGCCTTGAGGATCTCCCACGCGACCTTGACCTCCTCCTCGGCGTGGAACGTCGAGAGCGAGATGCGGATCGTGTCGCCGATCCCGTCCGCGAGCAGCGTGCCGAGGCCGACGGCCGACTTCAGCGAGCCCGACCACTTCGTGCCGGCCTCCGTCACGCCGAGGTGCAGCGGGTACGGGATGCGCTCGGCGAGCAGCCTGTTCGAGGCGATCGTGTTCGGCACCGACGTCGACTTCATCGAGACCTTGAAGTTCTCGAACTGCAGGCGCTCCATCAGCTCGACCGTCTCGGTCGCGGCCGTGACGAGCGCCTCGACGGGGTTCTCGTACTCGAGCTCGCGCAGGTGCTTCGGCAGCGAGCCCGAGTTGACGCCGACGCGCAGCGGCGTGCCGTGCAGCTTCGCGAGCGCGATCACCTCGGCGACCTTCTCCGGGCCGCCGATGTTGCCGGGATTCAGGCGCACGCAGTGCGCGCCCGCTTCGATCGCCTTCAGCGCGAGCGTGTGATTGAAGTGGATGTCGGCGATGATCGGGATCGGCGACTCGGCGACGATCGTCTTCAGCGCCTCGGCGTCCTGCTCGCGCGGCACCGCGACGCGGACGATGTCCGCGCCGGCCTCGGCGACCGTGCGGATCTGCTCCATCGTCGCCCGCAGGTTCGCCGTCTCGGTCTTCGTCATCGTCTGCACCGCGACCGGCGCGCCGCCGCCGATCGGAACCGCTCCTACTTGGATCTGTCGCTTCGAGGCCATGTTCCTATTCTACGGAGGGTCCGGCCCGGCACCTGACTAACCTGCCTGACGATGGTCGATTCGCCCCCGCACAAGGCCAAATCGCCCGCGCAAGACGTCTACGGAACGGCGCGCGGCCCGCTCGCGCGCGTGGTATCCCCCCTTGCGGCGCGCGCCCGCGCCAAGCGCCACGCTGAGTTCTTCGCGCTCGCGCACCTGCAGGAGGGCGCGCGCGTGCTCGACGTCGGCTGCGGCTCGCTCGGCTTGCGCGGCCTCGAGCCGCAGCTCGACATCACCGGCGTCGACCTGCACGAGCGTCCCGGCTACCCCGGCCCGTTCGTCCGCGCCGACGCGACCGAAGGCCTGCCGTTCGCCAACGACGAGTTCGACCTCGTCTACTGCTCGAGCGTGATCGAGCACGTCGAGCCGGCGCGACGCGACGCGTTCGCGCGCGAGCTGCGGCGCGTCGGGCGCGGCTGGTTCGTGCAGACGCCCGCTTTCTCGTTCCCGCTCGAGCCGCATGCGCTCTTGCCCGGCGCGCACTGGCTTCCGGTCGCGCTGCGCAAGCGCTACTGGCGCCTCGGCACGGCCGGCGAGTGGGAGCAGATCTCGCTGCTGCGCAAAGCTGAGGTCGAGCGGCTGTTCGGGCGTGCGTTACCCGAGCGCTTCGGCCCGCTCGTGAAGAGCTGGGTCAGCGTCCGCGCGCCGCGCGACGCGACTCAGTGATGCAGGTCGAGGCCGCCGTTCGACAGCGAGCTGATGTCGTTGCTCAAGCCGATAGCGGCGATGAAGACGACGAGCAGGATGCCGACGACGCTCGCGCGCTCCATCACCGCGAACGGGATCGCGCGGCCGCGGACCTTCTCGGCGAGCGCCCAGAACAGGTGCCCGCCGTCGAGCGGCAGGAACGGGAAGAGGTTGACGATCGCGAGCGACAGCGACAGCAGCGCGAGCACGTAGAAGGCCTCGGCGGCGCTGAAGCTGAACGCCTGGTGCTCGACGTCTGAGACGCCGACGATCCCGTGCACCTGCTTGCGCGCCTGTGAGCTCGTGAAGATCCTCACGAGGTGCGAGACGGTCTGGCTCGTCACGTTCCACATCTGGCTGACGCTCGAGCCCGCCGCGGCGCCGACCGATTCGCCGCGCAGCACGCTTTCGCCGCGGAAGCCGATCAGCGCGTGCCCGGCAGTGGCGTCATAGCGCGGCGTGACGGCGACGTCCAGCCTGCGCCCGTCGCGCAGCAGCGTCAGCGTGACGGCTTTGCTCGCGGCGCAGCCCTGGACCTGCTTGCCGGCGCAGCGGTCGCCGCCGATCTGCGTCAGATAGCTCGCCGTTTCGCCTTCGAGTTTTACCGTGCGCCCGTCGACGGCGAGCAGCACGTCGCCCTTGCGCAGCACGCCCGTCGCCGGCATCTTGCGCTCGACGCTCGCGATCCGCACGCGGTTGGTGACCTCATGGTGGGCGCTCGTCGCGTAGACGACCCACAGGATCGCGAACGCGAGCACGATGTTCACGGCCGGGCCGGCGACGATCACGGCCATCCGCTTCCACACGTGCTGGCGGTAGTAGCCGCGGTGCTCTTCGCCCTCGGGCATGTCTTCGGCCGGGTTCATCCCGGAGATCTTCACGTAGCCGCCGAGCGGGATCACGCCGATCCCGTAGACCGTCTCGCCGCGGCGCACTTTGACGATCATCGGCCCGAAGAACAGCGAGAAGCGCTCGACGCGCATCCCGACGGCC
>DASZLB010000065.1:0-25746 GCA_035552575.1 Solirubrobacteraceae bacterium | reverse complement strand
GAACGCCTGGGGCCTGCCGCATGGTGCGGCGCTGGCGGGCGCCGACCTGATGCTGCCCGACCGCTTCCTCGCGGCCGAGCCGCTGACAGGGTTCATCGTCTCCGAGCGACCGACGCTGATGGGCTGCGTGCCGACGATCTTCGCCGATGTGCTGCGCTACGCCGACGAGCATCCCGAGGTGGACCTGTCGTCGCTGACCAACGCGACGTGCGGCGGCTCGGCCGTCCCGCGGCAGCTGATGAAGGACTTCGAGGAGCGCCACGGCGTGAACATCTTCCAGGCGTGGGGGATGACGGAGACGAGCCCTGTAGCGACGTTCTGTCGGCCGCAGGAGGGCGAGCACGACGACGACTACTGGGACACGCGCGCGAAGCAAGGGCGTCCGCTGCCGTGGGTGGAGTTGCGCCTGACCGACGACGAGGACGCGGAGGTCGCGTGGGATGGCGAGTCGACAGGCGAGATCGAGGTTCGTGGCCCGTGGATCGCCGCGCGCTACTTCAACGACGACACGAGCGATGAGAAGTTCGACGCGGGATGGCTGCGAACGGGCGACATCGCGGCCGTCGACGCGGACGGCTTCGTGCAGATCACCGACCGCGCGAAGGACGTGATCAAGTCGGGCGGCGAGTGGATCTCCTCGGTCGAGCTCGAGAACGAGGTGATGGCGCACCCGGACGTCGTCGAGGCGGCCGTGATCGCCAAGCCGGACGAGCGCTGGGCAGAGCGGCCGCTGTGCTGCGTCGTGCTTCGCGAGGGAGCGAGCACGACGGCGCCGGATCTGATCGAGCACCTGCGCGGCCGCGTCGCCAAGTGGTGGCTCCCCGACGAGTTCGCGTTCCTCGCGGAGATCCCGAAGACGAGCGTCGGCAAGTTCGACAAGAAGGTGCTTCGCGGCAGCCTTGGCGAGGACGCGCTGGAAGGGCGCGTGCGCGTGTCTTGAGGGGTCGGGCAGCCTTGCCTGGCTGCCGAGCTGCGCCGCGATCGCGCATCTGGGCCAAGCGCTCCTTCAGCGGTGCACCCCGTTTCGAGTGGCACGAGGACGTTCGCCGCTCAAGTACGCGAATCGATTGTCCGATGCGCGGGGACGGCAACATTGGCTCCGCCGACCGGCGCTGCTGATAGTTGTTCTGAGCGAATAGGCAGGCGAGAGCCCGCCGACGGCGAACAAAATGACACGTTTTGCGACTAGAATCGCCCGCGAAGGGCAAGAGGCCCTGATAGGGCTGGAGCATTCACCCACACCATCACAACGGGAGGTTGGCATGACTCGGACCGATGTCGTGGCCTCGAGTAGGCCGCAGAAAGCAGACGCAGCACCGAGCAGGAAGGGATCATCAAGCGCGTTGCGCAAGCTTGCGGTGCTGCCGGTAGCTTTCGCTCTGATGATGGCGTTCGTCCTGCCTACTGGCGCATTCGCGGCAGAAGAAGGCCTGTCGAACTACAACAACAAACCGTCGACGACGCCTACGACGCCTACCACGTCGACGCCTGCGACGACGCCGACGTCGGGAACCTCCCCGGAAAAAGCCGAAAGCACGCCGACGAAAACGACGGCGCCTGAAGAAAAAGCCAAAGAACCGACGAAGACGACCACGACGAGCGAACCGGCGAAAGCCTCGACGTTGCCGTTCACCGGCTTCGACCTTCGCTGGACGGTTGCCGCAGGCGTGCTCCTGCTGGCGATGGGCTTCTCGATCGTCGTCGCGCAGCGTCGCCAGGGCCGCAAGGGCGAGCGCTGAATCGATAACGCTTAGCAGGAACGCGAACGGCCGTCGGGTTTCCGGCGGCCGTTTTGCGTCAACGAGCGCTTTTGGCGATTGCGCCGATGCGGATGAGAGGACTCGAACCTCCACCTGGTCTCCCAGACACGGACCTGAACCGTGCGCGTCTACCAATTCCGCCACATCCGCGTGGGGGTGAGGGGCGAAGATATCGCAGATGGGGCCTGGCGCCGTGGCTCCGCCGGGTCGCCAAGGGGAACGTGCGCCGAGGGCACGTCAGTCGTCGATCCACACTTGCTCCGGGGGCTTTGCTAGCCTCGGGCAAGCCGCGTGCGCGCCGCTATCGTCCAGGGGACTAGGACGCCGCCCTCTCATGGCGGAAACCCGGGTTCGAATCCCGGTAGCGGTACTTGGTCAGGCCCCGTAACCCGGGGCCCTTGACGTTCTGGGGGTCCTGAATGAGGCCCAGAACGAAGGTCGCATCAGTTTCCAGCTAGGTGCCCGGGGTGCGCAGCTTCGCTAGCGTCGCGGCAGCCAGTGCAAGCGCGGTCGCGTAGGCACGGGTTTCCTCGTCGAGCGCGCTCGCTCTGTGCCCGGCTGCGCCTGCGATGTGCATGCCTGCAACAGCGATGGAGGCAAGCGCCGCAGCGGCCAGCAAGCCAGCCTGGACTCGGTTGGACACACCCATATATCGGCCGTGGGGTGTGTCTCCGTGAGTGCTGCTCGGGGCGCTGGACCGCGGCGTCTGAGCGGGCGAGGAGAGATCGGGCGACGCTCCGCGCTAGTAGGCCGCGAACACGCGTACGAGCACGGGCGTCCCGGCGGCCACGCCGGCGATGCTTCCCGAACACGTAGCGGGGTGCTCAATCCAGTGCGGCGAGATCCGCTTGACCCAGTGCCCGTTGGCGATCGTCGCGCGCCCGGAGGCACCGCCGCTTTCGCGATGGTTCGCGCCGCTGCAGCGCAACGACCACGTGAAGCTGAGCGGTTCGCGCGCGGGCTCGGTGACGACGAGCACAAACGAGCGTGCCGCGTCGACGTGGCTGAAGCGAGTTTCGAGCGTCTCGGCGGGCGCGGCGCTATGCCGGGCGACCAGCTTGCCATAGGTCCCCGCGACGGCGGGAGCCGCGCCGAGCGCAGCGCAGGCCAGGGTTGCGGCTGCAGGCCCGAGGAGTCGCTGTCTGTTTGGCGACATTTCCGGGTTTAGGCTAGTGGAAGGGGGCGTGGGGCGGTTTGCGCACGATTGCGGAGCGTCTGAAGACAGCGGGGATCGCGCTCCTTCTGCCAATCAGTGCGGCTCTGGTGCGAAAAAGCCATGCCGCGTCTACGAATCCCCGAATCACCGGGCGAAAAAGTTGGAGACGCGCCTCGACTTAACGCATTGGATCATTGAATCTTGTGTGACACGCGCGTGTCGCGGTGCTTCTCGGGGATGAAGCGCATGCCGCGACCGCGAAATAAGTGGGCAAGCAACACCTTTCTTTACATCGAAACGCACGAACGCGAGGAAGAAATGGCCTTTGTCCACCAGACACGCACCGCGCCGTCGCGGTTGCGCTCGAGACCGAGCGCGCTGCCACGCGGAAGGGTCACGGAGATTCAACGAAGTCGAATGCTGGCCGCAGCGCTCGAGGCAGTCGAGGAGGTTGGCTACGGGCGCATGACGGTCGCGCAGGTGATCAGCCGCGCGAAAGTCTCACGCAAGACCTTCTACGACGTCTTCGCCGATCGCGAAGACTGCTTCCTTGCGGCGCTCGAGCAGGCGGTCGCGCAGGTCGGCAAGCTCGTTCGCGACGCCTACGAGGGCGAGTCGCTTTGGCGCGACGGCATTCGCGCGGGTCTCGCGGAGTTGCTCGTCTTCCTCGACGAAGAGCCTGCGCTCGCGAGGCTCTGCCTCGTAGAGGCACTCGGTGCCGGCCCGCGCGTGCTCGAACGTCGCGCCGAACTGCTCGAGGAGCTCGCGGAGGTCGTCGACCGGGGGCGCTTCGTCACGAATGCCGTGCGCGAACCGCCTGAGGTTGCCGCCGAAGGTGTTGTCGGCGCGGTGCTTGCGGTCCTGCACACGCGTGCCCTCGAAGACGGTACGGAACGGTTCACTTGCCTGCTTGGCTCACTGATGAACATCATCGTGCTGCCATATCTCGGCGCCCGTGCGGCAAGCCGGGAACTGAGCCGTCCGGCGCCGGAGACGCGGCGTAGCAATGGCGCGTCACCAGTGCTCGCGCGCAATCGCGACCCGATGGCGGGCCTCAGCATGCGCCTGACCTATCGGACGGTCCGCGTGCTCGTCGTGATCGGCGAACACTCCGGCGCGAGCAACCGCGAGATCGCGGAGCGCTCGGGCGTCGCAGATCAGGGCCAGATCTCGAAGCTGCTCGCCCGTCTCGCGCGACTCGAGCTCGTCGAAAACACGGGCGACGGCCAGGAGAAGGGCGGCTCGAACGCCTGGCATCTCACGCCGCGCGGCGCGCGGGTCGAGCGGGCCACTCGCCCTCGCTGAGGCGGGCCACTCGCCCTCGCT
Source organism: Solirubrobacteraceae bacterium (assembly GCA_035552575.1). Lineage (GTDB taxonomy): Bacteria > Actinomycetota > Thermoleophilia > Solirubrobacterales > Solirubrobacteraceae > Palsa-744. The sequence continues at coordinate 21,504 of DASZLB010000065.1, read as the reverse complement.
GAGCGCGCTCCGCGCGGGGCGGCCGTCCGCGGACGGGCAATAAACCGGAAACGCGGCCCTACCTAGGACGTCCCGCCGGCACGCGCTCGTCGGAGCAGGCCACGAGTGCTGCGCTTTCTGCTTTGGCGACTTCTAGGCCTGCTCGCTCTCCTCGCGGGCTTTGCGCTTGTCGCATGGCTGCTCGACGGCGGTCCGGGGCGGCTGCTGCGCGGCGGGTCGACCCCAGGCGCAGGGCGGTTGCTCACAGATTTCCCGGGCATCGTCGCGCAAGCGACGCGCAGCGCGTGGTCGTGGTCTCCGGCCGCAGGCCTGCGGCCGCTAGCGACAGCGCTGCTCGCGTCGGTGGCCGTGCTCGTTTGCTTGGCTTTTGTACGTCTGCTCGCGCGGCGTCGGCGACGCTACGTGCGCCTGCGGATCGAGCCTCATCGCACCGACGAGGCTGTGGTCGAGGCGATCGTCCGGATGTTCGGTGCGTTGCATCGGCAGCTACAGCATCGTTGGTGGAGGCGCCTGATCTCCGGGCAGCCGTCGGTTTCGCTCGAGGTTCATCGCGAGCAGACGCGCGGCCCTGGCGCAAGCTCGGTCCACTTCGTGTGGATGGCGCTCACGTGTCCGCTCGGTGAGGAGAGCGCGGTTGAGACGGCGCTGCGCACGGCCTATCCGAACTGTCGGCTCACGCTGCTCGGCGGCGATGTGACGATCGAGCTCGCGGTGCTCGTGCGGCTGAAGAAGGGTGCGGACTTCATCCGCCGCGTGAAGGCGCCGGACCGCTTCGAGCACGAGCGTGAACCACCGATGAACCGTCTTTTGACAGTGATCGGCGCTTGCCGGGGTCCAGCCGTGGTTCAGCTCGCGCTCGTCCCTGCGCCTGTGCTCTTCGAGCGCTACGCCGCTCGCCGGTTTCGCTCGCATGAGAATCGGCTTGCGCGCGAGCGCCGCGCGCGTCTGATCGTTCGCGATCGCTCGATGGTCGATGAGGCAGAGCTTCGCGGCGGCATGGAACTGCAGCACACGCCGCTGTTCTTCGCCGACGTGCGCGTTCTTGCCGGCGAGCGACGCGCGTGCGAGCAGATCGCCTCCGAGCTGCGCGTCGAAAGCGCAGAGAACCGGCTCGTCGAACGCGGTGCGACGATCAGGCACGGGCTGCTCTGCTTCTACCGGCAGCGACTGCGGCGAGGCGAGGGCAACCCGCTGCCGGGGTTCCTGCGCGGTGTATTCGCTCCGAGCGAGCTCGCGTCGCTGTGGCATCTGCCGTCGATCGACTACCTCTCGGTGCCGTTCGCTCGTTTCGCGACACCCCTCGCGCCCGCGCCCCCGGCGATCGTGCGCCCGCGCGCGGGCGAGGGGCACGGAACGCTGTGCGACGCGATCGGCCCGGTGACGATCGCGCCGCGATTGCGCCGGCAGAACACGGCCGTGCCGGGAACGGTCGAGCAGGGAAAGACGAGCTATCTGACGGCGACCGTCGCAGAGGACCTGCTGCGTGAGCGCTGCGCGGTGGTTGTGCTCGACCCGAAGGGCGATGCGGCGGACGCCGCGATCAGCCTCGTCCCGGTGTCGCGCACGTGCACGGTGCTCGACTTCGCCAATCCGACATGCGGATTCAATCCGCTCGCTGTCGACGCGCCGGCGGACGTGATCGCCGACTATGTCGTCGCGGCGCTCAAAAATCTGTTCAGCGATGCCGACATCAGGGCTTCGTCTGACCGGTATTTGCGCAATGCGATCATCGCGGTGCTGGCCTTCAGCCGAGCGTCGACGCTCTGGGATGCCGCGCGCCTGCTGTCGGTTGGGGAGGACGGCTACGCGTATCGAAGCGCGGTCGGCACACACGTCCGGGCGCTGCCCGAGTTCGCCGAGATCTCCTCGTTCTTCACCTCTGAGCTCGCCGCGCAGCTCGCCGACGCGCGCAGCACGACTACGGCCAAGCTGGACGCGCCCGTCAACAAGCTCGCACGGCTGCTGAACTCGGCGTCGATCAAGCGAGTGCTGCTGAACGATTCGCTGACCGTCGATCTCGACCGCGTGATCTCGGCCGGCGAGGTGCTCGTCGTCAAGGGTGCGCTCGGTGCGATGGGCGCCGGCAACACCTCCGTGCTGATGCAGCTGCTGATCGGGATGCTCGACGCGGCGCTCGCGCGTCAGCAGGATCTCGTTCCGGCAGAGGAGCGCGTCGCCGTCGCGCTGAAGGTCGACGAGGCACCGCTCGTGCTCAATCGTGGATTCGCGGAGACGATGGCGCTGAAGCGCTCGGCGGGGCTCGAGACGGTCGCGTGCTGGCAGTCCGACGCGCAATGGACCGATCGCGAGATCCGCGATCAGCTCGATGCGCTGTTTGCGCATCGTGTCTATTTCGCGACGGCGTCGGCACGCGAGGCGCGCAGCTCCGTCGGCTTGACGATGGCCGAGTTCTCCGACACGGTGAGGCCGGGCATCGACCGGCTCTCGAAGCTAGGCCGGCCGGATTCGCGCCTGCACCTGCCCAAGCACCACGCGATCGCGAGCTGGACGACCGACGAGGGTCGCCAGCCTCCGTTCATCGCGCGCACGATCCCACTGCGCGTCGATCGCGAGCGCGTCGCGCTTCACGCTGCGCGCCAGCGCGAACGTGGCGGACATCACCGGACGGACCTTCGCCAGCCCCACTGGCAGCGCGCCCGACCGAGCGAGGGCGAGCCCGAGCAGCCCGACGCCGAGTTCGAGACCGGGGTGTCCTCGACGGCTCGACCGCCTGCGCGGTCTGCGGTCGCGGGGCAGTCTCAGGTGAAGACGTTGCCCGAGACGCCGGCGCCGAGCTATCGCGAGCTCGTCGAGCTCGACCTCGCGCACGGCGTTCGCTGGGCGCGACGGGCCGCTTCTCCGTTGCCGTTCGAGCCGGATCGGCGTGACATCGAGCTACTCGAGCTGGTCGCGCGACTCTCGCATGTGCTCAGCAGCCAGTTGCACCGGTGGCTGAGTCCGGATCGGGCGATCACGACAACGCAGCGGCGCCTCAAGCGCCTCGCGGACGCCGGTCTGCTCGAACGCTTCCAATTCCATCGCCGCGACGGCGGTGGCGTGCCGATGTGTTACGTGATCGCTCCGTCCGGATGGGCGCTGCTCGGAGCCGACAACCGGCCCGGGGCCGGAGCGGAGCGCGCCGGGCTCGCGGCGGACCGGCGCGATGCTCTGCGCAGACGCGAGGCGAGCCGCTCGCACGCAACAGATCTTCAGCGCCTTCGCCAAGCGCGCCACGACGTTCACGTGGCGGGGTGGGTGATGGCGCTGGTGCGCCGTGCCGGCGAGCCTGACGCCGTGCTGCGCGGAGCGCACGAATCGGTCCTCGAGCCGCCGAGCCGACCGACTTCCTCTGGGCGGGGCACACTCTCACCCGCCGAGCTGCGTTTGCCCGGCGGGCGCGTGCCGCACGACTTCACGCGCACCGGCGGTGCCGGCGCACCGATCGAGCTGGATCGCTTCGAGACGGTTCGTCCGGACGCCGTAGTCGAGTTGCCACGCGCCGGGATCGATCTGATCGTCGAGCTGGACGATCGTCTCCCCCAGGGAGCGGGTGCGGCCAAGCTCGAGCGCTACGACCACTTCCTCGCGGGATGGGCGGCGCACACGCGCCGCTATGGCGAGCGCCTGCAGGTGAAGCCAGTGGTCGTCTTCATCTGTCGCGACAGACGGCGCGCGCGCCGCTGCGCACAGTTGGCCGATGCGGCGCTGCGAGCTTGCAGGGCCTACGCCGGCGAGTATCCGTTCGATTGGGAGTATCCCGGCAGAGCGGGAGTGCTGTTCGTCGCCGAGCGCGATCTCCACGAAGGCTCGACGCATGCCTGCGGCGTACCTCGACTGCCGCCTGCCGTGCGAGTCGTCGAGGCTCATGGGGATCCGCACGCCGCCGAGTCGCTCGTCGAGGAGCGCGAGATCTTTGGCTGAGCGGGCTTGGCGCGCAAGTGCTCTCGCGTTACCCGCCCCTGTCGTGCAGTTCTCCGCGACGAACGTGCAGTCGCCCCCCGGCAAAGGACTCGAACGGCGCAGTCTCCTCGCCCCGGACAGCCACGCGACTGCGCTGGGTCACCGTGCAAACGCCCGCGCAGAGCCAAATCTTCGGGCTCGCCCCAGGTGACTGCACGGCGCCTTCGACAACATCTGCAGGCCGAAGTCGCGCCTCGTTGTCGAGCGCTACGCTGCCGCCCTCCCTTCAGCTTTCCCTCGAGCCGTAAAACCAGCAGTAATCGCACGAACGATCCTTCTGCGCCCCACGGGCGCAGATCGACCTCGCGACCGATCTGGTGAAGGAGGCCGATGAGCACGATCGCGCCAACCTTGCCGTGTCCGATCGAGCAGCGCGCACCCTCGAGACCCCTAAGGGGTCTCGGCTTCGCCACGTCGTCATCGCGCCCTCGACGCGAATGCTTGACGGCGATCCACCTGCCGCCTAGAAGCACGCTCGTCCCACCGTCGACGGTGTGGACCAAGCACACCAACCGCCCAGGAGTCAGCCATGAGCTCAGCAATCTCACGCAGGCCGCAGCACCTCGCAACTCACGATCCTGTTCCCGCGGCGCGACGCACGCCACGCGCCGGGCTCAGAGCCGGGGTGTCGCCCGCGATCGCCCGCAAGCGCGGAGCTGCGTCGCGCGTCCGCACGCTCGATCGCTACGTAGATCTCGACGGTCGCGCACGCGAAGTCGTCGCTCGTCCCGGCGCGGGCGGAAGCGTTCTCGTGCTCGATCAGAGTGCGCTCGGGCGCGGAGAGCGGCGACTGCTTGCCCACCTCGCGCCGGACGAGCCTCAAGGCAACTCGGCGCTCGTCTGTCGTCGCTTCCTGGCCCAGGCGCGCCGGGAACGGTGCCGCTGCCGCCCGCTCGCACAAGAGGATCTCGGCGCGATCCCCTTCACGGGAGGCGCCGACGGCATCGCGGAAGGTCTGCCACCGAACGACGCACGACAGATCGATGAGCGTGGACGAAGCTTCCGCCTCGAGCGCTTCCAAACCGGCATGTCGATACCGGAGCTGCGCTGGGGCTGCCTGCCTTCGGCCGGCGCGCAGGAGTGGGTGCCTGTGAGCTTGCGCGAGGCGATAGCGAGCCTTGAACGCTACGAGCCCGTGCGCACGATGACTGCCTGCGCGCTCGCCCTCAAGGAACAGGCGGACGACGTCTCGGTGACGGTTCTGCGCGCGGAGCTGCGTCGCGTGCAAGAGAGTCCGATCGTTCTCAATCGGGGGTTGCGCAAAGCCGTTCTGGATGCCGTCGAGCGGCGTGGGCAAAGCTTGAGCGAGATCGCGATGCGCTGCGGCAGGGTCAAGCGAGACGCGGCCGGCAACGAGAGCGGTGAGACGAGCTGGCTTGCGCGGCGTCTCGGTCTGCTGCCCGAGGGCGGTCGCGAGCGGGCGACTCCGTGGATTCACAGCGATGTGCTCGCGCTGATCGCACGTGACGGCCTTGGCGTGAGTCCGCGCGAGGTCGAAGTCGACTGATTCCGCGCACACCGCCGGCCGGCCTAGCCAGGGTCGTTCGGCGGGTGTGCCACAAACGCGGCTGGGCTGACCCGCCGCCAGATCGAAACCGCGACGGCGGGCCCCGACGGGCCTGCCGTTGCTCGTTAAGCCATCGCCGGCGCCGCCGGCCGACGAGGTCGTCCCCGCGAGGGGCTTCCTCACGAAAGGAGGGACGAATGTCCCGTCTCAGAAAATCATTCGACCCAGGAAGTCCGCCACTGCCCTTCGCGAAGCTGGCGCACTCGTTGACAGCTCTGGCGGCTCACCTGCTGCTCGGCCTCGCTGCCGGAGCTCTCGTGGCGCGTCTGATGCGCGCGAGGGAAGTCCATTGGGGTTGGGCCGCAATCGCTTCGCCTGCGATCTACCTGCTGCGCCCCGAGTTGCATGGACTCGGCTCGCCGATGCTCTTCTCGGCTCTCAGCACGACGTGGCACGCCCGCCGCTGGCATCGCTCGGACCTGGTTGCTGGAGCCGACCTCGCCGAGGTCGCAGCTCGACGGCGCAGTCCGGGCGAGTCGCTTGTTCGCGCAGGGCGCGTCCTTGCCTCTCGCTACCGGCGCTCTGCACGTTCGACGTGGACGCGCGAGGGCGAGTTGATCCTCGGCGTCGACGAGCGCGGCCGAGCCGTCCCGATCCCGTTCGGCGGTACGCAGGGTGGGACGCACACGCTGCTCGTCGGTGCGACCGGCTCGGGCAAGACCGTCACACAGACTGCGATGACGACTCGCGCGATCGAGCGAGGCATGGGTGCGATAGTGCTCGATCCGAAGGGCGATGCAGCGATGCGCACGGCGCTTGCGGCGTGCGCCGACCGCATGCAGCGGCCGTTTGTCGAGTGGACGCCCGAGGGGCCGAACGCTTACAACGCGTTCGCGCGCGGCAGCGATACGGAGATCGCCGACAAGGCGCTCGCCGGCGAGCGCTTCACCGAGCCGCACTACCTGCGCCAGGCTCAGCGCTTCCTCGGCCACGTCGTGCGTGCGCTACGCGGGGCAGGCGTCGAGATCGGCTTGCCACAGATCGTCCGCCATCTCGATCCGGCCGAGCTCGAGCTGCTTGCTCGTGGCCTGCCCGAGGATCTGGCCGACCCGTTGCACACGTATCTGGATTCGCTTACGACGCGCCAGCTCGCCGATCTCGCAGGCGTGCGCGACCGGCTGTCGATCTTGGCCGAGTCGGACGTCGGGCGCTGGCTCGAGCCGCAATGCAGAGGCGCTGCCGCGTTCGATCTCCTCGCGGCCGCCGAACAGCGAGCGGTCGTCTACTTCCGCCTCGACGCCGACCGCCGGCCGCTGCTCGCGCAGATGCTCGCCTCCGCGATCGTGCAAGACCTGCAGACCGTTATCTCGGCGCTGCAAGCCAAGCCGGCACGCACAGTCGTGGTGATCGATGAGTTCTCGGCGCTCGCCGCGGAGCACGTCGTGCGCCTGTTCGGCCGTGCACGCTCGGCCGGAGTGAGCCTGATCCTGAGCACTCAGGAGCTCTCGGACCTTCGGCTGTCGGGACGAGACGAACTGCTCGAGCAGGTGCTGGGAAATTTGAGCGTGCTGCTCGCTCACCGCCAGGTCGTAGCTGCCTCGGCGGAGCTGATCGGCGGACTTGCAGGGGCCAGAGGCACGTGGCGGACCACGCAAAGCAGCGACGGTCGAACGACCAGGACGAGGACACGCGAGAGCGTGCTTCGAGCGGACCACGTCACGTCGCTCGGCACCGGCTTAGTCGCGGCAATCGTGCTCAGCGGCGGCGTGCGCGCGCGGATCGCATGGGTCGCCAGCGCCGCGCGGGAGCAGCTGTGAGCGCCCGGGGCGGTACCTTCACCTCCTCGCCCGAGCGCCTGGCGATGCTCCAATGGCTGGTGCTAATGGGCGCGGTCACGGCCGAGGCGCTCGCGCACCGGGAAGGGTCGACGCTCGCCTCGGCGCGCGCGAAGCTCAGTCACGCAAAGCGCGACGGCCTGATGCTGGCCCAGCGTCCGCTGACCGACCGGCCGACGCTCTACACGGCGACGGCTGCTGGAGTGAGAGCCTCCGGGGTCACGGGTCTGGACGCCTGTCGCGTGAGCGCCGGCGGTGCGCAGCACTTGATCGCCTGCGCGCACGTCGCGGCGACGCTCGAACGCGGGTACCCCGAGCACTCCCTGAGCGGCGAGCGCGAGCTGCGCCTGCGCGAGCGAGAGGCAGGCCGCCCGCTCGCCAGCGCCGTGCTGAGCAGGACGAGTAATCGTGGCCGCCTGCTGCACCGCCCCGATCTCGTGATCTGGCCTATCGCCGGCACTCGCGGTCTGCCGCTTGCGGTCGAGGTCGAGTTGACGATCAAGGCACCGCGTCGGCTCGCGGAGATCTGTCGCGCCTGGGCGCGCTCGCGGCACGTCGAGGGAGCGCTGTACATCGCGCCCGTCGATGTGCGTCGCGCGCTCGAGCGGGCGATCCTCGCGGCACGGGCGAGCGAGCGCATCGCCGTCGTGCCACTCGAGACGATGCCTTTCTCCGTAGCGGCGCGAGGCGCGTCGGCCGGTTGTTGTGACCCGGCCGCGAGAAGTGTCCCAAGTGAGACGTAGGTTCTCGGCGGGGGTCAAACATCGAGACTGGAGAACGACGGATGTCACAGATAACTATCAACCGAGTGGTGCTGGTGGGCCGTCTGACTCGTGACCCCGAGTTGCGCTCGCTGCCCTCGGGCCGCGCGGTGACTGGCTTGCGCATTGCATGTAACTCGAGCAGGCGAGACGCTGAGGGAAACACGAGTGAGCGTCCCCACTATTTCGACGTCAGCGCCTTCGGCGCAACGGCTGAGAGCGTCTGCCGGTTCACCCGCAAGGGCAGCCGTGTCGGGATCGACGGGCGCTTGGAGTGGCGCGAGTGGGAGACCGACGAGCATGAGCGCAGGCAGGCGGTCAACGTAGTCGCCGACGTTGTCCAATTTCTCGACACTCCGGGCGGCGGTGCAGGAGATCGGGACGGCGGCGACGTGTCTGGTGAGGATCAGAGCCGCGAGCTCGTCGGCGTTGGCGCCGACGAGCTCGATGTCGCGTTCGAGCTCGCGATTGGCGGATCGAGGAGCGCTGCTATCTGGCAATTGACGGATCTGGCGAGTGCCGGTGGGACGCCGCATCGAGCGGCGCTCCCGCCGCGCTCGGCGTAAACTGGCGCGCCAGCCAGAACTGCCGCCAACCCCGAGGAGTCCCGTGCCCGTCAACAAGCAAGCGATCGGCAAGACCTACGAGCCAGTCGTCTACGCCGTGGGTCGCGAGAAGATCAGGGAGTACGCTCGCGCCGTAGGCGAGACGAACCCGCTGCACCTCGACGTGGATGCCGCGCGAGCGGCCGGTTTTGCGGACGTGGTGGCGCCGCCGATGTTCGCCGTCGTCTACAGCGCCCCGGCCGTAGGGCCGCCGATCTTCGATCCGGAGATCGAGTTGAACTTCGCGATGATGGTCCATGGCGGGCAGGAGTTCGAGTGGGGCCCGCTCGTCGTCGCGGGCGATGAGGTGACGACGACGGCCGGCGTGAAGGACATCTCCGAAGCGGACGGACGCGGCTACTACGTGTTCGAGTCGATTTCGATCAACCAGCGCGGCGAGCGGGTCTGCCGTGGAACCTGGACCAACATCGTGCGGGGAGTGTGAAAGGCAATGACCGAGTTGACGAGCGGGCAGCAGATCCCGCAGGTGAGCGTTACGCCGGATAAGTACCTGACCAATCGCTATGCCGGGGCGTCGGGTGACTTCAATCCGATCCACATCGATGAGGAGTTCGCTCGCGCGGTCGGGTTGCCGGGGCGCATCCTGCACGGCCTGTGGACGATGGCGCAGGTCGCTCGCGCCCAGACCGAGGCCGCCGGCGGCCCAGCCGCACTGAAGCGTCTCTCGGTGCAGTTCCGCGGCATGGGCGTACCCGAGCGGGAGGTGCTCGTCAGCGGCACCGTGCGGGAGCGCCCGGGCGGGCATGTCGTGATCGACACGGTCGCCGAGCAGGCGGGCAAGCAGATCATCCGCAACGCCGAAGCCGAGCTCGAGCTCTGAGCATGGCGCCCGTGCGGGCGCCAGGGCTCGGCCTACAATTGAGCGATGCTCACTTCTCGCCAGGAGAAAATCCTCTGCAAGGTCGTGGACGACTACTTGCGCACCGGCCAGCCGGTCGCGTCGCGGTCGATCGCGGCCGATCCTGAGTTCGATTGCGGACCGTCGACGGTCCGCAACGAACTGGCGCTGCTCGAGGAGCAGGGGCTGCTGGCGCATCCGCACGTCTCGGCCGGCCGTGTCCCGACGGACGCGGGCCATCGTTACGTCGTCGATCGGATGCTCGATTCGGAAAAGGGAATGGCGGTTCAGCGCCGGCTCGAGATCTCGCTGATCCGCAGGGAGGTCGAGGCGGCGATGCGCACGACCTCGGAGACCCTCTCGCAGATGACGAACCTGCTCGCGGTCGTCTCGGCACCTTCGCTGAACACGGCGACGATTCGTCACGTCGAGGTGCTCGCGCTACAGCCGGAAGTCGCGATGGTCGTCGTGATCACCTCGACGGGTGGCGTCTCGAAGCTGTTCGCGACGTTCGACCGGCCGGTCGATCCAGGGCTGCTCGCGTGGGCCGGCGAATACCTGCTCGAGCGACTCGTCGGCTATGGGCTCGGCGCTCGTATGTTGCAGCAGCGCCTGCTCGACCCTGGGCTCTCGCACGTCGAGCTAGCGTTCCTCGAGCGGCTCGTGCCGGCGTTCGGCGGCCTTGCCGTGGAGGCCGAGGACGATCTCTACGTCGACGGAACCGCTCATCTGCTTGCCGCCGGGCAACTCGAGGACGCGACGCAGCTCGAGGGGCTCGTCGGCCTGCTCGAGCGGCGTGTCTCGCTGCTGCGCGTGCTGCGCACGGCGCTCGGTCAGCCGGGCGTGTACGTGCGCATCGGTCACGAGAACGAGATCCCGGCGATGCGCTCGCTCGCGCTCGTCGCGACCGGCTATGGAACGGGGCAGCGCAAGCTCGGCGCAGTATCGGTGATTGGCCCTGTGCGGATGGACTATGCAGGGGCGATCGCCACCGTGCGCGCAGCAGCTCACGAGCTTTCGCGATTCGTCGAGCACGCATATGCCGAGAACTGACGCGACGAGCATGCCTCGCGATCCCTATGAGGTGCTCGGCGTCGAGCGCGACGCCGACGGGCAGCAGGTCAAGAAAGCCTTCCGCCAACTTGCGCGCGAGTTGCATCCGGACGTGAACAACCACGATCCCGACGCCGAGGAGAAGTTCAAGGAGGCTGCCGAGGCGTACGAGATCCTCTCCGACGAGGAGCGGCGTGCGACATATGACCGCTACGGGCACGACGGCCTGCGCTCGGGCGGCTACGCACCGAACTTCGACGGTTTCGGCTCGATCGGCGATCTGTTCGACGCCTTCTTCGGCGGCGGAGGCTCGGGTGGCGCGTTCGGCGGCGGACGCTCGGGCCCGGCGCCCGGAGGCGACGTCGCTGCCGCCGTCGAGATCGACCTCGTCCAGGCTGCGCACGGGGCGCAGGTCGAGGTCAGCTACGAGGCGATCGATCGCTGCGAGCACTGCCACGGCAACGGCGCCGAGCCAGGCACGCCGATCAAGACGTGCGAGCGCTGTGGCGGCGCCGGTCAGTTGCAGGCCGCGACCCGCACGCCGTTCGGTCAGATGGTGCGCACGGTCGCGTGTGACGTCTGCCACGGCGATGGACGCGTGCCGGAGCAGCCGTGCGATCAGTGTCGTGGACGAGGCAGGCGCGTGGCCAAGCGCGAGATCGACGTCGAGATCCCGGCGGGTATCGCCGCGGGTCAGCGCCTGCGCCTCGGTGGGCGCGGGCACGCCGGTGAGCTCGGTGCGCCTGCGGGGGATCTGTATGTGCTCGTGGACGTGCGCGAGGACAAGCGCTTCGTTCGCGAAGGCGACGATCTGATCACGGCGCTCGACGTGCCGGCGCCGCTCGCGGCGCTCGGCGCGACGGTCGAGGTTCCGACGCTCGAGCACAGCGCTTCTGTGGAGTTGCCTGCCGGAACGCAGCCTGGCGAGGTGCTGACGGTGCGCGGCGAGGGGATGCCCGCGCTCGGGCGCAACCGGACGGGAAACCTACGCGTCGTCGTCAACGTCGTGATCCCGCGGCGCCTGAGCGACGAGCAGCGCGATCTGCTCGAGCAGTTGAGCGCGACGCTGACCGAGGAGAACTTGCGCTCGGAGGAATCGATGTTCGCGAAGTTGCGCCGCGCACTGGGCAGCCAGGCTGCGTGATCCGGCTCGCCGTCCGCGTCGAGCGGGCGCAGGCCGAGCTGGTGCTCGCAGAACTGCTGGAGCTGACCCCTGCGGGGGTCGAGGAGGTCGCGCTCGCAGACGGAATCGTCGAGTACGCCGTCTACGGAGCGGCCGGCGAGATCCCGAGCCTGCCGGACCTGAGGGCGGCGGCCGGCGACGCGCTCGTCGAGATCTCCACGAGCGAGACGGCCGATGACTGGCAGGAGCGCTGGAAGCAATTTCATCGACCGGTCTCGATCGCGGCGCCGAGCGCCCGAGGCGAGGCCTCACGGCAAGTGCCGGGCCTCTGCGTGCGCCCGCCGTGGGAGTCCGAGTTGCCGCTCGGCAGTGGACCGGTCGAGCAGATCGTGATCGACCCCGGACAGGCGTTCGGCACCGGTGCTCACGCGACGACGCGACTATGCCTCGAGTTGCTGCTCGAGCTCGCCGCCGACGACCGCGCGCAGCGACCGTTGCTCGACGTCGGCACGGGCTCGGGCGTCCTCGCGATCGCGGCTGCGCGGCTCGGCTTCGCCCCCGTGCTCGCACTCGACCACGAGCGCGAGAGTGTCGAGGCGGCTCGAGAGAACGCGATCGTCAACGATGCCGAGATCGAGGTGCGCCGCTTCGATCTGCGCTCGGAGTCGCTCCCGTGGCCTGGCGGCGCGAGCACGTCCCCAGGCAAAACGGTCGTCATGGCGAACCTGCTGTTGCCGCTGCTGCTCGAGCTCTCGCGGACGATCGGCCACGCTCCCGAGCACCTGATCGCGAGCGGGTTGTTGCGTGGGCAGGTCGACGAGGTCGTCGACGCGTTCAGCGCGCGCCTGGGGCTGCGCGAGCGTGCTCGGCGTGAGAGCGGCGACTGGGCGGCGGCTTGGCTCGTCGCCGAGGGCTAGGCCGGATCGCCGCCAATCCGCGTCGCGTCGCGTTGCGTCTCGAGTCGCCGGCGCCGCCTCCGCCCCCACGCCCGCCCCGGGCCCCACGCCAGCCCCCGCCTGGGGACGCCTCAGTCGTCGAGGATCTCCGTTGCCGCGCGTACGATCGCGCGATACACGAGGTCGATCGACGCACGTACGCCGTCGGGCTCGCCGACGAGCGCGTCGGCTGCCGCGAGCGCTCTGCCGATTGTCTCGAGCGCCTCTGCGTCCGCGCCCGGCTGCGGATCGCGACAGGCGGCGCGCGCCATGTCGAGCATCGCGTGCGCCTGCTCCTCGACACCTGTGAACAGAGCCGGCCCGACAAGGCTCGCGTAGCCGTACACGCGCGCAAGGCGGCCCGAGAGCGTGATCGAGCCGCCGCGGCGCGGCGGCGCGATCTCCGGCAGACCGCGACCGTCGATCAGCGACGCCATCGTGCCGCCGAGCACTGCCTTCGTCGTCGTCTCGTCGAGCCCGGCTTGACGGGCGACGCGCAGTGCGAGGTAGAGCGTCGTCGCCGGCATCCCGTAGGGAGGGTCGGAGGCGAACACGATCCGCTCCGCCGGCACCCGCGCAAACAGCTCGATCACGTCGAGCGGGAAGAAGCAGGAGATGTCGTAGAGCACGCCCGGATGCTCGGCCAGCCGGGTGGTGAGGATCCCTTGATCGCAGATCGCGCCATGCGCGAGGATCAGCACCGCGCCCGGATGGCGCAGCGCGACATCGGCGAGACCGTCTGCGAGCGGCGGCAGGCCACGGCCTGCATGGATCAGAATCGGCACGGCTGCCTCTTCGGCCAGCGCGAAGACGCCCTCCATCTCGGGCCCGTCGAACACGAACGCCTGCGCACGTGGATGCAGCTTGATTCCGCGCGCGCCCGCCGCGAGACAGCGCTCTGCCTCCTGGACGGGAGCTTCGGCGGGGTCGAGGCGGCAGAACGGCACGAGCCGCCCGTCGCTTTCGCTCGCCCACGAGAGCACGCGATCGTTTGGCACGCGGTAGGAGGGCTGGCGCTCGGGGTCGTGCAGGGGGAACACGCAAGCCCGCTTCGCATCGGCCGCGTCTAGCTGTTGGAGCAGTTCGGCGAGCGTCAGCGTCCGTCCGTCCTCGTCGAGCCCGAGGTGCGTATGCGCGTCGATGACTTCCGCATCTGCCGGGCGCAGGCTCTGCGCCTCGGCGAGGAAAGGCGCAAGCGCCTCGGCGTAGATCGAGTCGTTCACGGGCAAGACAATATTCCGTCCCGGGCGCGTCGCACCTCGGGCGCCCCGAGCGCGTGCCCGGCGATCCGCTGCGGGTTTCACCGGTTGGCCCCCGGATCGTCGCCGTGCGCGCGTATCCTGGGAGGAAGATGGCGATAGCCGATCAGATCAAGACCGACCTGCAGGGGGCGATGCGAGCCGGCGAGAAAGCACGGGTTGGCGCCTTGCGCCTGGTGCTCTCCGAGCTGCAGAAGTCAGCTAAGGAGGGTGGCGATGACGAGCTCGCCGTGCTGCGCAGGGAGCGCAAGCGCCGCCTCGAGGCCGCGCGCGCGTACCGCGATGCAGGGCGCGCCGATCTCGCTGCCGGCGAGGAGACCGAGGGCGAGTTGATCGGCGCCTATCTGCCTGCCGAGCTCTCCGATGAGGAGCTAGCGGCGATCGTCGAGCGAGCTGTGCGTGAGAGCGGCGCGCAGACGCCGAAGGACATGGGGCAGGCCATGAAGCAGGCGATGGCTGCCGTGGACGGACGCGCCGACGGGAAGCGCGTCTCGGGGCTGGTGCGGGCGTCGCTGCAGGGATGAGGACTCAGGTAGAGCTTCCCGACGACGTCGCCGTCGAGCTGGCGGGCAGCCAGGACGCGGTGCTGCGTGCGCTCGAGGCACATCTCGACTGCAAGGTCTTCCTGCGCGGGAACGTGCTGACGTTCGACGGTGAGGAGAGCGAGACGCACGCGGGCGAGCGCGTCGTGCGCGAGCTGTCCGAGCTGATCGCGCGAGGGCATCAGATCGGCCCCGGCACGATCTCGGCGGTGACCGGCGCGCTCGATGCGCACGAGTCTCCGGCGCGCGTGCTCGAGGACGTCGTCTGGCGCCATCGCGGTCTGCGTGTCGCGCCGAAGACGGTCAACCAGAAGCGCTACGTCGACTCCGTGCGCAACAACACGGTGACGTTCGGCGTCGGCCCGGCGGGCACCGGCAAGACGTTCCTCGCCGTGGCGATGGCCGCTGCCGCCCTTTCGCGGCACGAGGTCAACCGGATCATCCTGACGCGTCCGGCCGTCGAGGCCGGCGAGCGTCTCGGCTTCCTGCCGGGCGATCTGATGGCGAAGGTCGATCCGTACCTGCGCCCGCTGTTCGACGCGTTGCACGACATGCTCGACCCGGAGAAGGTCTCGCAGTACATCGAGCGTGGCGTGATCGAGATCGCACCGCTCGCGTTCATGCGCGGACGAACGCTGAACGACTCGTTCGTGATCCTCGACGAGGCACAGAACACGACGCCGGAGCAGATGAAGATGTTCCTCACGCGACTCGGCTTCGGCTCGCGGATGGTCGTGACGGGCGACATCACGCAGGTCGATCTGCCGCGCGACCAGCGCTCGGGGCTCGTCGTCGTCGGCGACGTGCTCGAGCAGATCGAGGGCATCGAGTTCGTGCGCTTCGGCGGCGCCGACGTCGTTCGTCACAAGCTCGTGCAGCGCATCGTCGAGGCCTACGACGTGCACTCCCAGCGTGACGCGCCGGAGCTTCGCTCCGCCGATCGCCGCGCCTGAGCGGCGATGATCGAGGTCGAGATCCTCGGCGCGCAGCGCGGCTCTGCAGACGCTGCCGGCACGCGCCGCGTGCGTGGCGCGCGGATGCCGCCCGAACCGGAGGTTCGCCGCCTGTGTGCGCTTGCGCTCGACGCGGCCGGCATTGCCGAAGGTCACCTGGCGATCGAGTTCGTCGACGCGCAGCGGATCGCCGAGCTGAACGGTCGATACCGCTCGAAGGCCCAGCCGACGGACGTACTGTCGTTTCCGGTCGATGGCACAGGCCCGGCCGGCGGCGAGCGCGAGCTGGGCGATGTCGTGATCTGCCTCGAGCACACGCGCGACGCCCGTGAGGCGATCATCCATGGCGTCCTGCACCTGCTCGGGATGGACCACGAGACGGACGAGGGAGAGATGCTCGCGCTGCAGAGCGAGCTGCTCTCGCGGTCCTCGGCGTGAGCGGTCCTCTGCGTGAGGCTTCTCGCCATGACGTCCTCGCCATGAGGCCGCCCGAGTGACGCGCAGCGGCTTCGTCGCGCTCGCCGGCAGGCCAAATGTCGGCAAGTCGACACTAGTCAACGCCGTAGTCGGAGACAAGGTCGCGATCGTTTCCGATCGTCCGCAGACGACGAGGCGAGCGATTCGCGGCGTCCTCACGCGGGCGGACTGCCAGATCGTGCTCGTCGATCTTCCGGGCGTGCAGCGTCCGCGCGATGCGCTGACGGCGCGCATGGCCGGGCGCGTCGAGCAGGAGCTCGCCGATGCCGACGCCGTGCTACTCGTGCTGAATGCTCAGCAAGGCGTCGGACCGGGGGACCGCTTCATCGCCGCGACGCTCGACGAGGCATCTGCGCGGGCGACGATCGCGGTGAACAAGATCGACCGGCTCTCGCGCGCCGAGACCGTCGCGATGCTCCAGCAGGCGGCAGAGCTCGAGCTCGCAGGGGAGGTGTTTCCGATCTCGGCGCGCACGGGTGCCGGAGTTCCGGCGCTCATCGAGCACCTGTCAGCGCTGATGCCCGCGGGGCCGTTCATGTTCGGCGAGCAGTCGATCTCCGACCAGCCACAAGCGGTGCTGCTGGCCGAGCTCGTGCGCGAGGCCGTGATCAGGCGGACCTTCCAGGAGGTCCCGCACGCCGTCGAGGTCGTCGTCGAAGAGGTCGAACGGCCGCGCGAGGGCCTGAGCCGGGTGCGCGCGCTGATCTGGGTCGAAAGCGCCTCTCAGAAGGGGATTCTGATCGGTGCCCAGGGCCGGATGATCAAGGCGATCGGGACGGCTGCGCGACGCGAGCTCGAACGCGAGCTCGGCGAGCACGTGCACCTCGACCTGTCCGTGCGCATACGCCGCGACTGGCGTGCCGACGAGGGGCTGCTCGACCGGCTCGGGATCGATTGACCGCGCGCGCGTGCTGCCGATCTGGGAAGCTTCGCTGCAAGGAGCGACGTCCCGATAGGTCTATCGTGTCGACTGCGCCAAACATTCCATCGGGCGTGATTCATGGCGTGATTGGAATGCAGGCAAGCGTCGATTCGGGTACGGTTCGGGTGGACGCCAGTTGACCAGGAAGGGCGAGAATGTCGGCGAAGCACGCGGTGCTGGGACTCGTTATCGAGCGTCCCGGATATGGGTATCAGCTGGCGCAACGGCTCGATGAGCGTTTTGGATCCTCCGGCTTCGCGCCGTCGGGCGTCTACTCGGCGCTCGATCAGCTGAGCCGCGACGAGTTCGTCCGCAGCGCCGGCGAGATGGGCGCCGGGCCGGCTCGACGTGCTGCTCCGCGCACGATCTACGAGGCGACCGAGGAGGGTCTCGACCACTTCGAGTCCTGGATGCTCGATCCGTCGCCGATGCCTCCGCTGCGCGACGAGCTGCACATGAAGATCGCGCTTTGTCGTCCGCGCAACGTGCCGCGCCTGATCGAGATGATCGCCGGCCAGGAACTCGTCTGCCTCGGCAGGCTGCGCGATCTGAAGGTGATCGTCCACGATGTGCCGGGAGCGTCGCGCGAGTGGTCGAGGTTGATGGGCGTGCTCGCGGCAGAGGCCGAGATCGCATTCTGGGACGCCCGAATCGAGTGGCTGCAGAGTGCGCGGGAGCTGCTCGAACAGTTGCGCGACGAACGCGAGTCGGCGGGCTCAGACGGATTCGCCGGCGTCGGCGCCGGCGAGGTGCGCCGACTGCGGAGGGTTTGATGGCGGACGCTCTGCTCTCGCTGAGTTCGGTCAGCAAGAGTTATTGGCGTGGTCCGTCGGAGGTCAGAGTGCTCTCGGATGCGTCTCTCGAGGTGCATGCGGGCGAGTTCACCGGCGTCTGGGGTCGCCGTGGCGCCGGCAAGACGACGCTGCTGCGAATCGCGGCCGGCCTGGAGACGCCGGACCGTGGCACGGTGCGCTTCGCCGGTGAGGATCTTGCGACGCTCTCCGAAGGCGCCCACGCGCGGCTGCGCCGCGGCGAGGTCGGCTGGGTCCGCCGCTCCGGGCCGAAGAGCGAACTGTGCATGCTCGACTATGTCGCGCTGCCACTGCTCGTCGAGCACGGTCAGCGCGAGGCCAACCGCGAAGCCGACCGTGCGTTGCACCGCGTCGGCATGGCCCAGTGCGCAGGTCAGCGCTGGGAGAGCCTGTCAGACGGGGAGCGCGCGTTGGTGGCGATCGCACACGGGATCGCGCGCGCGCCGCGACTGCTGCTGATCGACGATCCGACCGCAAACCTCGGCGTTCGAGAGCGCGAGGAGATCCTGCTCCTGCTCCGATCCCTCGTCGATGAATCGAATCTCGCCGTGCTGATGACCGTGCCGGACATGCCGACGGCGCTCGGTTCCCACCGGATCCGCGCGCTCAGCGGTGGACGTCTGCTCACACCCCCCGCCACGCCGGATGGCGGGGATAACGTGATTGACTTTCCCGGCTATCAACGCTCGGCCTAGATGCTCGGCAGCAGATGCGCAGGTAGTTCGGCCGTTCTCTGCGCAGTGAGCGGCTAGTGCTCGAGCTGCGCGAACTCGTCAAGCACTTTCCGGCGGCTGACGGCGCACCTGTACGCGCCGTAGACGGGGTCTCCCTGTCGGTAGCGGCCGGGGAATTCGTTGCCCTCTACGGTCCCAGCGGCTCGGGCAAGACGACGCTGCTGATGCTGATTGCCGCACTGCTTCGGCCTGACTCCGGTTCGATCGCGCTCGCCGGACGAGAGATCTCGGGACTCAACGATCACAATGCAGCGCTCTTTCGCCTGCACGAGCTCGGCTTCGTCCGGCAGTCGCTGAATCTGATTCCGGGGGCTACCGCGGTCGACAACGCGGCGCTCAAGTTGATGGGAACCGATGTCAGCGCGCGCGAGGCGAGGCGTCGCATCGAACCGCTACTGCAGCGGCTCGGCCTCGACGAGCGCCGCAAGCACCGCGCCGAGCAACTCTCGATGGGAGAGCGTCAGCGAGTGATGATCGCGCGAGCGCTCTCGACCGAGCCGAAGCTGCTGCTCGCCGACGAGCCGACGGGCAGCCTCGATACCGTGCGCAGCAAGCAGGTGCTCGCGCTGCTTGCCGAGACGTGTCGCGAGCGCAACGTCGCGGTGCTGCTCGTCACCCATGACCCCCAGGCAGCTTCTTTTGCGGATCGTGTCGTCTCGCTTCGCGACGGTCGGCTCACGGAGTGTCAGTACGAGGAGCCGCGCACGTCCGTCAACGAAGCCTGACGTCGGGGCGGGAGGCCACGATGAGGATGTCGAGCATCTTGCGGTTGTATCGCGTGCGCCTCCGCGCGCGTCTGACGCAAGAACTTTTTGCGGTGCTCGGCATTGCAATCGGCGTATCGCTTCTGTTCGCATCGCAGGTCGCGAACACCAGCCTCGACGGGTCGGTCAAGCGGCTGACCAACGGGATCATCGGCAACATGCGGTTCGAGATCTCCTCGCGCGACGACCACGGCTTCAGCGAACGGCTGGCCAAGGAGGTGGCGCGGATTCCCGGTGTCGAGGCTGTGGCGCCGGTCGTCGAACAGAACGCCAACATCGTCGGCCCGAAGGGCGAGCAGTCGGTCGACCTCGTGGGTACCGATCCGCGCTCGGCTCATCTCGGCGGCAACATCGCACAACATCTCGGCAGCGTGCCGTTGAACGGGGCGCGGGTGTTCACGGTGCCGGCGCCGATCGCAGAACGGATTGGCGTGTACTCGGCGCGTCCGATCGAGTTGCAGGTTGGAGCGAACGCCCTCAATGCGCTGCTCGTGCCCCAGCTTCTCGGTGCTGGTGGTGGGGCGTTGGGGGATAGTCCGATCGCCCTCACCTCGCTGCGCGTCGCACAGCAGATATCTGAACGCGAGGGTCGATTGACGGCGATCTACGTGCGCAGCCCTGCGCGTTTGGATCGCACTGTTCGCGCCGCGCTCGAGCGTCTTGCCGCGGGCCATCTGAACGTGACTCGGGCGGACTTCACGTCGGCGCTGTTCCGACGGGCCGCCGGGCCTGTCGATCAATCGACTGGCCTGTTCTCGGCACTCAGCGCGCTCGTGGGCTTTCTCTTCGCGTTCAACGCACTGCTGCTCACGGTGCCGCAGCGCAGGAACTTGATTCAGGACCTCCGGCTCGACGGCTACACGCGAAAGATGATCGTGCAGGTGTTGATGCTCGACGCGCTCGTGCTCGGCGTGCTCGCCTCCGCGCTCGGACTCGTGCTCGGCGAGGTGCTGTCGATCGCGCTGTTCAGCTCGAGTCCCGGCTATCTGACCTTCGCATTCCCGATCGGCGGCCAGCGAATCGTGCAATGGTCGAGTGTCGCAATCGCCGTGGCAGGCGGAATGCTCGCGGCGGCCACTGGCGTGCTCGCCCCACTGAGAGGGGAGCTGTTCGAGCGTTCGGCACGAGCTCCTCGTGTTTCCGGGCCGAAGCGCTTCCGGCCCCGCCGGCTGCTGTTGATCGCGGCGCCTTTCATCGTGGCGACTACGGCGATCCTGCTCGTTGCGCCCGAAGAGGCGATCCTCGGAATCATCAGCTTGACGCTCGCGCTGCTGCTGTGCCTACCGGGTCTGCTCGATCTCGCAATCCACGCGTGCGGTCGCATGCAGGGCCTGCTGAGCGGAGCAACCTCCTATCTCGCGCTGATCGAGCTGCGCTCCCGGGGGAATCGCACGCGCTCGCTCGCAATCGCCGCGACGGGGGCCATCGCTGTGTTCGGCAGCGTCTCGATTCAAGGCGCGCGCGGCGGCCTTCAGCGGGGCTTGGATGCTTCGGCCAGAGGGATCGACTCGCAGGCCGACATCTGGATCACGCCGGAGGCGTCGTCGGACTCCTTCGCTACGACGTCGTTTGCGGACGGCGATCGCCAAGCCCTCGCGCGAGTCCCGGGCGTGCGCTCGGTGGAGCTGTATCGCGGCAGCTTTCTCGATTGGGGAGACCGCCGGGTCTGGGTCCTCGCGCCGCCGCGATCGGCCACGCGCCCGGTCGCGGCCAGTCAACTCGAAAACGCCAGCCCGGCGCTGGTCAGGTCTCGCCTGCGAGGGCACGGCTGGGCAGTGATCTCGCGTGCGATCGCCGCCGAACACGACCTCCACGTCGGCGCCACGTTCACGCTGCCGACTTCGCACCCGATGCGCTTCCGGATCGCCGCTTTGGGCACGAACTTGGGCTGGTCTCCGGGAGCGGTGATCATGAATGCCGACGATTATGCGCAGGCCTGGGGGAGCCCGGACCCCAGTGCGTATCAAGTCGATCTGGCCGCGGGCGCAAGTCTGGCCGAGGTGGTTCGAGCAGCCAGGCTGTCCTTGGGTCCGGGTTCGGCCTTGCGCGTCGAAACGATGCAACAACGCGAGCGCAGGCACTACGCGCAGGCGTCTCAGGGTTTGTCCCGTCTGACTCAGATCCGCAGCCTTGTCCTGATCGCTGCCGTATTGGCAATGGCAGCCGCGATGGGCGCGATGATCTGGCAACGCCGCGCGAGGCTCGCCGACATGAAGGTGGACGGCTTCAGCAGGGGCGTACTCTGGCGCGCGTTGCTGTGGGAGAGCTCGATCTTGCTCGGCGCCGGTTGCGCGCTCGGCGCGATCTTCGGCCTGTTCGGCCAGCTTCTGCTGAGTCGAGCGCTGTCGATCGTGTACGGCTTTCCCGTGATCGAAACGTTCTCGATCTCGGCAGCGGTAGCCA
>DASZLB010000064.1:0-4382 GCA_035552575.1 Solirubrobacteraceae bacterium | reverse complement strand
GACCGCTTGGCTTTTTTTGACTTGGCTCGCGATTCCGCTCGCGCTCGGCGTAGTGCGCGTCGTTCGTGCGCGGACCGATGGCCCTGCGCTGAACGGCGCGCTCGCGAAGACCGGCGCGACGCAGCTCGTCTTCTGCCTGCTGTATTCGGCAGGGATCCTCGCCAGCGGCGGTATCGGCACGTGAAGCTCGACTTCGAGCGGCGCATGCTGCGCTTCGCGCAGCGGCTCGAGACCCCCTACGGCTGGCTCGAGCAGCGCGAGCTGCTGCTCGTCTCGCTCACCGGCGAGGACAGCATCAGCGGCTACGGCGAGGCCGCGCCGCTCGAGCCCTACGACGGGATCAGTATCGAGCGGACACAGGCAGCGCTTGAAAGCTACGCGCCCGTGCTGGCAGACGCGAGCGGGCTGAACGGCGCACAGCTGATCGACGCCTGCCGCCATGTCGACGAGCTGCCGCAGGCGCTCGCCGCGATCGACATGGCTCTGTGGGACCGTGGTGGACGAATCGCCGACAAACCGATTGCGGCGCTGCTGACAGACGACCCGGCGCGCACTGTGCCGGTAAACGCGACGATCGCCGCCAGCGACCGCGCGGGCGTCGCCGAGCAGGTCACGGCCGCGCTGAGCGCCGGCTACGAGTGCGTCAAGCTGAAGGCCGGGCTCGGCGACGACGCCGGGCGCCTCGCCGCCGCGCGTGCCGCCGGCGGCCCGCAGATGACGCTGCGAATCGACGCGAACGGCGTCTGGGACGTCGATGAAGCCGTGCGCACGATCGAGGCACTCGCGCCCGTCGGGCTCGAGCTCGTCGAGGAGCCCGTCCATGGCCTGCAGCGTGTGCGCGAGGTGCGCGAGCGCGTGCCCGTGCGCGTGGCGATCGACGAGACCGCGGCCGAGCACGGCGCGCTGACGGCGGGTGTCGCCGATGCGGTCTGCCTGAAGATCTCGCGCTGCGGCGGGATCGGCGGGCTGATTGCCGCCGCGGCGCTCGTGCGCGCCTCAGGCGCCGAGGTGTACGTCGCCTCGACGTATGACGGCCCGCTCGGGATCGCCGCCGGTGTCCACGTTGCCGCGGCACTCGCCTCGCGCGGGGCGATGCCGCACTGCGGCCTCGCGACGCTCGCGATGTTCGAGGGGATCGAGAACCCCCTGCCGGCGCGCGGGGGGCAGATCACCGTGCCTGGCGGCTCCGGGCTCGGCGTCGCACCGATCTAGCCCACCAGCGCTCTGGCAAGCTCCTCGGGACTCTCGAGCGCCAGCACGTGCCCGCCCGTGATCACGACGAGCTCGGCGTCGGGCATCAGCGCGACCATCCGCTCGCCGATCGCGCGAAACTTCGCGTCGCGCTCGCCGGCGACGAACGTGACGGGCATCGTCAGCTCGCTCAGGCGATCCCACAGTGGCGGCATCTCCCCCGTACCGATGCCTCGCAAGATCTTGGCGAGCGCGTGAGGATCGTTGCGAAGCTGATCCGCACGAGCCAGCGCAGCGACCTCGGGCGGATCGTCAGCGAACAACGGCTGGCCGCGCCACTTGTCGACGAACTGCTCGAACGGAATGCGTTCGAGCTCGTCGGCCAAGCCGATGTCCGCAAGCCTCCGCTGGGCGCGCTCGCCGTCGTCCTCGATGCCGGGGCTGCACGAGACGAGCACGAGACGTGAGATCCGCTCCGGCGCCGCCAGCGCGACGTGCAGCGCGATACGCCCGCCGAGCGAGTAGCCGCAGAGCGAGAAGCGCTCGGGGCTTGCTTTGAGCACCGCCGCTACGCACGACTCAAAAGTGATCGGCCCCGGCTGAGAAGACGCTTGTCCATGCCCGGGAAGGTCGAGCGCCAAAGGCAGATACCGTTCGGGGTCGAGCCTCGCCGAGACGCCGTCCCAAGCGCGCCTGGTGCCGCTGAAGCCGTGCAGCATGACCAACGCCTCTCTCACGTCGCCATCCTAGAGTCGCCTTGCCCTGTGTCACATGCCCACTCTTCACTTCCGACCGGCATGAGCCCGGCGTGACACGACGCGAGCGATGAGCGACACGACCGACACCTACGTCCTCTTGCGAGCCTTCGTCGAGGAGCTCGCGCGCAGCGGCATGCGCGCGGCCTGCACCTCCCCCGGCTCGCGCTCCGCGCCGCTCGCTTTGACGCTCGCGCGCGAGCCGCGCCTGAGCTGCTTCTCACACGTCGACGAGCGCTGCGCGGGCTTCTTCGCCGTCGGCCTCGCGAAGGCCTCGGGCCTGCCGGTGGCCGTCACGTGCACGTCGGGCACGGCCGCCGCCGAGCTGCTGCCGGCCGCGATCGAGGCTCGCGAGGCGCGCGTGCCGCTGCTGCTGCTGACGGCCGACCGCCCGCCGGAGCTGCGCGAGCACGGCGCCGGGCAGGCGATCGACCAGCTGAAGCTCTTCGGCAGCGCGGCGAAGTGGTTCTTCGAGGTCGGCACGCACGAGGCGAGCCCCGAGCGCCTGCGCTGGATTCGCACGCTGGCCTGCCGTGCATATGCGACGACGCTCGAGGGCCGACCGGGCGTCGTGCACCTGAACTTCCCGCTGCGCGAGCCGCTGACGATTGACGAGCCGCTCGGAGAGGACGCGAGCGGACGCGCGGACGGCGGGGCGTTCGTACGCCGCCGCCGCGAAGATCACTACAGCGCGGAGGAGGACATCGAGACGACGCGCCACCTGATCAACTCGGCCAAGCGCGGCGTAGTCGTCGCGGGGCGCGACGAGCGCGGCGGGATCGACTGGTCGCCGGGCGCCGGCGCGGCGAAGTTCGCCGCGGCGCTCGGCTGGCCGCTGCTGGCCGACCCGCTGTCGAATGCGCGTCGCGGCCCGGCCGCGATCGCCCACTACGACGCACTGCTTCGCGACGAGGCATTCCTCACACCGCTTCGGCCGGATCTCGTGCTGCGCATCGGCGATCTGCCCGTGTCGAAGCCGCTGCGTAGCTGGCTCGGCGGCCTGACGGGGATTCATCAGATCGCGTTCGATCCAGACGGCGCGTGGCAGGACCCTGCGTCGGTCCTCTCGCACTCGCTGCAGATCGACCACGGCAGCGTCCTCGAAACGCTCTCGGAAGGAAGTCTGCCCCGCGCCGAGGAGGGCTGGCTCGCGCAGTGGCGCAGCTCCGACGAGCGCGCGGCCGAGGCGATCCGCGGCGTGCTCGCCGAGAGCGGCCTGTCCGAGCCGGCCGTCGCGGCCGAGCTCGGCGTGCTGCTGCCCGAGGACGCGACGCTGTTCGTCGCATCCTCGATGCCCGTGCGCGACATCGAGACGTTCTGGCCGGCGCGCGAGGATCCACCGCGCGTGCTCTGCAACCGCGGCGCGAACGGGATCGACGGGATCGTCTCGAGCGCGTTCGGTGCGGCGGCCGCGAACGGCGGCCCGGTCGTGCTGCTGATCGGCGACGTCGCGCTCGCGCACGACATCGGTGGATTGCTCGCGGCGCGGCGACTCGACCTGAAGCTGACGATCGTGCTGCTCGAGAACGGCGGCGGCGGGATCTTCGACTTCCTGCCGGTCGCCGAGAACGAGCTCGCGCACGAGCAGGACATCTTCACGCGCCACATCGCCACGCCGACGGGGCTCGACTTCACCGATGCGGCGAAGCTTTACGGCCTTGGCCACGAGCGTGCCGAGGACGTGCCGGGCTTCCGCGCGGCGCTCGAGCGCGGGCTCGACAGCGAGCGCTCGTGCATCGTCGAAGTGCGCGGGGAGCGGGCGGCGAACGTCCAGCTCCACCGCCGCGTATGGCAGGCCGTTGCCGCGGCGCTCGGATAACGCGGCGGGGGCCCTGCGCCGCTCGAGTGGCTCAGGCGGTGAGGAGCGGCAGCAAGGCCTGCAGCTTGACCTCGGTCTCGGCCAACTCCGCGGCAGGCGCGGACTCGCGCACGATCCCGTTGCCGGCGTAGCAGCGAGCGACGGCGCCGCGCAGCAGCGCACAGCGAAGCGCGACACAGAATTCACCGTCGCCGGCGGCGTCGGTCCAGCCGACAGGTCCGGCGTACCACCCGCGGTCGAGCCCCTCGAGGGCGGGAATCAGCGGCGCGGCGCTTGCGAGCGGCTCACCGCCGACGGCCGGTGTCGGGTGCATCAGGCCGACTAGCTGCAGCGCATCGATCGGCGAGGTCAGCTGTGCGCGGATCGGCGTCGCGAGGTGCTGGATGTTCGCGATCCGCACGAGCTCGGGCTCGGGCGCGGCGGCGACCCAGACGGCTTGCGGGCGCAGCGTGCGCTCGATCCGCCGCGCGACGATCGCGTGCTCCTCGCGATAGCTCTCGTCGCGTAAGAGCTGCTCGCCGAGGTGCGCGTCGACGGCCGGGTCGGCGCTGCGGCGCGTCGAGCCGGCGAGCGCGAGCGTGCTGACGCGATGGCCCTCGCGCCTGATCAAGAGCTCG
>DASZLB010000063.1:0-8534 GCA_035552575.1 Solirubrobacteraceae bacterium | reverse complement strand
GGGCTCGGCGAGCATCCGCAGCACGAGTCCGTCGGCGAGCGAGAAGAGGATCTCGGCGACGGCCTCGGGCTCGGCGTGCAATCGCAGGATGCCCTCGTCTTGGGCGACGGCGAGCATCGCGGCGACCTGCTCGCGCATGCGCTGCATCAGCCCGGCGTACTCGGCCGCGATGTCCTCGTTGCGGCGCGAGAGCGTGAACAGCTCGAACACGAGCGTGACGAACTCAGGCTCCTCGTGGACGGTCTCCTGCAGGTTCTGCGCCATCAGGTCGATGTAGTCCTCGGCCGACTGCGCGCTCGCGAGGCGTCCTTCGAGCAGCTCCATTCGCAGCTCGCAGTCGCGACGCACGGCCTCGACGAGCAGCTGCTCCTTCGTGCCGAAGTAGTAGTGCAGCAAGCCGCGCGAGACGCCGGCCTCACGCGATACGTGATCGAACGTCGAGCCGGCCGTGCCGCGCCGCGCGACGCTCGTGCGCATCGCCTCGACGATCCGCTGCGCCTTCTCACCGGAGAGCGAGCGGGCGCCGGCGGCTGCGGGCGACGCGCCCGCTCCCGCGCTTGCGCCCGCGCCCGCGGAAGCCTTCGTCGCGGAGCTCTGCTCCGCGACGCCGGCCTCGTCCACGACTGCGTCGACTGCTGCGTTCATCGGTGTGCGGCGTTGCTACGCGGCCGGCGCGCCTGCGGGCGCGGCCTCGGCCGGAGCGGTGGTCGAGCTGTAGTCGAACTCCTCCTCGGCGCCGAACAGCAGGTCGAGCACCTTCGAGCGCAGGCCCTCGCTGAGCGCGACGGCGAGCACGCCGGCGACGCCGAGCAGCAGCAGCGAGCGGCCGAAGCCGCCCTTGCGGCGGCGCTTGGGCGCCTCGCGCAGCGAGCCGGAAGCGTCGCGCAGCGCCTCGGCGGCCTCCTTCAACTCCTTCTGCAGCTTCTTGTCCTCGAACAGCGCCTGCGTCGCGGGCGTGCCGTTCGTCATGCGCCCGTAAGCGCTGCGCGCGGCGCCATATGCCGTGAGCAGGGAGCCACGCAGCTCCTCGTCCTCGAGCAGGCGCTGCAGGTAGCGGTTGCGCTGTGCCGCTCGTGCGGCTTCGCCGGCCTTGTTGATCCTGTCCTTCGCTGCCATCACCGAACCTCGTCTCTGCCGAAGCTTTGCTGGGTCTGAGCCCAATATACCCCGATAACGGCGCGCGATATCGGCCGGCGCCGTCGCGCGCGGGCACGGCGGGCGGACGTGAGAGGCTGTCGAGAATGCCCACGTTCCAGGCGACTGTCACGGTGCTCGGCCTGTTGCTGATGCTCGGCGCGCTCGCGTCGGGCCTCGCGCGGCGCTCGATGCTCTCGCTCGCGGCGCTGTTCGTGCTGGCGGGCTTCGCGGTAGGCAACGGCGGCTTCGACTGGGTCGACTTCCGCGCGCGCTCGGGCTTCGTCGAGGATCTCGCGTTCGCAGCGCTGATCGTGATCCTGTTCCGCGACGGCCTCGAGGTCGAGGGCGAGATGCTCCAGCGGGCGTGGCTCCTGCCGCTGCGCAAGCTGGTGCTGGCGATGCCGCTGACGACGGTGATCGTCGCGGCGGCGGCGCGCGTGCTGATTGGGCTGTCGTGGACGGAGTCGTTCCTGCTCGGCGCGCTGCTCGCGCCGACGGACCCGGTGCTGACGTCGAGCATCGTCACGAACGATCGCGTCCCGCGCGTCGTGCGTCACTCGCTGAACCTCGAGTCGGGGCTGAACGACGGGCTGGCGCTGCCGGCGGTGCTCGCGTTCACAGCGGCGCTGAGCACGGACTCGGGCCACTTCGTCTGGTGGCGCTTCGTGCTGCAGGACGTCGGCCTCGGCTTCCTCTTCGGGATCGCCTGCGGCTGGCTCGCTTCGCTTCTGTTGCCGCGCGAAAGCGAGCGCCCGCTGCGCGAGCGCATCCCGAGCCACCAGCGCTCTCTGTTCGCGCTCGGCGTCGCGTTCGCGACGTACGGCGTGACGGTGCTCTCGCCGAAAGGCAACGGCTTCATCGCGGTGTTCGTCGCGGCGATCGTGCTCGGCATCCGCCGCCCGGACGTGCGCGAGCACTTCGAGCGCAACTCCGAACAGCTCGTCGAAATCGTCAAGCTCGGGATCTTCCTCGTGTTCGGCACACTGCTGACGGTGCACGCGTTCACGCGCGAGGGCTGGGCGGCGCTCGCGCTCGTCGCGATCGTCTTCGTGCTCGCGCGTCCGCTAGCGGTTTGGCTGTCGCTGGCGGGCACGCGCGTCGACACGCCGACGCGGTTGTTCATGGGCTGGTTCGGCCCGAAGGGCGTCGCGTCGATGACGTTCGCGTTGATCGTGCTCGATCGCAACATCGCGAGCGGGACGCGGATCTTCGATCTGACGGCGCTCGTCGTGTTCTGCTCGATCCTGCTGCACGGCGTGACGGACACGCCCGGCGCGAACTGGATCGCGCGCCGCGCGGAGCGCTTGGGCATCTCCGACGGCGGCGCCGAGGACGCCGACGCCGAGGCGGCGCGCTCGGGCTAGGCGTGCAGCGCGGCCTGCTCCTGCGCGGACGGGAAGGCCCACGCGGCGCGCGAGCGGCGCTCCTGGCGAAAGACGAAGCGCAACTGCTGCGGCGGTCGCAGCTGCGCCTCGTTGGGGCGAAACGTGGCGCAAGGCTCGGGCAGATCGAGCGCACAGAGAAGGTTGCAGCGGAAGAAGCATTCGTCGCAGCTGACCTTCGGCGTCGATCTCTTGCCTTGCGCTCTCGTCGTTGCCACGCAGCTGCCTCCAGCCATCTGTCGAATCGAACGGACGGCAGGCATCAAAGCACCGCGTGCTCGAGACGGCGCGAGCCGTCTTCGCAAAACGCAGACAAAAGAAATAGCTATCCGGAAACAGCCGCATTCGAGTCACGCAGGTGTGACAATCGCCCCGCGACGGCGCATTTTGCGCGACTTTTCGGGCCTGGCGAAGACGCTCGCCATGATGTGCGCAGATGCGCATCCTCGTCACCGGCGCCGGAGGCTTCATCGGCTCGCTGCTCGTCCCGCGATTGCTCGCGGACGGCCACGACGTGCTCGGCTTGGCGCGCGATCCGGCGCGCACGTTCTCACGAGCTCGGCTGATCCGCGGCGACGCGCTGACGGGCGAGGGGCTCGCGCAGGCGCTCGACGGCGTCGAGGTCGCGTATTACTTGATCCACTCGATGGAGCGTACGGCTGGCGCGGCGATCCCGTTCGAGCAGCGCGAGCAGCTCGCGGCGCAGACGTTCGCGGCCGCGGCGCAGGCGGCGGGGGTGCAGCGGATCGTCTATCTCGGCGGCCTCGTCGGCGAGCGGAGCATCGACTCGGCTCGCTCGCGTCACCTCTCAAGCCGCGAAGGCGTCGAGCGCATCTTGCTCGCGGCGATCCCCGATTCGGTTGCGCTGCGCGCGTCGATCGTGATCGGCGCGCGCTCGCGCTCGTTTCGCCTGCTCGTGCATCTCGTCGAGCGCATGCGCGTGCTCGCGCTGCCGGCTTGGCGGCGCTACAGAACGCAGCCGATCGACGAGCGCGATGTCGCGGACATGCTCGTCGCGGCGGCGACCTCGGCGCAGGCCGGCGGCCGGTCGCTCGACGTCGGCGGCCCGGACGTGCTGTCGTACGGCGAGATGATCGAGCGGATCGCCGATCTGATGCTCGTGCATCGCCCATCGCTGGGGATCGGCCTGAGTGCGACAGGAGTGACAGCGCGCGTGGCTGCGGCGATCGCGCGAGAGGACCCGGACCTGGTCGTGCCACTGATGGAGAGCCTGCAGAGCGATCTGCTTCCGACCGACGACGGCGCGGCGGAGCTGTTCGACGTGCAATTGCACTCATTTGACGCAGCCGTCGAACATGCGCTGGGCGAGTGGGAAGCGACAGAGCGGCTCGCGGCGCGATGACGCACATGCACAGATGAGCGTCGTCACGGCGTCGATCGACATCGCGGCCTCGCCTGCGGAGGTGTGGAAGGTCGTGATGGATTCGAGCTGCCTGGACAAATGGGTGACGATTCACCGCAAGCTCGTGCACGCGGACGGTGGACCGCTGCGCGTCGGGTATTCGATGGACCAGCAGATCCACCTGCGCGGCGTCGGGCTGGAAGTGCACTGGAAGCTCGTCGAGTGCGAGCCCGAGAAAAAGGCCGTGTGGGCCGGGCGCGGGCCGGCGCGCTCGCGCGCGCGGACCGAATATGTGTTGAGTCGCGAAGGCGCCGGCACGCACTTCGACTACCGCAACGAGTTCCATCCTCCGCTCGGGCCCGTCGGAGCGCTGGCGGGCAGAGCGCTCGTCGGCGGCATCCCGGAGCGCGAGGCGAAGCGATCACTCGAGTTGCTGCGCGCTTTCCTCGAACGCTAGTCACCGGCGTGAGCCGATAGTGTGTCAAGAGAAATGATGTGCGTTTAACGGACATTTACACTAGTGATGAGGACGGATCGTGACTGACTTCCTTGATGAGAAGCGCCAAGAGATCACAGAGCGACTGAAAGAGCTGAAGCCGGCAGTCGACGAGTACAACCGCCTCGAGGCGGCAGCCGCGGCGCTGCAGGGTGTCGGTGGCTCCTCTGCGACGTCAACTGCAACTGCAACTGCGACGCCGCGACGCCGTGGGCCCGGACGCCCGCGTGGCTCGGTCAGTCGCAAAGCGGCAGGCGCGACGCAGGCAGCACCGAAAGCGGCCCGCAAAAAAGCCGGACGCCCGGCGGGACGCCGCGCGGGACGGCGCAAAGGCAGTGGCACGCGCGCCGCGGAGGCACTGTCGTTCGTGCAGGGCCAGCCGGGTATCACGATCCCGGAGCTCGCCGCGAAGATGGGCATCAAGCAGAACTACCTGTACCGCGTCCTGCCCGGGCTCGAGCAGGAAAACAAGGTTGCAAAGCAGGGTCGCGGCTGGCACCCGAAGTCCTAGTCTCGGCGCCCCTGGCGGCGTCCTCGGTCGCTCGCGTGCGACAGCACGCCACGCTCGCTGCGTCGTTGCCAGGAACGCCGATCCGCCGGACTTTGCGTAGTTCGTAGTTTGACTCTCGTTCCTTTACATAACGGCCTGCGAACGACGGGTCGCGATGTGCGAGCAACGGGACAATCAATCAAAATAGAAATATGAAAGGGCGTGGCTTGCGGGCTGCGCCCTTTTCTATACGCGTGGCGGATTGTTGACTGCCGGGTGCGGGGGCGCAGCGCGCGGGAGAGCAGGAAGATCAGCGCGAGAAGCAGCGCGGGCGCGAGCGTGAGACTCGGGATCACGTCGCCATGTCCGACCCCGGAGGCGCCGATTGCGACGATCATCGTAAAAGCGAGCAGCAACGCGGCGGGCACGACGAGCCGGCGTGCGATCAGGAGCACTCCGCCGGCCAGCTCGAGCACGCCGGCAAGGATCTCGAGCGTAGACGGCCAGGGAAGCCCGAAGCTTTGGAAGGCGTGCAGCTCCCAGTGATGGAAAGCGAACGTGACGAGGCCGGCGGGGACGAGTACGAAGCCGGTGAGGATCGCGACGCGCGTGGCCGCGGGATCGCGGCGCACGCGCGTGTCGGACGGCGAGAGAACTAGATCAAGCCCTGCTGTTTGACGGTGTCGCGCTCGTCGGTGAGCTCGGCGACGGTCGCGTCGATCTTCGAGCGTGAGAAATCGTCGAGCTCGATGTTCTGCACGATCGAGTACTCACCGTTCGCACAGGTGCACGGGAAACCACTGATCAGACCCTCGGGGACGCCGTAGGAGCCGTCGGAGGCGATGCCCATCGAGACCCATTCCTCGCCGGTCCCGGCGACCCAGTCGTGCACGTGGTCGACTGCGGCGCTCGCGGCGGATGCGGCGCTCGAGGAGCCGCGCGCCTCGATGATCGCAGCGCCACGTTTGCCGACGTTCGGCAGGAACTCGTTTTCGATCCATGCCTGGTCGTCGACGACGCCGGCGGCGAGCTCGCCGCGGACCTTCGCGTGGAACAGATCGGGGTACATCGTCGGCGAGTGGTTGCCCCAGACGCCCATCTGCGTGATGTCGGTGACGGGGCACTCGACCTTGCTCGCGAGCTGTGCGATCGCGCGGTTGTGGTCGAGGCGCAGCATCGCGGTGAAGCGGTCGTTGGGGATGTCGGGCGCGTTGTTCATCGCGATCAGGCAGTTCGTGTTCGCCGGGTTGCCGACGACGAGGATTTTCACGTCGTCTGCGGCCTTCTCGTTGAGCGCCTTGCCCTGAACGGTGAAGATCTTGCCGTTCTCGGAGAGCAGCTCGGCGCGCTCCATCCCTTTCGTGCGCGGGCGCGAGCCGACGAGCAGCGCGATGTTGACGCCGTCGAAGCCGTCGTTCGGGTCGTCGTGCAGGTCGAGGCCGGCGAGCAGCGGGAAGGCGCAGTCGGTGATCTCCATCGCGACGCCCTCGAGCGCGCCCATCGCCGGCGGGATCTCGAGCAGTCGCAGGTCGACGGGCTGGTCGGGGCCGAGCAGCTGTCCGCTGGCGATGCGAAAGAGAAGGCTGTAGCCGATCTGACCGGCTGCGCCGGTGACGGTCACACGTACGGGGTTGCTCACGAAATCATCTCCTGGGTGCGGTACTTGGGGGTTACGGATTTTTTATCGATTGATCGCGTGCGTCGTGCGATCGCGGGCGCGGTCGGGCGGGCCGCTGCTCAGCGGCTCATGCCATCGCGTTTTTCAGGTTCTCATCGATCGAGGCGAGGAACTCCTCGGTGCTCTGCCACGGCTGGTCTGCGCCGACGAGCAGCGCGAGGTCCTTCGTCATCTTGCCGCTTTCGACGGTCTCGATGCAGACGCGCTCGAGCGTCTGCGCGAACTCGCTGACCTCGGGCGTCTCGTCCATCCGCCCGCGCGCGTCGAGCCCGCGCGTCCACGCGAAGATCGAGGCGATCGGGTTCGTCGAGGTTGGCTTGCCCTGCTGGTGCTGGCGGTAGTGGCGCGTGACGGTGCCGTGCGCGGCCTCGGCCTCGACGGTCTTGCCGTCGGCTGTCATCAGCACGCTCGTCATCAAGCCGAGCGAGCCAAAGCCCTGCGCGACGGTGTCGGACTGCACGTCGCCGTCGTAGTTCTTACAGGCCCACACGTAGCCGCCTTCCCACTTCAGCGCGGCCGCGACCATGTCGTCGATCAGGCGGTGTTCGTAGATGATCC
Source organism: Solirubrobacteraceae bacterium (assembly GCA_035552575.1). Lineage (GTDB taxonomy): Bacteria > Actinomycetota > Thermoleophilia > Solirubrobacterales > Solirubrobacteraceae > Palsa-744. The sequence continues at coordinate 1,430 of DASZLB010000063.1, read as the reverse complement.
CGGCGGCCTCGAATTCTGACTTGAACTCAGCCTCGTAGACCTCTTCGAAGAGGTCTTTGAAACGCCCGTCGTAGCGTTTGAGGATCGTGTTCTTCGTCGACAGGTAGACGGGATAGCCGCGGTCGAGCCCGTAGCGCATCGAGGCGCGTGCGAAGTCGCGGATCGAGTCGTCGAGATTGTACATCGCGAGCGCGATGCCGCCGCCGGGGAAGTCGTAGACGTCGAGCTCGATGGGCTCGCTGCCGTCCTTCGGCGTGAACGTGAGCGTCAGCGAGCCCTCGCCGGGGACGACCATGTCGCTCGCGCGGTACTGGTCGCCGAACGCGTGGCGACCGATCACGATCGGCTTCGTCCAGCCGGGCACGAGCCGCGGCACGTTCTCGATCACGATCGGCTCGCGGAAGATCACGCCGCCGAGGATGTTGCGGATCGTGCCGTTCGGCGAACGGTACATCTGCTTCAGCGCGAACTCCTCGATGCGCGCCTCGTCGGGGGTGATCGTCGCGCACTTGACGCCGACGCCGTACTGCTTGATCGCTTCGGCCGCTTCGACGGTGATCTTGTCTTCGCTCGCGTCGCGGCTCTCGATGCCGAGGTCGTAGTACTTCAGCTCGACGTCGAGGTAAGGGACGATCAGCTGCTCCTTGATGAACGACCAGATGATTCGCGTCATCTCGTCGCCGTCGAGGTCGACGACGGGGTTCTTCACCTTGATCTTGGCCATGTCTCGAGTCCTTGCGCGGTCGCGGGCGGGGCCGCCGATGCTATCGAGCACGTGATCGAGCGCTCGCACGGCGCGCGAGCGCTTACAATCGATCGATGGCAACCGTCTCGCAGAGCGCGGCGCCGTGGAGAACTCACACGGTCTTCAACCAGCCGCCGCCGCTGCAAGGCGTCGACGTGTTCGCGAGCAACACGGCGCTCGTCGAGGCGACGCAGCGCGAGGGCGCCGGCTGGGTGCTCGAGCGCGCCTCTGCGCTCGGCCGGCTGATCGGCGGCGAGCCGCAGCAGCAGTGGGGCCGCCTCGCGAACGAGAACAAGCCGGTGCTGCGCACGCACGACCGCTTCGGCAACCGGATCGACGAGGTCGAGTTCCACCCGGCGTGGCACAAATTGATGACGCTCGGCGTCGAGTGCGAGCTGCACTCGCTGCCGTGGACGAGCGACGAGCCGTTCGCGCACACGGCACGCGCTGCGCTGTACATGACGGCGATGCAGGCCGAGGCCGGGTTCTGCTGCCCGATCACGATGACGTTCGCGGCGATCCCGGCGCTGCGCGCGCAGCCGGAGCTTGCGGCCGAGTGGGAGCCGCTGCTGACGGCGACGAGCTACGACGCGCGGCTGATTCAGGCGAGCGAGAAGGGCAGCGCGATCGCGGGGATGGCGATGACCGAGAAGCAAGGCGGCTCGGACGTGCGCGCGAACACGAC
>DASZLB010000062.1:0-14301 GCA_035552575.1 Solirubrobacteraceae bacterium | reverse complement strand
GACCGTCATGCGCGGCCTCAAAGTGTTCGGCTACGAGGACCAGGACGGTCACGGCGAAGTCGACTTCTCCGACGTGCGCGTGCCGGCCGCGAACCTGATCGCCGGCGAGGGCGACGGCTTCATGATCGCGCAGGCTCGCCTCGGTCCGGGGCGGATCCATCACTGCATGCGCGCGATCGGCGCCGCCGAGCGCGCGCTGGAGGCGATGTGCAAGCGCGCCGTCTCCCGCGTGACCTTCGGCCAGCCTGTCGCGACGCGCGGCAACGTGCTGGACTGGATCGCCGAGTCGCGGATCGAGATCGAGATGGCGCGTCTGCTCACATTGAAGGCCGCTTGGCTGATGGACACCGTCGGCAACCGCCACGCGCGCACGGAGATCGCGGCGATCAAGGTCGCCGCGCCGAACGTCGCGTTGAAGGTGCTCGACCGCGCGATCCAGGTGCACGGCGGCGGCGGCGTCTCGCAGGACTTCGGCCTCGCAACGGCATACGCGCACCTGCGCACGCTACGCCTCGCCGACGGTCCCGACGAGGTGCACAAGCTTTCGATCGCCCGCCGCGAGCTGGCTCCCTACGTTCCCCGCGAGCAGTAGTCGTCTGGCCGCGGGAGGATCCCGCCGGCACCCGCCTTTGCGTAGAGAAGGGCAAAAGGGGTAATCCCCTTTGCGTCCGGGCCCGTGCCCGCGCGCCGCATCTAAGTCTCGAGCGGGAGGTTGGAATGGGAATGAGGGATCAGCACACGTCGGGTTCGTCTGCCGCCGCAGAAGCAGCGACGCGCGAGCGAGCTCGCTCGTGGCGACGTCGGAGCTTGGGCCTCGTGGCGCTGCTGAGCTCGTTGCTGATCCTGCCCGTCGCCGCGGCGCACGCGGCCGGCAACCTGGGCGTCGCCGTGTGGGAAGCCGGGACCTGCACCGGAAGCGAAAGCTCCGTCCAGACGGAATGCAAATACTCGAACCCGAACGCCTTCTACACGCAGGCGGCCGGTCACCCCCCCTGGGGCCTGACCGGCTTCGAATTGAGCAACTCCGGCGCCGCGCCGAACGGCTCGGCGCTGAAGCGCCTGCGCGTCGACGTCCCGCCGGGACTCGCCGCCGACCCCCAGGCGCTCGCCGTCTGCTCGCGCGCCCAGTTCAACGCCAACAGCTGCCCTGCCAACACGAAAGCCGGCTTCGTCTCGCTGAAGGCCTACGTGGAAATACCGCTGCTCCCGCAGACGCTGACGCTCAAAGGCGACGTCTACAACCTGCCGCAGGAACCGGGGCTGCCGCTGCTCTTCGGAATCGACGTCGAAGGCGTCCAGCCGCTGACCGAAGACGTGCACCTGCTGCTCGAAGGGCACGTCAGCTACGCCCACGAAGACGTGCTCGCAGCGCGCGGCGTGCCCTCGGGCGACTTCCACGAGTGGTTTGAAATCAACAACATCCCGACGGAAGTCGGCGTGAAAGTGCTCGGGCTCGAAGTCGACAAAGCGCCGCTGAAGACGGTCGAATCGAAGCTGTTCTTCAACGGACACGCCGGCAAGGAAGGCAAAGAAAACTTCCTCACGATGCCGAGTAGCTGCTCGGCGCCGTCGACGTCGTATCTCGAACTCGAAACGTACGCGCCGGTCGAAAAGGCGAGCCAGCCAACGACACCGCCGGCGAAAGTGAGTGGCTGCGAGAAAGTGCCGTTCGCTCCTACGGCGACGATCAAACCGGAAACGACGCAGTACGAGAGCCCGGACGGGGCCACGACCGACGTGCGCGTTCCGCAGTTCGAAAAATCGAACCAGATCAACACCGCCGACATCAGCGACGCGCACGTCACGCTGCCGGAAGGGCTGACGCTCAACCCCTCCGCCGTCAACGGGTTGCAGTCGTGCAAGCAGAGCCAGCTCCACCGTGGCTCCTCGGCCCCCGTCGAATGCCCTGCCGCCTCGAAGATCGGCACGGTCAACATCGAAACCGACCTGCCGCCCGGCAGTCTCGCGGGCAATGTCTACCTGGGCCAGGAAAACGGCACGGCCGCGATCGAAGGACTGCCGCATCCGTTCCTGATCTTCATCGACGCCGAGAGCGTCTACAACGTGTCCGTCCGCCTGGAAGGCCAGGCGGTCCCGAACGCGGCGACGGGAAGGCTCGAAGTGAGCTTCCTCGGCAACCCGCAACTGCCCTTCAGCGACCTCACGCTGACGCTGAACGGCGGACCGCGGGCGCCGCTTGCCAACCCGCTTTCCTGCGCGGCCGCGAGCACGAGCTTCGCGTTCACCGCCTACACCGGCGGCAGCTTCGCCGGAGCGACGCCGTTCAGCGTCAGCGGCTGCCCCGCGAGTACGCCTTTCGCGCTCACGCAGACGACCACGAACAGCGCGGCGAACGCGGGCGCCTACACGGCGTACACGTTCAACCTCGCGCGCGCCGACGGCAACCAGTACCTGGGGAAGGTCTCGACCACGCTGCCCGCGGGCCTCGTCGGTGAAATCCCCAAGGTCACGCTGTGCGGCGAACCGCAAGCGCAGGCCGGCACGTGCTCTGCCGCCAGCCAGATCGGCACCGCGACGGCCTACGTCGGCGCGGGCAGCGAACCGTACCCGTTCTCCGGGCCCGTCTTCCTGACCGGTCCCTACCAGGGCGCCCCCTATGGCCTGTCGATCCCAATTCACGCAGCGGCCGGTCCGTTCGACCTCGGCAACGTGATCACGCACGCGACGATCAACGTCGACCCGCACACCAGCCGCGTGACCGTCTCGACGACCGACCTGCCGTCGATCTTCAAGGGCGTGCCGCTGCGCCTGCGCAACATCTCGGTCGCGGTCAACCGCGCCGGATTCCTGTTCAATCCGACGAACTGCGGCGCACTGGCGACGAACACGCTGCTGAGCTCGACGGCCGGCGCCGCGCAGACCCTGGCGAGTCCGTTCGCGGTCGCCAACTGCAGCGCACTGCCGTTCAAACCGAACTTCTCGGCGGCTTCAGCGGCGTCGACGAACGCGACGCAGCTGAAAGCGAACGGCGCCTCGCTGCACGTCAACCTGCTGCAGGGCATACACCAGGCGAACATCCACTCGGTCGTCGCCGAACTGCCGAAATCGCTGCCCTCGCGATTGACGACGCTGCAGAAAGCGTGCCCGGAAACGACGTACACGGCGAATCCCTACAGCTGCCCGCCCGGGTCGAAAGTCGGCAGCGCGACCGTCACGACACCGGTGCTGCCACAGCCGCTGAAAGGCCCGGCCTACCTCGTCTCGCACGGCGGCGCAGCGTTCCCCGACCTCGACCTGCTGCTCGAAGGCGACAACGGCGTGCGCGTGATCCTCGAAGGCAACACCGACATCAAAAACGGGATCACGAAGTCGACGTTCGCGTCGATTCCGGACGTGCCTGTGTCGAGCTTCGTGCTCGACCTACCGCAGGGTCCGAACTCGGTGCTGACGGCGATCGGCACGCTGTGCACACAGTCGCTGTTGATGCCGACGACGATCACGGCGCAGAGCGGCGCCGTGATCAAACAGAGCACGAACGTCGGCGTCGAAGGCTGCACGGGCAAAGGCAAAGGCACGACGCGCTTCAAGATCCTCAGCAGAAAGATCGTGAAAAACAAGCTCGTCGTGCGCGTGCAAACGTTCGCAGCCGGTCGCGTGAGCTTGAAAAGCCGCTACCTGCGCACGACGTACAAGCACTTCGCGAAGGCCGGCAAGTTCACGATCAAGGCCCCGCTGTCGCGCAAAGGCACCAAGGCGCAGCACGCGCACAAGCTGAAGTTCAAGGCGCGCGTCGGCTTCTACCCGAAGTCCAAGCGCGAAGCCATCTCGGTCGCGTTCACGAAGGTCGGCTTCAAGCACAAAGCGAAGAAGCACAAGAAGTAGCGCCGCCCGCTAGCCTGCGGGCCGGTGCCGGTCACGCGAAGACGCCTGCTGCTTTGCTCGCTCGTGCTCGCCGCAGCGATCATGGCGCTGATCGTGAGCCTCGGCGGCGGCGCCTCGGCCGGAGCGAGGGCGAAAGACTCCGTCCACGCCGGCAAGCCGCGGCTGCGCGCACAGCGAGCGACGCTGCCCGCCTACCCCTCGCGCGCGGCGATCGCGGCGGCCGTTCGTTACCTCGACGGCCGCGCCGGACGGACGTCGCTGGCCGTGCTCGACAGCTCCGGGCGGCTCAGCGGCACGCGGCTGCACGAGCGCTTCCAAAGCGCGAGCGTCGTCAAGGTGATGTTCCTCACGGCGTTCCTGCAGCGGCTCGCCGCGGATCGCGCCCCGATCAGCGCGCTCGACCGCTCGCTGCTCTACCCGATGATCCACGAATCGAACAACGACGACGCTTCGGCCGTGCTCGACCGCGTCGGCGCGGCGGCCGTCGCGCGCGTCGCGCGCGAAGCCGGCATGCAGGACTACGCGCCGGGCATCGGCTGGTGGGCATACACGCAGACCTCGGCCGCCGACCAGGCGCGCTTCTTCATCGCGATCGAACGGCTGATCCCGCGCCGGTTCTGGCCCTACGCGCGCGGGCTGATGGACGGCATCGAGGCGGAGCAGAGCTGGGGCATCCCCGAAGTCGCGCGCCCGCGCTGGCAGGTCTTCTTCAAGACCGGCGCGCTGCCGTCGGAGGGCCTGTTCAACGAGACGGCGCGCCTCGAGCGCCCCGGCGTCACGTTCACCGTCTCGATCTTCTCGACCGGCGATCCGTCGATGGCCTACGGCGAAGAAACGATGCGCGGCGTCGGCGCGGCGCTGCTCGCGGGCGCGCCGCCGAGCTGAGCGCGAGTCCGAGCGCGAGCAGTGGAGCCGGCCGGCGTCGGGCGGCGGAGCACACGGGCGCACGCGAGCGCGCGAAGATGGACAATGACCGCAGGCAACGCCCTGGAGGGAGAGATGTCCGCCGCAGCAGCCGTTGAGCGCCCGCAGAGTGAGAGCAGACGCGCGCCGTCCGTACTGATCGTCGGCGCCGGCTTCGGCGGCATCGCGGCCGCGATCGAGCTGAAGCGCCACGGGATCACCGACGTGACGATCCTCGAGCGCGCACCGCAGCTCGGCGGCACGTGGCATTTCAACAGCTATCCAGGCGCGGCGTGCGACGTGCCGAGCCATCTGTACTCGTTCTCCTTCGCGCAGCGGCGCGACTGGTCGCGGCTGTGCTCCCCGCAAGCCGAGATCCACGACTACCTGCGCAGCGTCGCGCGCGAGCACGACGTCGAGCGCCACGTGCGCTACGAGCGGACGGTCGACTCGTGCGAGTGGGACGACGCCGCGGCTCGGTGGACCGTCACGACGCGCAGCGGCGAGGCATTCGAGGCGAGCGCGCTCGTGCTCGCGACGGGCCAGCTTCACCAGCCGGCCTACCCGTCGATCGCCGGGATCGAGTCGTTCGCCGGGCAGAGCTTCCACTCCGCCGAATGGGACCACGAGGATCCGCTCTCGGGCAAGCGCGTCGCGGTCGTCGGCACGGGCGCGAGCGCAGTGCAGTTCGTGCCCGAGATCGCCGAGCACGCGGCACGCTTGACGATCTTCCAGCGCAGCGGCAACTGGTTCCTGCCGCGGCGCAACAGGCACTATCCGCCGCTCGTCAAAGCCGCGATCGAACGGGTTCCGGGGCTGCAGGCGTTCAGGCGCAAGTTCATGTTCCATTACGGCGAGTCGCTGACGGCGGCGATCCGCCACCCGGACACGCTCGGGCGGATCGGCGCGGCGCGCTCGGCCGCGTTCATGCGCCGGCAGCTGAAAGACCGCGACGTGCGCAGGAAGGTCTGGCCCGACTACACGTTCGGCTGCAAGCGCGTGCTGTTCAGCTCGTACTTCCTGCCGGCGCTGCAGCGTGCGAACGTCGACGTCGTGACCGACGCGATCGAGCGCGTCGTGCCCGAGGGGCTTCTCACCGCCGACGGCAAGCGCCACGAAGTCGACTGCATCGTCTGGGGCACGGGCTTCAAGACGAACGACTTCATGTTCCCGATGCGCATAACGGGCTCGCGTGGCGTCGAGCTGAGCGAGGTCTGGGCGCAGGGCGCACACGCGCACCTCGGGATGACCGTTCCGGGCTTTCCGAACATGTTCGTCATGTACGGGCCGAACACGAACACCTCGGGCGGCTCGATCATCTTCTACCTCGAGGCGCAGGCCGGCTACATCCGCCAGGCGCTGCAGCAACTCCAACGCCGCGGCGCGGGCGCGATCGAGGTCCGCGCGGAGGTCGAGCAGGCAAGCGACGAAGCGCTGCAGGCGCGCTTCGCGGGCACCGCGTGGACGGGCTGTGACTCGTGGTACCGCAACGAGCGCGGCCGGATCGTCGCGAACTGGCCCGGCTACATGCGCGAGTACTTCGAGCAGACGCGCAGGCTCGACGCGCGCGAGTATCGCTTCACGCCGCATCCTGTTCGAGCACGCGCACCGGTTCCGCGTGCGGCGCGCGAGCGCGACGACGATGCCAACCGCGAGCAGAGGAGCCTCTCATCTACGACTACGTGATCGTCGGCGCCGGCTCGGCCGGCTGCGTGCTGGCGAACCGCCTCTCGGAGGACCCGTCGGTCAGCGTCCTGCTGCTCGAGGCCGGCGGGCGCGATCGCTCGCCGAAGATCAAGATCCCGGCGGCGTTCGCCGAACAGTTCCACTCGAAGCTCGACTGGGACTATGCGACCGAGCCCGAGCCCCACGCCGACGGGCGCTCGCTGTACGTGCCGCGCGGCAAGAGCCTCGGCGGCTCGAGCTCGATGAACGCGATGCTCTACGTGCGCGGGCGCCCGCTCGACTACGACTCGTGGGAGGCGCAGGGCGCGCCGGGCTGGAGCTACCGCGACGTGCTGCCGTACTTCCTCAAGTCCGAGGACAACGTGCGCGGCACCTCGGAGTTCCACGCGGCCGGCGGTGAGCTGCGCGTTTCCGAGCAACGCTCGCCGCGACCGCTGAACCGGCGCCTGCTGGCGGCCAGCGAGGCGGCCGGAATCCCGCGCGTGGCCGACTACAACGGGCCCGAGCAGGACGGCGTCTCGATGTTCCAGGTGACGCAGCGCGGCGGAGCGCGCTGCAGCACGGCCGACGCGTTTCTGCGCCCGGCGCTCGAGCGCCCGAACCTCGAGCTGCGCACGAAGGCGAGCGTGCTCGGGATCGAGCTCGACGGCGAGCGCGCCGTCGGCGTGCGCCTGCGCCGTGGCCGCCGCGGCGAGGAGACGGTGCGCGCCGCGCGCGAGGTGATCCTCTCGGCCGGCGCGATCAACTCGCCGCAGCTGTTGCTGCTGTCGGGGATCGGCCCGGCCGAGGAGCTGCGCGCGGCGGGCGTCGAGGCGAGGCACGATCTGCCGGGCGTCGGTCGCAACCTGCAGGACCACCCGTTCGTCAGCGTGCTGTGGGAGGTCTCAGACGAACAGACGTTGTACAAGGCCGACAGCCCAAAGCAGCTCGCCGAGTGGCTGCTGCGCCGCTCGGGCAAGCTGACCTCGACGGTCGCCGAGGTCTGCGCGTTCGTGCGCACGCGCGGAGGGCTGCCGGCGCCCGACATCCAGTTCCACATGGGTGCGGCGTACTTCGAGAATCACGGCCAGGAGGAGTACGACGGCCACTGCGCAGTGATCGGGCCGGTGCTCGTCTCGCCGAAGGCGCGCGGACAGGTCTGGCTGCGCTCTGCCGATCCGGCGGCGAAGCCGTGCATCGTGACGAACTCGCTGTCGGAGCCCAAGGACGTCGAGTCGCTGATCGCCGGCGTCGAGCTGGCGCGCGAGATCGCCAAGCAATCGCCGCTGGCCGAGACGATCGTCAAGGAGCTGAAGCCTGGGCCCGAAGTGGCTGGGCGCGAGCAGCTCGAGGAAGACCTGCGCAGGCGCATGGACCTGCTCTACCACCCCGTCGGCACGGCGCGGATGAGCGACACGCACCCGCAGGCCGTCGTCGACTCGCAGCTGCGCGTCCACGGGCTGGAGGGCCTGCGCGTGATCGACGCGTCGATCTTCCCGCTGATCCCGGGCGGCAACACGAACGCACCGACGATCATGGTCGCCGAGCGCGGCGCCGACTTGATCCGCGGACGCGTCGCGCGGGCGTCGCGCGAGCCGCAGCCGGCGTGATCGACCACGACCGCGAGGGCGTCGGGGCGCCGCTCGTGCTGCTGCACGGGATCGGCCTGCGCCGGCAGATCAACGCGCCCGTGATCGGGCGGTTGGCGACACACTTCGAGGTGATCGCGTGCGACTCGCCGGGCTTCGGCGCCTCGCCGCCGCTGGCGGATGGCGTCGAGCCGACGATCCCGGCGTACGCGGACGCGTTCGAGCACTTCTTCGCGGCCGAAGGGCTCGAGCGCCCGCACGTCGCGGGCAACTCGATGGGCGGAGCGATCGCACTCGAGCTCGCGCGCCGCGGTGTGGCTCGATCGGCGACGGCGATCTCGCCTGCGGGCTTCTGGACGGACGCCGAACGGCGCTTCTGCCAGCTCTCGCTCGCGGGCCTCACGCAGACGCCGAGAGCCGCCCATGCTCCGCTCGAAGCGCTCGCACGGACGCGCGCCGGCCGCGTCGCGCTCTTGTGGCAGACGTTCGGACATCCGACACGCGTGCCCGGCGAGATCGTCGCCGAGACGCTGCGCTCGGCCTGGGCAGCGCCCGCGTTTGCCGCTGCGCTCGCGGCATTCGATCGCTACAGCTTCGGCGACGGGCAGCAGCTCGCGGCGACGCCTGTGACGATCGCGTGGGGCATCCACGACCGCCTGCTCCCGTTTCGCACGCAGGCCGCACGCGCGCGCAGGCTCCTGCCGAGCGCGACGCACCTGACGCTCGGCGTCGGCCACGTGCCGTTCTACGACGATCCGGCCGTCGTCGCCGAAGCGATCCGCAGCGGCGCTTCTGCCTGACCTGACGGCAGCAGACCGAGCCGCACAGCCGGACGTAAAACAAATTTATTAATAGATCGTGCGTTCGTCGCGGCATCGAACGCCGCACGTGGGCATACTGCGCGCATGGACTCCTCAGAGGCACGCGAGCTGCTGGCGTCGGAGCGCATGCGAATCGAGAGCGCGCTCGCGGAGCTCGCCAAGCCGGAGGGTGACGAGGAAGCGCACACCGACGACAGCGGCGACTCGGCGCCGGAGCTGCTCGAGACGGAGATCGACGAGGGTCTCGCCGCACCGTTGCGCGAGGAGCTCGCGGCCGTCGAGCGCGCCGAGCAGCGGCTCGCCGACGGCACGTACGGCAAGTCAGTCGAGAGCGGCGAGCCGATCCCGGACGGACGGCTGCGGAGCATCCCGTGGGCCGAGCGCACGGCCGAGGAGCAGGCGCGCTTCGAGGGCGGCGCCTAGTCGCAGACAGCTTCGCCGGAACTGTCCATCCGGGCCGTTCCCGTTCGTCGTAGAGAAGACAGGACGTCACGCAGGTTGACCGGCAGCCCGCCGCAGCGTTCGTATCATCGTGCCCGCACCGAGAGGAAGGCCCCGAAGATGACTCCCGCCAACGCCGCCCGAGCAAAGAACCTCGCGCTCGCATTGCTTGCGATGACGCAGTTCGTCGTCGTGATCGACGCTTCGATCGTCAACATCGCGTTGCCGTCGATCGGCCGCGCGCTGAAGTTCTCGCAGGACGACCTCTCGTGGGTCGTCAACGCGTACACGCTGACGTTCGGCGGCTTCCTGCTGCTCGGCGGGCGACTCGCCGACTTGATGGGGCGGCGCAAGATGTTCATGCTCGGGCTCGTCGTCTTCTCGCTCGCGTCGCTGCTCGGCGGGCTCGCGCAGTCCGAGCCGTGGCTGATCGCCGCGCGCGCCGTGCAGGGGCTCGGCGCCGCGATCGTCTCCCCTGCGGCGCTCTCGATCATCACGACGACGTTCTCCGAAGGCGCCGAGCGCAACCGCGCGCTCGGCGTGTGGGGCGCCGTCGCGGGCGCCGGCGGCGCCGCCGGCGTGCTGCTCGGCGGCGTGCTGACGAGCGGCCTCTCGTGGCGCTGGGTGCTGTTCGTCAACGTGCCGATCGGCGTGATCTGCGCGCTGCTTGCGCCGCGCCTGCTGCAGGAGAGCCGCTCCGAAGAGGAGAACCGCAGCTTCGACATCCCCGGCGCCGTGACGGTCACGGCCGGGCTCGCGCTGCTCGTCTACGCGCTCGTCGACGCCGTCAACGTCGGCTGGGGCTCGAGCTCGACGCTGCTGAAGATCGCCGGCGCCGTCGTGCTGCTGATCGCGTTCCTCGCGATCGAGCGCCGCTCGCGCGCGCCGCTGATGCCGTTCTCGATCTTCCGCCTGCGCACGCTGCGCGGCGCCGACACGGTCGCGCTGCTGATCGGCATGTCGCTGTTCTCGATGTTCTTCTTCATCTCGCTGTACATGCAGCAGGTGCTGCACTACTCGGCGCTGAAGGCCGGCCTCTCCTACCTGCCGCTCGCGATCGCGATCATCCTCTCGGCCGGCGCCGCGTCGGCCGGCGTGACGCGCTTCGGCTTCAAGCCGGTGCTCGTGATCGGACTCCTGTTCGTCGCGGCCGGCCTGTACTGGTTCTCGCGCGTGCCCGGAACGGGCGGCACGTTCCTCGCAAACGTGCTCGGCCCGTCGATCCTCGCCGCGATCGGTCTCGGGCTGTCGTTCGTGCCGGTGACGATCGCGGCCGTGACCGGCACGCGTCCGCACGAGGCCGGTCTCGCCTCGGGTCTCGTCAACACCGCACAGCAGGTCGGCGGCGCGCTCGGGCTCGCGATCCTCGCGACGATCGCGAACAGCCGCACGAAGGACGTGCTCCACGGCGGGCAGCACAACGCCGCGATCGCGCTGACGAAGGGCTTCGAGCGCGCGTTCCTCGTCGGCACCGGCTTCGCGCTCGTAGGCGCGCTGCTCGCGGCCGTGCTGATCTCCTCGCGCGACAGCCGCGAGCATTCGGCGGCCGCGCGTGCCGAGGGCGCCGCGAGCGTGCCCGTCGCCTGACGGCGCGAGCACGCCCGACGTCGTCAGCCGGCGGGTGCGTACGTCAGCACCGCGATGCCGTCGCCGACCGTTTTCGAGTCCGACAGCCGCATCGGCTTCTTCGCGCTCGTCGCGCCGAACAGGCGCTTGCCGCTGCCGAGCACGACCGGGAAGACCATCAGCCGCAGCTCGTCGGCGAGGTCGTGCTCGATCAGCGCCTGCGCGAGCTGCGCGCTGCCGTGGACGACGATCTCGCCGTCGAGCGCGTCCTTCAGCTTCGTCACCTCGGCGATGAGCTCGCCGGCGAGCACGGTCGTGTTGTTCCACGTCGGCTCGCTCAGCGTTGAGGAGACGACGTACTTCGGCATGCCGTTGAACTTGTCCGCGAACTCGCCCTCCATCGACGGCCATGCCGCCGCGAAGCCTTCGTACGTCGTGCGCCCGAGCAGCAGCGCCTCGGCGGCCTCGCCCTCGTCGCCCTTGAACTTGTCGCCGTCCGCCCCGCGGTCGATCGCGAATGTCCAGCCTCCGTGCTCGTAGTCCTCGGCTCCGCCAGGGTCCTCCATCACGCCGTCGAGCAGACGAACTCCGTTATGACGATCTTTCCCATCGTGACCTCCTGAGGTCGGCCCTCTGTCGTTTGCCTGCCCTACAGACGGGCACGCGAGCCGAAAGTCATCGACGCGAGGCGCGCAGTGCGCGGCTCAGTCGACGAGCAGCACGAGCTTGCCGCGCACGTGCCGGCTTTCGCTGAGGCGATGCGCCTCGGCGATCTGCTCGAGCGCGAACGTCTGCGCGACGGGCAGCGAGAAGCGTCCCGCATCGATCAGCTCGGCGACGTGCGCGAGCGCATGCCAGGCGCGCTCGGAGCCGGCGCCGCCGGTCATTCTCACGCCCGTCTCCTCTGCGCCCTGGTAGTCGGCGATCGTGACGACGTGCTCGGCTCCGCCGGCGAGCTCGACGAGCGCCGGAAGCGCTCCGCCGCCAGCGTCGTCGATCGCGCGGTCGACGCCGTCTGGAGCGATCTCGCGGACGCGCTCGACCAGTCCGTCTCCGTATGTCGTCGCCTCGGCGCCGAACGAGCGCACGTAGTCGTGGTTTCGAGCGCTCGCCGTGCCGATCACGTTTGCGCCTCGCTCGCGCGCGAGCTGCACCGTAGCGATTCCGACGGCGCCGGCGGCGCCGTTGACGAGCACAGTCTGCCCGCCTGAGACGCCGAGCAGGTCGAGCGTGCGCGTGGCCGTCTCGACCGCGACCGGCAGCGCAGCGGCGCCGGCGAAGTCGAGCGACTGCGGGACGGGCGCATAGTTCTCGAGCAGCGCGAAGTCCGCGGCGCCGTCACCGCCTGCGACGGGCCCGAAGACGCGCTCGCCGAGCGTGATGTCGTCGACCCCCTCGCCGATCTCGTCGACGACGCCCGCGACCTCGATCCCGGTTCGACGCGGAAGATCACCGCCGATCATGCCCTGGCGGAACTTCCAGTCGATCGGGTTGATGCCGACGGCCTTGACGACGACGCGGATCTGGTTCGCCGCCGCATGCGGCTCGGCGACCTCGACGCGCTTCAGCACCTCGGGGCCGCCGTAGCTCTCGTACTGGATCGCTCGCATCGGCCTACCGTAGCGCGACGGAGTTGCTCGCAGGCGCGATCAGCCTCGCAATGGACGAGCGCCTGCAGCGCACCTCGCGCTACAGGCGCCCTCTGCGTCGCGAGTAGCGCTCAGGAACCGTTGTTGGTGAACGCCTCGTAGCTGCGGCAGGGCTCGTTGCGCAAGCTCGGGCAGGCCGGCAGTCCGGTCGGCACGCTGACGCCAGGCACGATCGGCAGCGTGACGCTCGCGGGCATGCCCGGTCCGAACGCGATCGAGACGTTGGCGGTGCCGCCTTCGGGCTGCGTCTGGTCGAACGACCAGACGGGCTGCGTGCCGTTCGGCGCAGAGATCGTGACCCTGATCCGCGAGCCGGCCCGGTAGGCGTGCCCCTCGAAGTACAGCGGGATCGTGACCGGGACGAATTCGCCGCTCGGCATCGGCTGGACGTCGGAGGCGAGGAACGTCGGGATCGGCGTCACCGCGTCGGGCGTCTCCTTGAACATGTTTTCGGAGGTCGTCGCGAGCTTGCGCTCGCTCGCGCGGATCCAGCCGTTCTGCACGAACGTCTCGTTGCCGTCCGGGCGCACCTCGCTGACGGTCGCCTGCAGATCGACGTCCGGTGTCGAGGACTTCACCCACAGGTTGACCGCGCCTCCGCCGATTGCGGTCGTGTCGCTCGCCAGCGGCGCCGTCACGTAGGAGACGGCGGAGCCGGCCGGCGGCTGCACCCAGTTCCATTTCCACTGCGACGCGACGCCCCACAGCCCGCCCGGGCCCGTGCCGCCGGTGTAGTCGGTCAGCGGCGTCGCGCTCGCGTCGGAGGTGTAGGAGTCGACGCCTTCGGACGCTGCCGGTTCTTCGTTGAGCGCGCCTCCCGCGCCGAGGTACCATGAGCGAGCGGTCGTGCCGGGGATCGGGAAGGCCGAGAACGACTGTTCGAAGCCTGGATACGGATTTCCGGCCGTTTTGTTGCCGGTCGGCGACGTTCCGGCACCGTTGTCGAACAGCACGCGAACCTGCGGCAGCGCGGTGAAGGCCGACAGCGCTTCCGCGTACGTCGCCTTTTCCTGGATTGGATCGGGCGGCAGCGTGACCTGGTCTCCCGACGGCAGGCCGAACGCGGACTGATAGACGACCGGCGCGAGCCCGTTCAAGACCCCGTGGTTGTTGATCGGCGCCTGCCGGGCGACGTACAGCTCGAGGAAGTCGTCGAGCCGGTCGAACGTGTACGGATCGATCGAGTCGATGTGCGCGCCGTTGGTGAATGTGAACCACTTGTGTTCGGTGCCGGTGAAGTGCTCGGCCAGATCGGCGCAGTGCCCGCCGGTCTGCTCGTCCTCCCACTGACAGGCCATGAACGTCGGCACGTCGATGTTGTGCACGAACGAGACCGGGTCGAGCGGGTCGGCGACCGGCGGGTTGTATGTCGCGTTTTCTTTGACTTCCGCCGACAGGTTCGTCGCCTCTTCGTGCAGATCCTGGTTGGCTTCACAGGTCGTGTCGCCTTTCTGGATCTGTTCGTAGGCCCAGTGCTCGCCCGTCGACGGCCCGGCAGGCTCGGCGTCGAACTGGCGGTCTTCACTCCACGGGACGGCGAAGCCGGTGTTGAGGATGCCGCCGGCGTAGAGCGTCGTCGCCGTCGCGTCGACGACCGACAGCGGCGCGATCGCCGCAAGCGCCGGCGGGCGGAGCTGGGCGGCGAAGAGCTGGCTGATGCCGCCGTAGGAGACGCCGAACATACCGACCTTGTGGTGCAGCACCCACGATTGGTGCGCGATCGTCTCGATCACGTCGTACGCGTCGAGGTTCTGCAGCGCTTCGAAGTAGTTGAACGCGCCGCCGGAGCAGCCGGTGCCGCGCATGTTCACGTCGACGACGGCG
>DASZLB010000061.1:0-8188 GCA_035552575.1 Solirubrobacteraceae bacterium | reverse complement strand
ATCCTGCGACGTAAGCCAGATCGACGACGGCGAAGTCGCCGAGACCGCCGAACGCGCGATCGCCGAACGTCCGCACGCGCTGCCCGCGCTCGACATCGACACGGTCGGCGCCGGCGGCGGCTCGATCGCCTGGCGCGACGGCGGCGGCGCGTTGCGCGTCGGTCCGCAGTCCGCCGGAGCCGTGCCCGGGCCCGCCTGCTACGGCGGCGGTGGCGAGCTTGCGACCGTCACCGACGCCAACCTGCTGCTCGGCCGGCTGCCCGAGGACTCGCCGCTCGCCGGCGGCCTGCGGCTCGACCGCGCCGCCGCCGAGCGCGCCGTCGGCGAGCTCGCGCAAGCGCTTGCAATCGACGTGCGCGCCTGCGCCGAAGGCATCGTCCGCGTCGCCGAGTCCGAGATGCTCGGCGCGCTGCGGCTGATCACCGTCGAGCGCGGGATCGACCCGCGCGGTTTTGCCTTGATGCCGTTCGGCGGCGCCGGGCCGTTGCATGCGTGCGCGATGGCTCGCGAGCTCGACATCTCGCGCGTGCTCTGCCCGCGCGCCTCCGGCGTGCTCTGCGCGCTCGGGCTCGCCGCCGCCGCGCCGCGTCACGACCTCTCGCGCACCGTGCTGCTGCGCGGCGAGCAGCTAAGCGAACAGCGTCTGCACGAGGTGCGCGAGGCGCTCGTCACCGAAGCCGACGAAGCGCTCGCCGGCAGGCGCGAGCGGCTGCGTGTCTCCTACGAGCTTCGCTACGGCGGCCAGTCCTTCGAGCTCGCCGTCGAGCAGAGCGAGTCCGTCGACCCCGGCGCGCTGCGCGAGCGCTTCGCGGCCGCGCACGAGCAGCGCTACGGCTACCGCGAAGACGACGCCAACGTCGAGCTCGTCAACGTGCGCGTGTCCGTCTGGGCCGCCGCTCCCGAGCTCGCCGTCGGCGCCGAGCACGGCGATGCCTTCGCCCCCGGCACGCCCCTTGCCGGTCCGTCCGTCTGCGCGCTCGGAGACTCGACGCTGTTCCTGCCCGACGGCTGGTCCGGCGAAGTCGACGAGCACGGGACGTTCGTGCTCGAAGACCGCCGCGAGCACGAGCGCGATGGCGAGCACGAGCGCGAGCACGAGCGCGAGCACGAGCGCGACGGCGCTGCGGCGCGGGACGAGCAGCGATGAGCGCGCTCGACCCGATCGAGCTGCAGGTCGTCGCCGGCGCGCTGCGCGCCGCCTGCGAAGAGATGGGCGTCGCGCTGATCCGCTCCGCGCACTCGTCGAACATCAAGGAGCGCCACGACGCCTCCACAGGCCTGTTCGACGCCGACGGACAGATGATCATGCAAGCCGAGCACATCCCCGTGCACCTCGGCTCGATGCCCGCGTCCGTCGCCGCAGTGCTGCGCGAGCGCCATGCGCCCGGCGTCTCGTGGATCCTCAACGACCCGTTCCGCGGCGGCACGCATCTGCCCGACATCACCGTCGTCACGCCTGTCTTCGCCGGCGGCTCGCTGATCGGCTTCGCCGCGAGCCGCGCGCACCACGCCGACGTCGGCGGGCGCGTGCCCGGCTCGATGCCGGCCGACAGCCGCACGCTCGCCGAGGAGGGCGTCGTGATCTCCCCGCGCGTGCTCGACGACGCCGCGATCGAGGAGCTCGTCGCGCAGATGCGCCAACCGGCCGAGCGGCGTGCCGACTTGCGCGCGCAGCTCGCCGCCAACCGGATCGGCGGCGTGCGTCTCGCTGCGCTCGCCGAGCGCCTCGGGTGCGAGCGTCTGCGCGAAGCGACCGACGCCGTGCTCGACTACGCCGAGCGCCGCACGCGCGCGTGCATCGCCGCGCTGCCCGACCGCGAGCTGCACGCCGAGGATCTGCTCGAGGGCCGCGACGGCGACCTCGCGCTGCGACTGCGCGTGCACGTCGAAGGCGACCGGCTCGTGCTCGACTTCGACGGCAGCGCGCCGCAGCACGACGGCAACCTCAACTGTCCGCTCGCCGTCACGCGCTCGGCGTGCTACTTCGCCGTGCGCGTGCTGACCGACCCCGACATTCCGCCGTCCGCCGGTGCGTACCGCCCCGTCGACGTGCGCGCACCGCTCGGCTCGCTGCTCAACGCGCGCTCCGGCGCGGCAGTCGCGGCCGGGAACGTCGAGACGTCCTCGCGCGTCGCCGACCTCGTGCTCGGCGCGTTCGGGCGCGCGCTCGGGCAGGGCACGATGAACAACCTCACGCTCGGCGCCGACGACACGACGCCGGGCGGCGAAAGCTCGTTCTCCTACTACGAGACGCTCGGCGGCGGACAGGGCGCGTGCGCCGACGCCGACGGGCCGAGCGGCGTCCACGTCGCGATGAGCAACACGCTGAACACGCCGATCGAGGCGCTCGAGCGCGAATTCCCGTTGCGCGTCGTGCAGTACGCGCTGCGCCGCGGCTCCGGCGGCGCCGGGCGCCGGCGCGGCGGCGACGGCGTCGTGCGCGAGCTCGAAGCCTTGCGCGAGATGACCTTCTCGCTGATCGCCGAGCGCCGCCGCCACGCCCCGCCGGGTGCGAACGGCGGCGAGCCCGGCGCACGTGGGCGCGACTCGCTCGACGGCGAGCCGTTGCCGGGGAAGGCCACGGGCGCGCTGCAGGCCGGGCAGCTGCTGCGCATCGAAACGCCGGGCGGCGGCGGGTTCGGGAAGCTCTCGGAGAGCTCGCGAGACGCCTAATCGACAGGCGCCGCCGCTGTCAAGTGGGCAGCGCGTTCGAGCCGCGCGCGCGGCGAGACGGAAACACGCGCTACGAGCGGTGGTTTGGCTGCGCATCCAGTCGCCGCGGGCCTCGTTAGCGCTCAATAAGTGCTCGATTTGCAGGCGATTTGGGATTTCTGCCAGGGTTTCGTATCTTTAACGAGCCGGTGCCCCGCAGATGTTGTCGGGACGCGGGTCAGATAGAGACGTTTCCTAGCCTCAACTTTTTATGCCAATTGCTTTCAAAGAATGGGCTGTCACCGTTCGCGCGCTAGCCGAAGGTGAGCAGCTCCTCACGCTCCGCAAGGGCGGCATCCGCGAACCGGGCAAGTCGCTGAGACTCGCCCACGAGCGGTTTTTCCTCTATCCGACGTTCGACCACCAGCCGGGCGACCTCGTGCGCGAGTCTCACCAGCCCGAGCTGCGCCGAGCGCTCGAGGAGGGTGTGTGGAGCGATGGCGAGCCGCTGTTCCAGGCGTTCGCCTCCGGCGCGCCCGTGCAGCAGCCCGACCGCGTGCGGATCAGGGCCTGGGCCGAGGTCGCCGACCACTTCACGATCGCCGACCCGCGCTGCGTCGACGCGCTATCGCCATTCTACGTATGGACGCCCGACTACGCCGAAAAGCGCCTCGGCTGGCGTCGCCACCAGCCGCTGCACGTACTGCTGCTGCGCACGTACCGCATCCCGCGTCCCGTCACCGTCAAGGTCAAGGACGAGTACACCGCGCAGCAGTCGTGGATCGAGCTGCAGCGCGAGCTTCCCTTCGAGGGCACTCCAGTGCTCTCAGACGCCGAGTTCGAGCGGGCCTCCGAAGAGATTCGCGCGATCACGAGTGAAGCCGGCATCGCCGCCGGCCAGCCGGTTCTCGCCTAAGCAGACGACGCTTTCGTCTGCTCCGGGCTGGCTTCGTGCTGCGGCGCGAGCGCTTCGCGCGCCGCTTCGGCGCCCGACTCCGGCACGAGCACGTCGCGCGGGCCAGCCGCGAGCATGTCCGGCACGTCGAAACCGCCCGAGCGGCGCGACATGCTCGGGATGCCCTCCTCGAGCAGCAGCACCTCGATCAGCTCGCACTCGGGCTGGCTGTTGGCGCGCGCGACCTTGACGAGCGGTCCTTCGGCGTACTGCGGCTTGATCTTGCGCGCCTTGCGCTGGCGCTCGGATGCTTCGCGCTCGCTGCCGGGCACGTGCACGAGCGGCATCTCGCACTCCGGGCAGAACCGCTCGCTGCGCGGGTGCGTCGAGCCGCAGGTCGGGCAGATCAGCGGCTTCTCGCTCAGCTCGGCGAGTCCTCGAGCTCGACTTCGCTGACCGCGCCGCCGTCGATCAGGTACGAGCGCACGTCCGGCTGCTCACCACCTGCGAGGCCGACGATGATCCACTCGACGCCGGGCCAGCTCGCGGCGAAGCCGATGTCGGTCTGCGATGGGTACGGCGCGCTGCGCACGTGCGAGTGGTAGATCGCGCCGATCTCCCAGCCCTCGTCCTCGATCGCGTTGTTGAGCTTCAACAGCTCGATCGGGTCGATCTCGAACTTCAGCGCGCTTGCGTGGATGTTCTCCGCGCGGTACACGCGCGCCGCGATCTTCGCGCCCGGCCCGCCCGTACCGTCGCTCGCCTCCACCGCGACGACGCCGCAGCACTCGACCTTCGGGATCTCCTGCGCGTGCGCGACGATCTCGGCGAGCAGCCCTGCAGAGATCTTCATGCTCGACCCCGCCCCGCCCGAGCGCTCGCCTGGCGAGCTACCACCAGACGGTCGAGTCCAGGTTCTCGATCTGCTCGACCGGCAGCGTGTAGATGCCGCTCGAGAGGTACTTCCAGCCGTCGTCGGCGACGACGAAGACGACGTTGCCCTCGTCGAGCTCGCCCGCGATCCGCACGGCGATGCTCGCGATCGCGCCGGTCGAGACGCCGGCGAAGACACCCTCGTCGTCGAGCAGCTTGCGCGTCCAGACGATCGCGTCGGAGTTCGTCACGAAGATCTTGCGGTCCAGCAGCGAGATGTCGATGATCGGCGGGATGAAGCCGTCGTCGAGCGAGCGCAGGCCCTGCACCGGCTCGCCCTGCATCGGCTCGGCCGCGACGATCTTGCAGGCGTCGCCGAATGTCTCCTTCAGGCGCCTGCCGTTGCCCATCAGCGTGCCGCCGGTGCCGAGGCCCGCGACGAATGCCGAGATCTCGTCGAGCTCTTCGAGGATCTCCAGCGCCGTGCCGTTGTAGTGCGCGCTCGGGTTCGCCTCGTTGCCGTACTGGTAGGGCATGTACAGCGACGAGTCTTCCGCGGCGAGCTGCAGCGACATCGCGACAGCGCCGTTGGAGCCCTGGTCGCCGGGCGAGTAGACGATCTCGGCGCCGTACATCTGCAGCAGCTGCGTGCGCTCGGGCGTGACGTTCTCCGGCATCACGACGCGCAGCTTGTAGCCCTTGCGCCGGGCGATCATCGCCAGCGAGATGCCGGTGTTTCCAGAGGTCGGTTCGAGGATCGTCTGCCCGGGCGAGATCGCGCCCTTCCCCTCGGCGTCCTCGATCAGCGCGCGCGCGACGCGATCCTTGACCGATCCCGTCGGGTTGTGCGACTCGAGCTTCGCCCAGATGTGCACGCCAGGCTTCGGCGACAGGCTCGGCAGCTCGATCAGCGGCGTGTTGCCGATCGCCTGCACGATGTCGCCATAGCGACCGCCGCACGGCCGGTTTCTCAGCCTCTCAACCGCCATTACTTCACGGAATATAGCGGGGTCCTGTCAGCCGAGAGGATCGGCGAGGTAAGATCTCCTATTCGTCGGGGAAGGCATCGAGTTGCCCATCCGGGCAGGGGGCCCATCGAGATGCAACATCGTTTCGGGCGCGGGCGCGGCCCGGCAGCAGCTTTGCTGATCGCGAGCCTGTTCCTGTCGCTCGCGTTCTCCTCCCTTGCCCCGGCCTCCCCGCTCCGCCACGACGGCCGTTACCGTGGCGCTGGTCCAGCGACCCTCAGCCGCAGCACCGACGTCGTCGCCGAGTACAAGGGCACGATCACCGAGAACTTCGAATCGCCTCCGCCCAAGACCTCGCTGTCGAGCGACGTCCGCAAGGCGGAACTCAGCTGGGATGAGACCGTGGCCGGGCCCCTCACGCAGATCCAGTCCGGCGCCATCCACTGGCACGTCAACAGCCTGACGGGCGCGGTCACCGACAAGCAGACCGAAGCCGACGGCAAACCGCTGGGCTGCGAAGGACGCTTCAGCCCGACCTCGACCGACGGAGGCGAACGCGGCGTGTACGGGCCACCCCTGGGGAGCGGCGGCTACTCGGTGCGCCCGCCCTACGGCCTCCCCGCCCAGCTCGTCTCGAGCACGGGGCCGGCCTCGGGCGCCGACACGAACTGCGACACCGAACACTGGGACGCGACGATCGGCGACACGGCCTGGGAAGACGCGGTCCTCTTCGCCCCCGAAGAACCGGCGGTCGGTGCGGCATGGAGTGACACGGTCCGTCCCAGCGTCGAATTCCCGAGCGGCGGGGGGCACACGCAGTCGCTTCCCTTCTCCTTCGTCTGCGCCCCGCCCAACTGCGGGACCGGCAGCGAATACAAAGACGGTGTCACGAGGAAGTTCGGGAGCGTCACGGTCACCGTTGCCTCAAGCATCACCTTCTCCTCGCCCGGTCTCTCCTCCGGCTCGCCCAAAGCGGGCAAAACGGCGCCGCGCTCGCCCGAAGGCAAACCGCCGGCACCGGTCACCTGCCCACCTGGATCCAAACCCACGTGCCCGGACAAGAAACTCGCGCAGGAAGACCTCAAGGGTCTGCTGGCGAACCTCGCCAACCAGTGCGCGATCGCGGCGCTCGGCAGCGGCCTGCTCGTCACGGGCCTCGCCGCTCCCGAGAGCGGCGTCGCGGTCGTGCTGGCGGCCGCGGGGCCAACGGGCGCGGAGGTGTTCGCGCTGTCCGGGCCGGCCTGCGCCATCCTGATCAAGCGCGCCTACGACGACGCGAAGATCATCGAAGACCCTCCGGTCGGCGCCCTCAACACGCTTGCGTGGCCCCAGAGAGCCGCCGCGGCGGCGAGCCCGCTCCCACCGTGCACTCCCTACGCCGGCGCCAGCGCGGGCTTCTGCAAGACCCTGCGCCGCGACGCGGCGCGGTATCTCGCCGCGCTCGGCGCCGGGCAGGCGCTCGAGGGGGCTCTCGTGCCGACCGTCGACCGCATCACGGGCGCCACGAGGGCGCGCAACCGCTCGGCCCTGCGCCGGCAGTCGACCCACGCCGCGATACTGCGCAGGCGGCTGCGGTCAGCCTCCGCGAAGCAGCGGACGGCCGGACGCGCGATCGCTGCCCTGATCGGCTCGCAGGGCCTCACGATGAAGCTCACCGCCACGCAGCAGCAGGTTGGCGTGACACGCGCCCTTTCGGGGCTGCACAGGCGCGGCATCTCGGCCTCTCGGCTGACCCAGCTGACCGGCATCCGGCTCACGGCAGCGCCGAGCGACCTGCTGAACGACCTGTGAGTCGGGCGCACCGCCATCCTGGCCACGCAGCCAGTAGATCGACTAGGGTTCTCCTGCGCCCCGCACGACCCGAGGGCCAGCGGCCATGAGCACACCTGCTGGGAGATTCGACTACGACTGGCTGGTCATCGGCTCGGGCTTCGGTGGCAGCGTCTCGGCGCTGCGCCTCTCCGAGAAGGGCCATTCGGTCGGCGTGCTCGAGTGCGGACGGCGCTTCGCCGATCACGAGTTCCCGAAGAGCACCGCCGATCTCAAGCGCTACTTCTGGAATCCGCGCCTGGGGATGAAGGGGATCTTCCGCCTGACCAACTTCAAGGACGTCGCCGTCGTCTCCGGCTGCGGCGTCGGCGGCGGCAGCCTCGGCTATGCGTGCACGCTGTACGTCCCACCGAAGCAGTTCTTCGAGGATCGCCAGTGGGCCGAGATGGAGGACTGGGAGGTCGAGCTTGCGCCCCACTACGCCGAGGCGCAGCGGATGCTCGGCGTCGTCGAGAACCCACACGAGGACCCCGCCGACCAGTTGCTGCGCGAGCTCGGCGAGGAGCTCGGTGTCGGCGACACCTACAAACGCACGCCCGTCGGCATCTACTTCGGCGAGCGCGGCAAGACGGCAGACGATCCGTTCTTCGACGGCGAGGGCCCCGAGCGGACCGGCTGCAGGATGTGCGCGCGCTGCATGGTCGGCTGCGTGCACGGAGCGAAGAACACGCTCGTGAAGAACTATCTCTACCTCGCCGAGAAGCGCGGCGCGCAGGTGATGGCCGAACGCACCGTGATCGACGTCCGCCCGATCGGCGCGGCCGACGGCTCCGACGGCTATGAAGTCGAAAGCGTCCGTTCCGGCGCGTGGCTGCGCAAGGAACGGCGGGTGCAGTGCGCTCGCGGCGTCGTCGTCGCGGCCGGCCCGCTCGGCACGAACCGGCTGCTGCAGAAATGCCGCCTCGAGGGCTCGCTGCCGCGCGTCTCGGAGCGCCTCGGCGAGCTCGTGCGAACGAACTCCGAGTCGATC
>DASZLB010000060.1:0-5336 GCA_035552575.1 Solirubrobacteraceae bacterium | reverse complement strand
CTCGTCAGGTAGCGCGAGTTCGTCCTCGGGTAGGTCAGCGCCTTGTGCTCCTCATAGCAGCGCTGCGCGGCGCCGAGCGTGCGTTTGGCGGAGAAGCCGTAGCGGTTGTTCGCCTCGCGCTGAAGCGTCGTCAGGTCGTAGAGCATCGGCGCTTTCTCGCGCTGCTCTTTCTTCTCGAGCTTGGTGATCTTGCCGGGCTTGCCGATGCACGCGGCGACGATCGCCTCGGCCTCCTCGGCGGTCTCGATGCGCGGCTTCGCGCCGGCGTGGAAGCGACCCTCGTAGTTGCGCTTGCCGTCCGCTTCGAAGCTCGCGTCGACGAGCCAGTAGGGCTCCGGCACGAACGCCTTGATCTCCTCCTCGCGGCGGGCGATGATCGCGAGCGTCGGCGTCTGCACGCGACCGAGCGAGACAGCGCCGTCGAAGGAGCTGCGCAGGCGGATCGTCGCAGCGCGCGTCGCGTTCATGCCGACGATCCAGTCAGCCTCCGAGCGCGAGCGGGCGGCCTGCTCCAGGCGCGCGAACTCGTCGGCGGGCCGCAGCGCGCCGAACGCCTCCTTCATCGCCGCGCTCGTCATCGATTTCAGCCACAGCCGGTTGACGGGCTTCTTGCCGTTCGCCTTCTCGTAGAGGTACGCAAAGATCAGCTCGCCCTCGCGGCCGGCGTCACAGGCGTTGACGATCTCGCCGATGTCCTCGCGCCCGATCTGTTTGGTCACGACCGACATCTGCTTGCGCGAGCGCTCGTCGCGCACGACGAGCTTGAAGCGGTCCGGGACGATCGGCAGGTCTTCCATCCGCCAGCGCTTGAATTTCGCGTCGTACTCATCTGGTTCGGCGAGCTGCACGAGGTGCCCGACGGCCCACGTGATGACGTGCTCGGGGCCCTCCAGCACGCCCTCGCCTTTCTTGAACGGGCCCTTCAAGATGCGCGCGAGGTCCGTCCCGACGGAGGGCTTCTCGGCGATCACGAGCGTCTTGGACATGGCGGCAGCGTAGCGGGTGTGCGAAATGCCGCAACATGCGCAGCTCCGTGGTCAACGTCGCGCATCGGCCGGTCGCGAGCCGCTATCCGCCGATCGGCGCTCGCGGATTGGCGCCCCAGAACACCTGCGTCCCGAGCATCCCGATCAGCGTCACGAAGACGAGGTTGAGGACCATCGACTTCGCCGTCGCCGTGCCCACGCCGACCGGCCCGCCGCTCGCGTTGTAGCCGTAGTAACAGGCGACGAGCACGATCACGGTCGCCATCGACATGCCCTTGATCAGGCTGAACAGCAGATCGGGCGCGTTCTGGAACTGCCAGAAGATCAGCAGGAAGCCGCCAGAGGAGACGAAGCCGAGCTGCTCGACGACGCCGAGATAGGAGCCGAAGAACGCCACGCCGACGGCCGCGATGTACATGAACGGCAGCACGAGCCACGACGCGAGCAGCCGGGTCGCGCAGAGGAAGACCATCGAGTCGATCCCCATCACCTCGAGCGCGTCGATCTCCTCGGAGATCCGCATCGCGCCGAGCTCGGCGACGATCCCGGTTCCGACCTTCGCGGCCATCATGTAGCCGAACGCGTACGGCACGGCCTCGCGCAGGTCGCACCACGCCGAGAACACGCCGGCGTAGGACGGCGCGCCGGTGGACAGCGTGAAGTACGCGCCGCCGATCCCGCATATGCCGAGCCCCATCAGGAACACGAGCGACCAGATCACGACCGTCGATCCAACGATCAGGATGCCCGCCTGGCGCAGCGACTCGCCGAAGAAGCGCAGCACGCGCAGGCTCCACACGTCGCGCACGATCGCGCTGCTGAACCGCGCGATCTCGCCTGTGTTCGTCAGCCATTCGCGCGGAGTCGCCTGCTGCTCGCTCATCTGATGACCAAAATCTGCGGATGCGTGGCCAGCAGCGTCTGCGTGAAGACGTAGTTGAACGCTCCGATCCCCAGGAACGAGGTCACGACGGCCTCGTTGACGGCGCGCCCGACGCCCTCGGCGCCACCGGAGGCGGTCATGCCCTTGTAACAGCAGACGATCGCGATGATCGCGCCGAAGAACGTCGACTTCAGCACCGAGCCCCACAGGTCGGTCGTCGAGGCATTCGCGAAGAACGTCCCCCAGAACGGGCCGAGCGGCTGGCCGTTGACGAGCTCGGCTCCGATCCCGCCGAAGATGCCGAACAACAGCGCGTAGATGTCGAACAGGCCGGTGACGACCATCAGCGCGAGGAAGCGCGGCACGACGAGGTTCTTGACAGGGTCGACGCCGAGCACCTGCAGCGCGTCGAGCTCCTCGCGCACCTTGCGCGCGCCGAGATCGGCGGTGATCGACGTGCCGGCGATGCCTGCGACGACGACCGACGTGATCAGCGGTCCGACTTCGCGGACCGCCGCGAGCACGAAGATGCCACCAACGCGATCGAGCGCGCCGAACAGCGTGAGGAAGTTCGCCGCCTGCAGTCCCGGCGCGCCGTAGCTGATCGCGACGGTCGTAATCAGCAGCGGGAACCAGCAGAGGCGCAGCGCGAAGAGGAACTGCGAGACGAGCTCGCCGCCGTACGGATACGGCGGGCGCACCGCCGAAGCGAGCGTCCTGCCGGTCAGCAGCACGACGTCTCCGAATTCCTCGAGCACGGCGCGCCCCGGAGCGAGCGCTCGCGTCGCCCGGCGCCCGCCGCCGCCCCGCCTCGATCGTGCGTCCCTGGCGGGTAGCTCGACGGTCGCGGGTGTGGTCCGGCCTGCTTCGGATGAGGCTCGCTTCCCCTCGCTCATTCTGCCAGTGTACTAGTTCACTAGTACACTATGTTTATCGTCTGTCACCGCGCTAACGTTTAATCCATGGATCGAGCAGAGAGATCTGGTGTCGTGCCCCCGAGCATTGCCGGGCTCGCGATCGACCGCGACGCCGACGTGCCGATCGGCGTGCAGCTCGCGTGGGCGCTGCGCACGCGGATTGGAGACGGAGACTTCGCGCCTGGACAGCGCCTGCCGGGCATGCGCGACCTCGCCGACGCAATCGGCGTGAACCTCAACACCGTTCGCGCCGTCTATCAGCGCCTCGAGCAGGAAGGCCTGATCGAGAGCCGGCAGGGCAGCGGGACGTTCGTCGCGCCCAGCGGCCGGCTCGGCACTGCGGCAAGTACGATCGCGGCGACCGCCGCACGCACGGCGCGCGAGACGGGCGTCGACCCGCGCGAGGTCGCAGCCGCGCTGTACGTCGTGCCCGAGCCCGACCCTGTCGACGCCGAGCAGGCGGCCGAGGCCTCGCCACTCGAGCAGCGGCGGCGCCTGCGCGAGCAGATCGCGGCATTCGAGTCGGCGCTCGGGCAGATCGAAGCCGCGCATCCGGGCGTGGCGCCGCCGGCAGCGAGCGCGATCGGGCTCGGTGGCGGACCGGCACTGCTTGACACCGAGCAGCTCGAAAACGTGCGCACGATGCTCGTGCGCCGCCTCGCGCTCGTCCAGGCGAGGATCGACGAGCTGGCCGAAGTGGGTCTGGAGCAGACAAGCGACAAGCGCACGCGGCGGGCTGCGGCCGAAGCCGAGCCCGCCGCCGGCGAGACGACGGCGCCGGCCTCCTCGGCAAAGCGCGCGCGCCGCCCGCGAACGAGCGCACGAGCGCTCCCGAGCACGTAGGCAAGCAATGCGCGCACCTGGCGAGCAAGCGACCGCGCTCGCTGAGCGTCGGCTGCTCCCGGCCCTTTCCTCAGCCGGCGGCGCAGCCTTCGGTGCTGACGCTCCTGCTGGCCGACGCACGGGCGGCGACGCCCGCTAGCACGCGTGCGACGGTCGCGTTGGCGACGCCGTAGCCGCCGTGCGGTCCGCCGCCGACGGTCCCGGCGAAGACGGTCGTCAGGACGCGACCGGCGGAGTCGATCAGCGGGCCGCCCGAGTTGCCTGGGCGCACGAGACCGCGCAGCGGGGTCAGCAGACGGTGGACCGGACCGCGTCCGTACGCATCGTCGGCGAGAACTGTCTGCGTGCGCCCGATGCGGGCCGAGCGCGCGTCGAACGGGCCGTTCTGCGGATAGCCGAGGATCGCGCCGGCCTCGCCGGAGCGCGGATCGGCGACGAGCGGCAGAGCCGGCAGCGCGAGGCCGGGCACGCTCAGCACGGCGACGTCGTCACGCGGGTCGAACGCGATCGGGCGGGCAGGAAGGCTCGGCGAGCTGCCGCCGACTTGCACGGTCGTGTCCTGCTCGCCGGCGACGACATGGGCGTTCGTGACGATCTCGCCGGGCGCCGCGACCCACCCGGAGCCCTCGATCGCGAGGCCGCAGGCGGTGCCGAGCACGCGCACGACGCTGCGCGCGGCCGCGCGCACGGCGGGCGTGCGCGCGATCCGCGACGGCGGCGCGGTGACATCGGGCGCGGGGCCGGAGATCGACGGCAGCGGGTCGAGCCGCGCGAGCGCGTTGAGGATCGGCCCGGACGGCGGCAGCAGCACGTTGAGCTCGCGCAGGATCGCCGAACGCTGGATGTCGGCGCGCAGCGTTTCCTGGTTGGGCGCCTGCGCGAGCACGGCCGCGAGGATCCAGACGATGCCAAGCCCAAGCGCCGCGCCGAGCACGGCGCCGAGCAGGCCGTCGAGCAGGCCGAGACCGGGCAACGCGAGCGCACGACGTACGGCGAAGCCGAGACCCTCGAGGCCGCTCGCGAGGATCGCACCGGCGAGCAGCGCGCCGAACAGGCCGAATGCCGGCGCGTATGGCGAGGCCGAGCCTTTCGCGAGCAGTAGAGGAGCCAGCCTGGTTCCGAGGAATGCTCCTAGTGCGAATCCCCCGAAGGACAGCACGCCGACGATGAAGCCCCGCCGGAAGCCGAAAGCAGCGAGGATTGCCGCAAACGCGACGATGATCCAGTCGAGCCCCGTCACCTGCCATGTTCTACCGCGCCCTGACTGAAGAGCAGACGCTGAGGGTCAGGCGCGCGCGACCGGTGATCGCGCTCGCGGCCGTCGCGTTCGCGATCGGCGCGATCTTCGGCGCCGGCCACGGACGCTCGGCCGCCGACGCGCTCGCGGACAAGTTCGTCGGCGAGTGGGCGCAGCTCGACTACACGGCGATGTACGCGAACGTCGACGCGGCCTCGCGGCGGACGCTGAACGCCGACGAATTCGTCTCGGCCTACCACGCGGCGATGGATACCGCGACGGCGACGAGCCTGCGCGTGACGGGCAAAGCGCACACCGCGCGGGATGGGCTCGTGGCGGTCCCGGTCGTAGTCCACACGCGGTTGTTCGGGACGTTGCGGCTGGACGTCCAGATGCGGATCGTCGGCGGCGCCGAAGGAGGAGAGGCGATCGCCTGGTCGCGCTCGCTCACCTTCCCGGGCGTGCTCGCC
>DASZLB010000059.1:0-4896 GCA_035552575.1 Solirubrobacteraceae bacterium | reverse complement strand
CTGCCAGACGGCGAGCGCGCGCAGCAGCACGGCGTCGGAGGCGAGCGGGTCCTCGAGGTCGCTCGCGAGGCCGCGCTCTTCGCAGAGCTCGTCGAACGGGAAGCGCCGGCGGGCGGGCTCGAGCAGGAACGCGCCGAGCAGCGTGTCGTGCGCAAGGCCGGGCGGCACGAGCCGCAGCGCCTTGGCGTCGTGCGCGACGACGGCGCGCTCGCCAAATGAGGCGACCACCTGCTCGGGTCCGACGCAATCGCCGGCGAGCACCTCGGCGCCGTTGCCGGTCGTCGTAGCGGCGGCGAAGCGCCACGGCGGCCCTTCGGCGAACAGCTCGCCCTCGGGCGTCTCGGTCTCGCGGACGACGAGCGCGAGCTCTTCCGCCCCGCCCTTGCCGGCGGCGAAGCCTGCCAGATCGGCGGGACGACCGGCGCGCACGCGCGCGCTCAGCTTGACCTCGGCCGGCAGCGCGGGCGCGGCGACGTCGGGGTCCC
This sequence comes from Solirubrobacteraceae bacterium, assembly GCA_035552575.1. GTDB lineage: Bacteria > Actinomycetota > Thermoleophilia > Solirubrobacterales > Solirubrobacteraceae > Palsa-744. Next base: position 4,411 of record DASZLB010000059.1, on the reverse strand, counting down.
CGAGCGCTTCCTCCAAGCGCCGCAGCGGATCGCGCAGCTCGTACTCGCGGAACACCTCGCGCACGCGCGAGCGGTCGGGCTCGCGCACGTGCTCGGCGGCGACGTCGAAGTCGACGGCGACGTCGCGCTGGACGGTCGCGAGCTGCTTGGAGATCCGTGCGTTCTCGGCGTGCTCGGTCAGGTTCTCTTTGCGCTTGGCGCCTTTGATCTGCCCGATGTTCGCGAGCACGTCCTCGAGCGTGCCGTAGCTCTGGATCAGCTCGCTCGCGGTCTTGTCGCCGATCCCGGGGACGCCGGGGATGTTGTCGGAGGTGTCGCCCTTCAGCCCGTAGAAGTCGGGGATCGACTCGGGCGCGATGCCGTACCGGTCGATCACGGCCTGGCGGTCGTAGATCTTCGTGTCGGTGATCCCGCGCGAGGTCGCCATCACCTTGACGAGGCCGTCGCCGTCGATCAGTTGGAAGGCGTCACGATCGCCGGTGACGATCATCACGGGCACGGGCGGGTCGGCGTGCAGCGCGTGCTCGGTCAGCGAGGCGATCACGTCGTCGGCCTCGTAGCCGTCGATCTTCACGTTGGAGTAGCCGAACGCCTCGACGAGCGGTTCCATCGCGGACCACTGCTGCTTGAGCAGATCCGGGCGCGAGCGGCGCTGGGACTTGTACTCGGAGAAGACCTCGGTGCGCCCGGAGGTGCCGGCGTCCCAGGCGACGACGGTCGGCTGCACGCCGTACTCGGTGACGATCTTGACGAGCATCGAGGCGAAGCCGAAGATCGCGTTCGTCGGCACGCCGGTCGAGGTCGCGATCGACTCGGGCAGCGCGAAGAAGGCGCGGTAGACGAGGCTCGGGCCGTCGATCAGGAACAAGCGCCGCTCGCCAGCGGGCGGCGCGGCGGCGGCGTTCGGCTTCGAGCTTGTGCCGTTGGCGGGCATCGAGGCGTCACTCTACGAGGACGCGCGCGCCGCTGGGCGGCCGGTCGCGCGCCGTGACCTCGCGCGCAGCGGAACGCTCCGATCGCGGCCATCGCGCGATGCCGCAGGCGCACGGTGGCCTAACATGCCGTGCCGCCAACTACCGAGGGAGCAGTCCGAGTGAGCGCCCAACCAAGCGCGCAGTTCCGTCTCACGATTCGCGTCAACATCGACGACGCGCATGGCACGCTGGGACACCTGACGGGCGCGATCGCCGACGCGGGCGGCGAGGTCGGCGCGGTCGACCTGGTCGAGGTCGACGGCAACCACAGCCTGCGCGACATCGTCGTCGACGCTTCGGGCAAGGATCACTGGGAGCGGATCATCGCGGCGATCGAAGCGGTCGAGGGCGTCGCGGTGATCGACACGACGGACCGCACGTTCCAGCTGCACGTCGGCGGCAAGATCGAGCAGCACAACAAGCACCCGCTGAAGACGCGCGAGGACCTCTCGATGGCCTACACGCCGGGCGTCGCGCGCGTCTGCCTGTCGATCGCCGACGACGAGGATCGCGCGTTCCAGTACACGATCAAGCGCAACACGGTGGCGGTCGTCTCCGACGGCACGGCGGTGCTCGGGCTCGGCGACATCGGCCCGCGCGCGGCGATGCCGGTGATGGAGGGCAAGTGCTGCCTGTTCAAGGAGTTCGCCGAGGTCGACGCGTTCCCGATCTGCCTCGACACGACGGACACCGACGAAATCGTCAACGCGGTCAAGCTGATCGCGCCGGGCTTCGGCGGGATCAACCTCGAGGACATCTCGGCGCCGCGCTGCTTCGAGATCGAGGACCGCCTGAAGGACGAGCTCGACATACCGGTCTTCCACGACGACCAGCACGGCACGGCGGTCGTCGTGATGGCGGCGCTGCTGAACGCGGTCAAGCTGACGGGCAAGCGCCTGGAGGACCTCAACGTGCTGATCATCGGCTTGGGCGCGGCGGGCATCGCGGTGACGAAGATCCTGCTGGCGGGCGGCGTCAAGAACATCATCGGCGCGGACTCGAAGGGCGCGCTGCACGTCGATCGCGAGGACTACCTCGACGACTCGATGAACGCGACGAAGCGCTGGTTCGCGGAGTCGACGAACCCCGATCGACGCGCGGGCACGCCGGCGGACGTGCTCGACGGCGAGGACCTCTTGATCGGCCTGTCGGGCGCGCGCGTGCTGCCGCCCGAAGCGCTTGCGCGGATGAACAAGGACGGGATGGTCTTCGCGATGGCGAACCCGAACCCGGAGGTCAGCCCCGAGGAGGCGGCCGAGTACGTGCGGATCGTCGCGACAGGACGCTCGGACTACCCAAACCAGATCAACAACGTGCTGTGCTTCCCGGGGATCTTCCGCGGCGCGCTCGACGTGCGCGCGCGGACGATCACCGAGCAGATGAAGATGGCGGCGGCGCACGCGATCGCGGACACGGTCGACGAGTCGGAACTGCGCGAGGACTACATCATCCCGTCGGTCTTCAACCGCGAGGTCGCGCCGGCGGTCGCGAAAGCGGTCGCCGACGAGGCGCGCGCGACGGGCATGGCGCGCGCGGGCAACGAGGTCGGCTTCGCGCAGGGCGACACGCTGACGGGCAGCTCGCTCGGCTGAGCGCCGCCGTCCGGCACGGGCGCGACGCGACGCGACTCGACTCGACGCGACTCGACTCGACTCGACGACGGATCGCAGACGGGCCGTCGGTCCGACGAAGGAGTGACCCAACCGGCGCAGCGGCGCGTATGAGAGGGTAGGACGATGGACGGCATGCTCGTAACGGTCACCGGAGCGACGGGCCTGATCGGGCCGCACGTAGTCGGCGCGCTGCAACGGCGCGGCGTGCAGGTCAGCGTGCTCTCGCGCGACGGTGAGCGAGCGCGCAAGCGCCTCGGCGAGGCGGGCCTCGCGCCGGTCGAGGCGTTCGACTGGGAGCTGCTGAGCGAGCCGGCGCCGGCGCAGGCGCTCGAGGGTCGCGACGCGGTCGTGCACCTCGCCGGCGAGAACGTCGCGCAGCGCTGGAGCGCGAGCGCGAAGCGGGCGATCCGCGAGAGCCGCGTGACGGGCACGCGCAACCTGATCGCGGGCCTGCGCGCGACCGAGAGCGCGCCGGGCACGCTCGTCAGCTCATCGGCGATCGGCTACTACGGCGCGCGCGGCGAAGAGCCGCTCGACGAGGATGCGCCGCCGGGCGGCGACTTCCTCGCGGAGACGTGCGTCGAGTGGGAGCGCGAGGCGTCGAAGGCGTCCTCGGAGCTCGGCATGCGCGTCGTGCTCGTGCGCACGGGCGTCGTGCTCGACAAGAACGGCGGCGCGCTTGAGAAGATGCTGCCGCCGTTTCGCCTCGGCGTCGGCGGTCCGGTCGCGGGCGGGCGCCAGTTCATCTCGTGGATCCACCGCGACGACGTCGTCAAGATGGTCGTCACGGCGCTGCAGGACGAGCGCTGGAGCGGCGCGGTCAACGCGACGGCGCCGGAGCCGCTGAGCAACCGCGACTTCTCGCGCGCGCTCGGGCGCGCGCTGAAACGACCGGCGTTCCTGCCGGTCCCTGCCGTCGCGCTGCAGCTGCTCTACGGAGAGATGGCGGAGATCGTCACCGACGGCGCACGCGTCGTGCCGGCGAAGCCGCTCGTGCTCGGCTACGAGTTCGAGCACGCGCAGCTCGACGAGGCGCTCGATTCGGCGCTCGGCTAGTGGCGGCGGCTACCGTGCGACGGGTGTGGCGGCGGTGCGCTCGGTGCGCTCAGCGGCGGGCGGGCGCGTGTGCGCGCTGCGGTTGTCGGTCTCGATGATGATCCGGCAGGGCCGCTTGCTCAACAGGTAGGCGGCGGTCGGGCCGATCTGCTGCTCGCCGGCGGGGGCGTGGATCGCGGACCAGTAGATCGCGTCGGCGCCGACGCGCCGGGCTTCCTCGACGAGCGCGGCGCCGGGATGGCGCGTGCGGATCAGCCCGGTGTGGATCTCGATCCCGGCGCGGCGCGCTTGGATCCGCGCGCTCTCGAGCACGGAGCGCCCGTGCGCCTCCTCGGCGACGAGGCCGGACTCGAGCGAGAGCTGCGGTGGCACGGGCAGCACGAAGATCGCGTAGACGACGCCGTCCTCGCCGATCAGCTTCGAGGCGCTGTGCAGCGCGCTCGCGCTGACGTCGGCGCCGAAGATCGGGACGAGCGCGGTGCGGTAGTCGAACGCCTCGAAGTCGGGCGGTCGCTGCGCGCGCTCGATCTTGTAGGAGGCGCGCAGCCGCATTCCGTTGCGCCTGCGATAGACGCAGTAGCCGCCCATGCCGAGCACCATCCAGGGGATGCCGATCGTGCGGGCCTCGGGGTGCAGCGCGACGACGGCGCACCACGCGCCGAACGTACCGATCGCGCCGAGCACGGCCGTCAGCGGGATCGGCCGCCCGCGAACCTTCACGTTCCAGGGCATCCGGTAAGGCCGCTCGCGGTCGGGCTGCTTCAGCCG
>DASZLB010000058.1:0-7505 GCA_035552575.1 Solirubrobacteraceae bacterium | reverse complement strand
CGTTCGCCAAGCGCCTTGAAGTCGACGACGCCGCGCAGCGAGCGGCCGATCAGCCGCTGAATCTCGACCGTCCGCCCATCCTGGCGCCCGCGCGTCGCATCGCGCTGCTTGCGCTGGCCCGTCGAGGCCGGCAGCATCCCGTACTCGGACGTGACCCAGCCCGTGCCGCGGCCTGACATCCAGCGCGGCACGCTCTCCTCCGCCGAGGCCGTGCAGATCACGCGCGTCTCCCCCGCCGAGATCAGCGCCGAGCCGGTCGCCGTGCGCATGAAGCCCGGCTCGATCTCGATCGGGCGCAGCTCGCCGGCGGAACGCCCGTAGCTGCGCGGCTTGCCGGCCTGCTCGCTCATGCCGCGACCTCGACGGCCGCGAGCTGGACGTGCTCGACGGCGCCGAGCGGCATCTGCAAGAAGCGCGTGCCGAGCTCCTCGAACGCGTCGACGTCACCCGTGCAGAGGAAGCGGTAGTCGCCCTCGCCGTCGCGCGGGTTGCCGAGCTTGCGCGTGCTCAGGGCGTGCTCGACCTGGCGCGCGAGCGCCGCGCCGGAGCTGACGAGCGTCACGTCCGGGCCGAGCATCCGCTGGAGCATCGGGCTGATCAGCGGGTAGTGCGTGCAGCCGAGGATCACCGTGTCGACTTCCGCCTCGCGCAGCGGCTCGCACGCCTCGCGCACGGCCTGCACGGCGTGCTCGTCGAACTGACGCCCAGCCTGGATGATCGCCGCGAGGCCCGGGCACGGGACGGCATACAGCGTCACGTGCGGATCGATCGTCGCGACGGCCTCGTCGTAGGCGCGGCTCGCCACGGTCGTCGGCGTCGCGAGCAGCCCGATCCGCCCCGTGCGCGTCGCCGCGACGGCCTGCGTCGCCTCCGGTCGCACGACGGCGAGCACATCGACGCCGAGCGTCGTCTCGAGCATCCGCCGGCGCAGGCTCGGCAGCGCCGCCGCAGTCGCCGAGTTGCACGCGACGACGAGCAGCTTCGTGCGGCGGCGCAGGAGCTCCTCGGCGATCTCCGCAGAGAACCGCGCGAGCTCCTGCGGCGTGCGCTCACCATAGGGGAAGCGCGCCGTGTCGCCGAGGTAGAGGAAGTCCTCGTGCGGCAGCTGCACGAGCAGCTCGTGCAGCACCGTCAGCCCGCCGACGCCCGAGTCGAACACGGCGATCGGCCGTGCGCGCGGGTCCGACGAGCTCGCTGAGCGGCCTTCCACGCGGACCATCATTCCAAACGCTACCGTCGGGTCCCGTGCGTGCGCTCGTGGTCTCCAACATGCGCCCCGACGCCGCCCGCCCCGAGCGCGGCAGCTTCGTGCGCGACCAGGTCGCCGCGCTGCGCTCGCTCGGACAGGACGGCGCCGGCGCCGGCGCGGCGGACTCGCTCGAGGTCGAGCTGTACGAGTTCGCCCCCGGAGCCCGTGCGCTCGCCCGCGCCGCGCGCGAGCTGCGACGGCGCTTCGCGGCGGAGCGCTTCGACATCGTGCACGCGCACTTCGGCCTGACCGCGTGGCCCGCGCTCGCCGTCGCCGCCGACGCGCGCGCGCTGACGCTGCATGGAACCGACCTGCGCCACCCGCGCACGCGGCTCTTGACGCGCGCCGCGCTGCCGCGCATCGACCTGCTCGCGACCGTCTCGGCAGCGCTCGCGGACGAGCTGCCGCGGCGTGCGGCCGCACGCGCGCAGGTGCTGCCGTGCGGCATCGATCTCGAGCGCTTCGCGCCGCTGCCGCGGATACAGGCGCGTGACAGGCTGGCGCTCGACCCGGAGAAGCCCTACCTGCTGTTCGCCGCCGATCCGAGCCGTCCCGAGAAGCGCTACGAGCTCGCCCGTCAGCTCGCCGACGACGCCGGCGTCGAGCTGCTCTCGCTCGGCGGCGTCGAGCCAGCGCGCGTGCCGCTGCTCGTCAACGCCGCCAACGCCGTGCTCGTGCCCTCCGCGCGCGAGGGCTTCGGGCTCGCCGTGCTCGAGGCGCTCGCCTGCGACGTGCCCGTGCTCGCCACCCCCGTCGGCATCCACGAGCAGGCGCTCGACGGGATCGCCGGCACGCTCTGCGCCCCGTTCGAGCTCGCGCGCTGGCGCGCCGCGCTCGCGCCGCACCTGTTCGACGCCGACCCTCGTGTCGCCGGGCGCAGCCGCGCCGAGCGCTACTCCGCAGTCCGCATGGCCGAACGAGTCGCCGGCGCATGGCGCACTGCCCGGGGACGCGCTGGGTAGCATGAGGTAGCCGTGGATCAGCCATCTGCCACGACTCCCGCAGCAGCGCCCGCGCCGCCGCAGGACGACAGCCGCCCGCTCGACCCCGCTACCGCGCCCGCGCCACCCGGCTTCGGCTCGCGCGGGCGCGTGCGCCGCCGCGCGCGCTTCCTGCGCAAGGCGCGCGAGCTCGCCTACCGCGACCTCGGCGGGCTCGTCTTCAACCTGCACCGCTTCGGGCAGCGCAACGACGAGCTCGTGCTCGCGAAGCTCAGCACGCTTAGCCGGATCGACGCTGAGCTGCGCGCGCTCGAATCGACCCTCGCCGAGCGCCAGCCCGTGACGGTGCTGCGCGAGGCAGGCATCACCGCGTGTCCCCGCTGCGCCGCGATCCACAGCGGCGAAGACCGCTTCTGCCCGAGTTGCGGCCTGCCGCTGAGCCGCAACGTCGACTTGCCGATCGGCGCCGTGCCGGCCGCCGCACCCGCCGGCGACCCCGTGACGAGCGCTATGCCCGCCGCGCCCGCGACCGCACCCGGAGCGCCGGCGCAGGCCGCGCCGTCAAGCCCGGCGCCCGCGCGACCAAGCTCACCGGCTGCGCCCGTCCCGTCTGGCGCATCCTCGCCTGCAAGCGCCCCCGCGCCCACGGCCGCACCCGTTCCCGCACCGCCGGCCCAATCGGCGCCGGCGAGCGGCGGCGCCCCTGCAGCCGCGCCCGTTCCCCCGCCGCCTGTCCAAGCGCCGCCGACAAGCGGCGCCGCACGCGCCGAGCCGGCGACGCAGACGCACGCGACGATCGCACCCGGAAGCGGCGAGCGGGCGCCCGCACCGCCCTCGCCCTCGCCTTCGCCTTCGCCGTCGAGCGCGAAAGCGGACGAAGACGACCAGCCGACCGAGATCATCCGCCCGCCGGCGGCCGGCTCGTGACGGTGGCGGCCGCGCCGCCGAACAGCACGAGCGGTGGTGCGCAGACAGAAACCGGATCGTTCGCGCCCGTGCGCGTGCCCGGCCCCGAAGCGTGCCCGCTGTGCGGCGCTCCGCTGAACCCCGACCAGGACTGGTGCCTGCGCTGCGGCGCAGCCGCGCGCACGCGGCTTGCCGCGACGCCCAACTGGAAGGGCCCGATCGCCGCGATCGCAGTCGTCGCCGTGCTCGCGCTTGGCGTGCTCGCCGCAGCTCTCGTGAAGCTCGCCGGCGGCTCCGGCACGAGCACGGCGACCACGACGACGACCGTCGCGGCGCCCGCCGCGAGCACGCCCGCGACCGCGACGCCAACCGTCGCGACCACGCCGACGACGCCCGCAACGACACCGACGGCGAGCGGTCCCGCGACGACGCCCGGCGGCGGCGTGATCGTCCCGACGACGACAGCCGGCGGCGTCGCGCCGAACGGTCCCGCGACGACGACGACGCCCGGCGACACGAGCACCGGCACGAGCACGTCCGGCCTCAGCGCGAAAGAGCGCACGACGCTCGAAAAACTGCTCAAACCGGGCGCGAAGAAAACGGCGACGCCGTAGCGGCGCTCGCGCGCCCCGGCCAGGCTCGATCCAGATAGCGTTCCCGCGGATGCACGCGCCTCCCCTGGCCGTCTCGCACGAGGCCGACGTCGCAGTCGTCGGCGCGGGCGCAGCCGGACTGTACGCGGCGCTCTGTGCCGCGCGCGACGGCGCGTCGGTCGTACTGATCTCCGCGACGCCGCTCGCGCAGACGGCCAGCTACTGGGCGCAAGGCGGCCTCGCCGCGGCGCTCGCCGGCGACGACAGCGCCGAGCTGCACCTGCGCGACACCGAGCTCGCCGGGCGCGGGCTCGTGCGCCGCTCCGCCGCCGAGATCCTCGCCCGCGAGGCGCCCGGCTGCGTGCAGGACCTGCAAGCGCTCGGCGTGCGCTTCGACGCCGACTCGGCCGGACATCTCGCGCTCGGGCTCGAGGGCGGGCACTCGGTCAGGCGCGTCGTGCACGCCGGCGGCAGCGCGACCGGCCGGCGCGTCGTGCGACAGCTCTCCGCGCTCGTCGCCGAGCAGCCGCGCATCGTCGTGCTCGAGGGCGCGCGCGCTCGCGCGCTGTGGCTGCGCGACGGGCGCTGCGCCGGGCTCGTCTGCGACGACGCGCATGTCGTCGCCGCGCGCTCCGTCGTGATCGGTACAGGCGGGATCGCCGCGATGTGGGCGCGCACGACGAACCCGCCCGGCTCGCAGGGCGTCGGGCTGCTGCTTGCCTACCGCGCCGGCGCGGCGCTCGCCGACCTCGAGCTGCTGCAGTTCCACCCGACCGCCGTGATCGGCGTGCCCGGGCGCGAGGGCTTCCTCGTCACCGAGGCGATTCGCGGTGAGGGCGCGACGCTGCACGACTCAGGCGGCGAGCGGTTCGTCGACGAGCTGCTCCCGCGCGACGAGGTCTCGCGCGCGATCGAGGCGCGCCTGCGCGAGTCCGGCGAGCGCTCCGTCGGTCTCGACATGCGCAGCGTCGACCCCGCGCACTTCCCCAACGTCGTCGGCGCGCTGCGCTCGGCCGGGCTCGACCCCGCGAGCGAGCTGATCCCCGTCGCGCCCGCGGCGCACTACGCGATGGGCGGCATCGTCGCCGACGTGCACGCGCACTCGACGCTGCCCGGCCTCTATGCCGTCGGCGAGTCCTCGTGCACCGGCCTGCACGGCGCCAACCGGCTCGCGTCGAACTCGCTCAGCGAGTGCTTCGTCTTCTCGCGCCGCGCCGTCGCGCACGCGCTCGCCGAGCCGCAGCCCGCTCGGCGCGCCGCGCCGAGCGACGCTGAGCTGCAGGCGCTGCGCGAGCTGCCGGCGCCGCCCGTCAGCGACGCCGCCGCGCGCGAGGCGCTGTGGCACGACGCCGGCATCGTGCGCAGCGCAGACGGCCTCTCGCGGCTGCTCGAGAGCCCGCACCCGCTCGTGCGACTGATCGCCCGCTGCGCGCTCACGCGCACCGAGAGCCGTGGCGCGCACCAGCGCGTCGACTACCCCGACCGCGACGCCGCGCTCGATCGCCGCCACGTCGTCGTGCGCGGCGGTGAGCCGGCTGGCGGCACCGAGCTCGAGCTCGACTGGCAGAGCTGGGACTGAGCCGAAGCGCTCGCAACCGCACGCGCCCGCATCGAGGCCGTCGCCCGAACGCCCGCAGAGAGCCACTGCCGCGAGCCTCGCCCGGCCGGCCGCGCGCCGCGCCCGAGCCGCGCGCGACCCGAAAGACCCGAAAGGGTCTACATAAAAAAATCGCCTTTACGTCTTTATCTCGGTCCTTTGTGATCGGAGACGTGTTCCAGGGACGTAGAAGGAACCGGAGACATTGGAGTCTTCGGATACGGGGGGTGTGCTCCAAACCAAAGGAGGATCGGAGTAGCCATGTACCAGTTCAGCCGAGCCATATACCGCGAGCTCGCTCCGCAGATCGTCCCCGATCCGCCCGGCGCCCCCGCAGCGAGCAACCACGCCGCCGTGCTGCGCGCGTGCGAGGCAGTCGTGACGCGCCTCGCGACCGACCGCCACTACTTCGCACGCCCCGAGCGCACGCTGTTCGCCGACATCCGCAACTACTTCCCGATGTCCTCGCAGTCGCACGTGCATCACGTCGTCTGCCGCTACGTGCAGCTCGCGCAGGACTACCTCACGCTGCACCCGCACGAGGGCTACGCCGCCGTCAGCGGCGCCCCGCCGCAGTGCCGCGCGACGACGCGCAAGGGCGCCGCGTGCCAGCGCGTGCCGCTGCCGCACAACGGCTACTGCCCGTCGCACCAGCACCTCGCCGACACCGAGGATCGCGAGCTCGCCGCCGCATAGCCGCCGCGCAGCCGTCGCGTAGGCTCCGAGCGTGCTTCTCGGGGTCGATGTCGGCGGCACCTTCACCGACGCAGTGCTCGTCGGTGCCGACGCGCGCGTGCACACCGCGAAGGTCGCGACGACACCCGAGCGCCAAGAGCGCGGCGTGATCGACGCAGTACGGCTCGTGCTCGAGCGCGCCCGCGCACGCTCCAGCGACGTCGAGCGATTCGCGCACGGCATGACCGTCACGACGAACGCGCTGCTCGAGGGCCGTACTGCGCGAACCGCGCTGATCGCGACCGACGGCTTCACCGACGTGCTCGAGCTCGGTCGCCAAGCGCGCCCGCATCTCTACAGGCTCTGCGACTCCCAGCCCGCGCCGCTCGTTCCCGCCGAGCTGCGCTTCGCCGCGCCCGAGCGCCTGACCCCGAGCGAGACGCTGCGCGAGCTCGACCCGGCCGCCGCGCGCGCGCTCGTCGCCGAGCTCGCCGCCGCAGCGCCCGAGGCCGTCGCCGTCGCGCTGCTTCACTCCTACGCCGACCCGAGCCACGAGCAGCTGCTCGGCGAGCTGATCGCAGAGCTCCTGCCCGGCGCGCGCGTGTCGCTCTCGAGCGACCTCGTCGGCACGTTTCGCGAGTACGAACGCACCGCGACGACCGCGCTCGACGCCGCGCTCTCGCCGCTGCTGTCGAGCTACTTGCAGCGACTCGCCGCCGATTCGCGTGAGCACGAGCTGCCCGAGCCGCAGATCATGCAGTCCTCCGGCGGGCTCACCGGCATCGCCCGCGCCTCCGCGCACGCTGCGCTGACCGTCCTCTCCGGACCCGCCGGCGGCGTCGGCGGCGCGCTGCTGCTCGCCAAGCTCGTCGGCGCGCGCGACGTGCTCTGCTTCGACATGGGCGGCACCTCCTGCGACGTCTGCCTGATCGAGTCCGGCGCCGTCGCCGAGACCGCCGAACGGACGATCGCCGGCCGGCCGCTCGCGTTGCCCGCGCTCGACATCCACACCGTCGGCGCCGGCGGCGGCTCGATCGCCTGGCGCGACTCCGGCGGCGCGCTGCGCGTCGGACCGGCCTCGGCAGGCGCCGAGCCCGGCCCCGCCTGCTACGGGCGCGGCGGCTCCTCGCCGACAGTCACCGACGCGAACCTGCTGCTCGGCCGGCTGCCCGAGGACTCGCCGCTCGCCGGCGGCCTGCGGCTCGACCGCGCCGCCGCCGAGCTCGCCGTCGGCGAGCTCGCGCAAGCGCTTGCAATCGACGTGCGCGCCTGCGCCGAAGGCATCGTCCGCGTCGCCGAGTCCGAGATGCTCGGCGCGCTGCGGCTGATCACCGTCGAGCGCGGGATCGACCCGCGCCGTTTTGCCTTGATGCCGTTCGGCGGCGCCGGGCCGTTGCACGCGTGCGCGATGGCTCGCGAGCTCGGCATCTCGCGCGTGCTCTGCCCGCGCGCCTCCGGCGTGCTCTGCGCGCTCGGGCTCGCCGCCGCCGCGCCGCGTCACGACCTCTCGCGCACCGTGCTGCTGCGCGGCGAGCAGCTAAGCG
>DASZLB010000057.1:0-8409 GCA_035552575.1 Solirubrobacteraceae bacterium | reverse complement strand
CTACGAGCAGCAGCGCGATCAGCGCTGCACAGAGCGCCGCGCTCGCGCGGCGCGAGCCGTGGGGCCGGCCCGGCGAGCGGCGCGCGGCGGACTTCATGCGTGTGGTCGCCATGACGCGGCCAATGCTAACCGCGCGCACTCGCGCGCTCGCCGAGCAGGTCGTCGAGCGCCGTCAGCGCGTCGGCGAGCACCGTCGCCGGCGTGAAGCTCGCGTCGAGCACGCGGATGCGATCGGGCTCGGCCGCGGCGAGCTCGTCGTAGGCGGCTGCGATGCACGCATAGAACTCGGCGTCCTGGAGCTCGAGCCGGTCCGGTCGCTCGTCGCGCGCGGCCTGGCGCGCGCGACCTGCGGCCGGTGCGATCCGCAGCAGCAGCGTGCGGTCGGCCCGCAACGAGCCCGTCGCGAAGTCGTTGATCTCGCGCACCTGCTCGATGCCGAGCCCGCGTGCGGCGCCCTGATAGGCCAGCGACGAGTCGACGTAGCGGTCGAGCAGCACGATCGTGCCTTCGCCGAGCAGCGGCAGCAGGCGCTGCTCGACGAGCTGCGCGCGAGCGGCCGCGTACAGCAGCGTCTCGGCGCGCGGCGCGACGATCAGCGCCGGGTCCTTGACGAGCGTGCGGATTCGCTCGGACGTCTCGACGCCGCCCGGCTCGCGCAGCAGCTCGACGCGCAGGCCGCGCGCGTGCAGCGTCTCGGCGAGCGCGCGCGCGAGCGTCGACTTGCCGGCGCCGTCGAGACCCTCGATCGTGATCAGCTTGCCGCGAGGCACCCGCGGAAGGTAACGCGTGCGCACGTCGGCGTAGGCGCGTCGCGCGGCGAGCGCGGCGGCGGCGACCTACGATGGTCGCCGTGCACGCAGACGCAGACGCGCCGGCAGCGATCGACGCGCACCCGCACGCGCGCGCCGTGCTCGCGCCGGCGCTGAGCGGGCGCGCGGGCGCTTCGCACGCGTACCTCTTCCACGGGCCGCCCGGCACGGGCAAGCGCGCCGTCGCGCAGGCGTTCGCCGCGGCGCTGCTCGCCGACGAGACGCACGACGCGGCGAGCGTGCAGCAGCGGATCGCGCGCGGCGCGCACCCGGACCTGACGTGGGTGCGCCCGTCGGGCGCCGCCGAGATGCTCGTCGCCGACATCGAGGAGCCTGTCGTCGCGGCGGCGACGCGCACGCCGTTCGAGTCGGCGCGGCGCGTGTTCGTGATCGAGTCGGTCGAGACGATGAACGAGCAGACCGCGAACCGGATGCTGAAGACGCTCGAGGAGCCGCCTGACTTCGTCCACTTGCTGCTGCTGAGCGACCGCCGCGAGGACGTGCTCGCGACGATCGTCTCGCGCTGCCAGCTCGTGCGCTTCGACCCGCTCTCGCCCGAGCGGATCGCGGCCGGACTCGAGGGCGTCGAGAGCGAGCAGGCGCAGGCGTGCGCGCGTCTGGCGCTTGGCGATGCCGGCTTGGCCGCGCGTCTCGCGAGCAAGGAGGGGGAAGCGTTGCGCGCGAGCGCCGAGCGCTTCGTCCGCGCCGCGCTCGCTGGGCGCAGCGAGGAGCGTCCGTGGCTCGAGATGCTCGACACCGCGAAGCAGGCCGGCGCGAGCGCGGGCGAGCGCGCGCAGGAGTCGCTCGCAGGCGAGCTCGAGCTCGTGCCGTCGAAGGAGCGCAAAAAATACGAGCGCGAATCGCAGGACGCGCGCAAGCGCGGCGAGCGACGCGCACGGACGCAGGCGCTCGATTTGATCCTGCGCCTGGCCGAGCTGTGGCTGCGCGACGTGCTGTGCCTCTGCGAGGACGCCGACGAGACGATCTATGCCGTCGACCGTCGCTCAGAGCTCGAAGAAGATGCGCGCACGCGCGACGGCGCACGTGTCGGCGAGGCGATCGAGCTCGTCCAGGACACGCGCTTGCGGCTGACCGTCAACGTCTCCGAAGAGCTCGCGCTCGAGGCGCTGGCTTACCGGCTGCAGGCGCTCCTCGCAGCCGCCGCTGACGATTGATTATCAATAATTATTTTGACTTCAGTCCGCGATCGAGCCGAGGTTGGGCTCGATCCCGAACGTGTCGAAGGCAAGGAACTCCGAGAACAGGCGGTTCTCGGGTCCGTGGTAGTCGGCCGAGCCCGTGCTCAGCAGATCCAGCTCGCCGCAGCGCGCCGCGAGCAGCTTCGTCTGCGGCTCGTCGTGCGTGATGTAGAACGCCTCGACGCCGTCGATCTGCAGCTCGACGAAGCGGTCGATGCTCGCGAGCACTTCGGCCGGATCCTCGATGTCCCAGAACGGGTGCGCCCAGATCGCGACGCCGCCGGCGTCGTGGATCGCCGCGACGGCCTCCGCGACCGTCGGCGTCTCGCGCAGGCGAAACGCCGGCTTGCCCTCGATCAGGTAGCCGCGGATCAGCGAGCCGATGTCGTCGATCTGCTCGTCTTTCAGGCGCTGTGCGTTCGCAGGTGCGCTCAGGACCGCGCCCGCGAGGTGCGGGCGGCCGATCGGTTTGCCCTGCGCGATGCGCTCCTCGAGCTCGCTTTCGTCGAGCTCGAAGCCGGCCTCGCGCAACCCGTCGCGCATCCGCAGCGTGCGCTTCTCGCGATCCGCGAGGAAGTCGACGAGCGCCGTCGTCATCGGCGGGCCCGTGTGGTCGATGTCGTAGCCGAGGATGTGCAGTTCGCGGCCGACAGGCGCGCCCGCGTCGACCGCCGAGATCTCGACTGCCGGGACGATCCGCACGCCGACGCGCTCGCCCGTCTCGATCGCCTCCGCGACGCCCGAGATCGTGTCGTGGTCGCTCAGCGCGAGCAGCTCGACGCCGGCCTTCGCCGCGCGCTCGACGACCTCTGCGGCTCCCAGCGCGCCGTCGGAGTGCGTCGAGTGGGATTGCAGGTCGAAGCGCAGCGGCACGCGCGCAGCGTATGCGATCTGCTCAGGAGCTCGCCGGACGGTCGCGGACCGTCTCGTCATAGAGCTCGACGGCGGCTTCGTCGTCCTGCGGGATCGCCAGCAGCCGGCAGACGCGCACTTCGATCGCGCCGCGCAGGCGCCGCACGGCGGCGTGGTAGCGCAGCGCCTTCTCGTACAGCGAAGGATCGAAGCTGCCTAGCGCGTCGAGCTCGACGCGCGCCGACTCCGTCTCGCGAGCCCGCGCGCCGGCCTCGATCCACAGCACCTCGAGGTACGCGAGCGCCGTCGCGAGCTGGCGATCGGAGATCGTCTCGCGCTGCTCGATCTCGCGCAGTACAGGCGTCAGCTCGTTGCTCAGCCAGCGCGACTCGCCGTGCGCGCGCAGCAGCAGGCAGACGTCCGCTGCCGGCGACTGCGCTGGATTGCGTGAGCTGTTCGGTTCTGAGGTCATCGGAGCGTCCTTGCACGTCGACTTCGGTCGTTCGATCGCCGGCTGCTCTCGCTGTCGGCCGGCGCGTGCGGCTGCTTTAGAAGATCGCTCGACGCTCCACGCTTTTTGGGAGAAATTCGGCCTGTCGGTTCTCGTTTCAGCTCGACCGCGCGTCCGTCGATGAAGTAATCGTGAGAGAAATGCGCGGAGCGGGTAGGACTCCAGAGATGCGCGCAGTTCGCGATCCGGCGAGCAGGACGGCCGGGCAACATGCGCGCGCCGCTGTGGTGCGCCTGCGCCTGCGAACGCTGCTCACGCTCGGCATCCTCGCCGTCGCGACAGCGCTGCTCGGGCGCGCATTCGGCTTGCGCGACTGGCGCTTCATCGTCGCCGAGGTCGCGCTGCTCGTGAGCATGTTCGTGATCTCGCGCTACGTTCTCCCGCTCGTCGCGCGGCGCGACCGCGGCGCGAGCGCCGAGGAGCACGTCGGCAGCCTGCTCGCAGCGCTGCCGCAGCCGCAGTGGCGCGTGATCCACGACGCGAGCTTCGGCCATGGAAACGTCGACCACATCCTGATCGGCCCTGCCGGCGCGTTCACGATCGAGACGAAGAGCCACCCCGGTCCTGTGCGCGTCAGCCGCGTGCACGGCGCGACGATCCGCCAGGCACAGGCGCAGCGCAAGGCCGTCGAGCTCGCGATCGGCTTCAGCGTCGAGCCGATGCTCGTGTTCAGCCGCGCCTGGGTCGACCGCCCCGGAGCGCGGCGCAAGGGCGTGCGCGTGCTGCCTGCGCGGATGCTCGTCTCCCACCTCGCGCGCAGTCGCGAGCGGCTCGCGCCAGAGGAGGTCGAGCAGGCCGCCGAGCTCCTCCGCGAAGCGCTGATCGAGCACGCGCGCCGCGAGCGCGCAGCACGCGCGCGGCGCCTCGCCGCGCGCTGACTTTCGCGGCGCGATTCCGATCAGCCGACTGCGGCCGCTGCGCGAGCGCTAGCTTGTAGTCGATGGCAGCGACGTCCGCAACCGCAGCAGATCCGGCGGCAGATCCGGCGATTGCGTCCGCGAGCGAGCCGGCGCAGCCGCCGCTCGATGCGGCGCCGCGCGTTCGCGCCGGGATCCCGCCCGGGCCACGCGTTCCGGCCTTCGCGCAGACGCTCGCGTGGGCCGTCGCGCCGACGTGGCTGATGGACCGCTGCGCGCGGGCGCTCGGCGACGCGTTCACGCTGACGTTCACGCCGAGCGGCATGCAGCTCGTGCTGATCAGCGACCCGCAGGCCGTCAAGACGCTGTTCACGGCGCCGCCCGAGATCGCGCCTTCGGCCGCCGGCAACTCGCCTGTGCGCCCCGTCATGGGCGAGCGCTCCGTGCTGATCCTGACCGGCGCCGAGCACATGCGCCAGCGCAAGCTGCTGCTGCCGCCGTTCCACGGCGAGCGGATGCGCGAGTACGAGCAGACGATCGTGCAGGCGACGCGCGCCGAGATGGCGCGCTGGCCGCTCGGCGAGCCGATGCGCCTGCAGGAGCGCACGCGCGCGATCACGCTCGAGGTCATCCTGCGCGCCGTCTTCGGCGTCGAAGCCGAGCGGATGGACGCGCTGCGCGACGCGATCGACGCGCTGCTCGCGCCGATGCACTCGCTGCGCGTCGTCTGGCTCGCGCTGCGGCGGATGAGCCTCGAGCGCCCGACCGGCGCGATCGGCCGCGCGCTCGATGAGCTCGACGAGACGATCTATGCCGAGCTCGCGCGCCGGCGCGTGCAGCACGACCTCGCAGAGCGCACCGACATCCTCTCGCTGCTGATGCAGGCGCGCGACGAGGACGGCGAGCCGATGACCGACGACGAGCTGCGCGACGAGCTCGTCACGCTGCTGCTCGCCGGCCACGAGACGACCGCGACGTCCGTCGCCTGGGCGATCGAGCGCCTCGTGCGCGCTCCCGAGAAGCTCGCGCGGCTCGTCGCCGAGATCGACGCCGGCGTCGAGCATGGCGGCGAGCATTACGCCAACGCAGTCGTCAACGAGACGCTGCGCGTCAGGCCCGTCGTGCCCGTCGTCGCGCGTGTGCTCACGCAGGAGCTCGAGCTCGGCGGCTACCGGATGCCGCCCGGCACGCGCGTGATGCCGTCGATCTACCTGACGAACCGCAATCCGCGCGTCTACGACGACCCCGCCGAGTTCCGCCCCGAGCGCTTCCTCGAGAACGCTCCCGACACGTTCGCGTGGATCCCCTTCGGCGGCGGCATCCGCCGCTGCATCGGCGCCTCCTTCGCGCAGCTCGAGATGAAGCTGATGCTGCGCACGATGCTGAGCGAGCTCGAGCCGAGGCTGCCCGACGCGCGCCTTCCTGCGCTCGGCGGCGGTCTTCGCGCTGCTCGTCGGCGCCCGCGCGGCGAGTGGAGCAGGCGCCGCGCGATCACGCTCGTGCCCGCGCGCGGCGCGCGCGTCCTCTGGCGCAAGCGCTCCTAGCGATTGGCGTCGTGTCGCGCCGTGCAAGCGGCCATGCGTCGCAGCCGCAGCGAGGGGTAGCGTGGAGAGGATGCAGATGCTGACACCCGCTGCGCCATCCGACGCCGGCGCCGCGGCGACGCCCGAGGCGCTGCTCGAGCGCTTCGGCCTCGACAGGTTCCGTCCCGGCCAGCGCGAGGCCGTGCAGGCCGCGCTCGACGGCCGCGACAGCCTCGTCGTGATGCCGACAGGCGGCGGCAAGTCGCTCTGCTACCAGCTGCCCGCGCTCGCCGGCGGCGGCCTCGTCGTCGTCGTCAGCCCGCTGATCGCGCTGATGGCCGACCAGTGGCGGCGGCTGCAGGAGGCCGGCGTCTGCTCGACGATGCTCGCGTCCGGGATGGAGGACGGTCACAACGCGCAGGCGCTGCGCGAGATCGAGTCGGGCGAGTGCAAGCTCGTGCTGGCGGCGCCCGAGCGCTTCGCCTCGGGCGCCTTCCGCGCGGCGCTCGCGCGGCGCGAGGTCGCGCTGTTCGTCGTCGACGAGGCGCACTGCGTCGCCGAGTGGGGGCACGACTTCCGCCCCGACTACTTGCGCCTGCACGACGCGATCGCCTCGCTGCGCGGTCCTGCGGGAGGCAGGCCGGCCGTGATGGCCGCGACGGCGACCGCGACACCGCGCGTCGCCGAGGAGATCGCCTCGCGCCTGGAGCTGCGCGAGTGGGAGTCCGTGCGCTCCGGCTTCGACCGCCCGAACGTGACGTTCGACGTCGTCAGCGTCGAGGGCAAGGGCGCCGTCGCGCGCAAGTGGGCTGCGCTGCTGCACGTGCTCGCCGGCGAGGACGCGCGTCCGGCGATCGTCTACTGCGGCACGCGCAAGGACACCGACGCCGTCGCCGCACGGCTGCGCGAAGAGGGGATCGCGGCCGTCACGTACCACGCCGGCATGAGCCCCGACGATCGCCGCGCGAGCCAGGCGGCGTTCATGGACGACCGCGCCGAGGTCGTCGTCGCGACGAACGCGTTCGGGATGGGCGTCGACAAGGCAGACGTCCGCACCGTCGCGCACTGGGCGCTGCCGACGAGCCTCGAGGCCTACTACCAGGAGGCCGGCAGGGGCGGGCGCGACGGCGAGCCCGCACGTGCGCTGCTGCTCGGCGCGCGGATGGACCTCGGCCGGCTGATCCGCTTCATCAAAGAGCGCGAGACGAGCGTCGAGGCGGTCAAGTCCTACGTCGCGCGCCTGCGCCGCGGCGCCGAGCCGACACCCGACGGCGAGGTCGCGCTCGTCGGTCACGGCGAGCTCGGCGAGCGCGACCGCGTGCTGCTGTCGATCGCCGAGCGCGCCGGCGCGCTCGAGCTCGAACCGGCCGGCGCCGACGGCCTCGCCGTGAGGCTGACCGGCCAGGGCAGCCCGCGCAAGGCCGCCGCCGCGATCCAGGCTTCGCGCAACCGCGGCTGGGACGCGTACCGCTCGATCGAGCAGTACATGACGAGCGGCGCGAAGTGCCGCCGCCGCCAGATCCTCGACCACTTCGGCGACGACGAGCCGGGCCGCCCGACGGTGCGCTGCTGCGACGTCTGCGACGCCGACGCGGCGCTCGTCGCAGCCGTCGAGGCGCCGATCAAAGCCTCGCGCGGCCGCTCCGGCGGGGGTGGGCGAGCTTCGGGCGGGCGCGGAAGCCGTGGCGCCGGCGCGGCCGAGCCTGCCAGTCCGCCAGTCGACGAGCAGCAATTCGAGCGCCTGCGCGAGTGGCGCTTCGAGCGCGCCGAAGGCAAGCCGGCGTACACCGTCGCGTCGAACGCCGTGCTCGAAGACGTGCTGCGCGCGAGCCCGCAGAGCACCGCCGCGCTGCTCGAGATCCACGGCATCGGCCCGTCGTTCTGCGAGAAGCACGGCGAGTCGCTGCTCGAGCTGCTCTCGAGCCTCAGCGCAGGCGTCGCGAGCTAGCGCCGTCGCGAGTCGCCACAAGCGGCGATTGCGTCGCTAGCATCCTGGGTCGCGCCGACGTAGCTCAGCTGGTAGAGCACTTCACTCGTAATGAAGGGGTCCGGGGTTCGAGTCCCCGCGTCGGCTTTCGCAGCGGGTCTGTCGCGGGGCACCGTCTCTGGCCGGCGTGGCCGGCGAAGTCGCGGCGTAAACCTTCGTCGGTCGTGCCGGGTGCAAGCGGGAGGCCAAGCGCTGAAACGAACAGAGGCCGCGCCCTGGCCGAGCGCGGCCTCCGTGTCACTGCTTGTCGTGGCCGCTGCGCCGCTCGGCGACCTGAGTCGGCCTCGCTGGACCGCTCGAACGCGTGTTAGGGGACTTCCCCTTCGACTTCTTTTTCTTTTTCGCGTTCTTCTTTGGCTTTCTGTTTTTCTTCGAGCCTTTTGGCCTTTTCTTCCTGGCGCAGTTTCCGCGCTTCAGCCTGTTCTTTTTCCCTTACTTCCTTGGCTTCCGCCTTTTCAACGCGGGCTTCGTTGCGTTCCTTCGTTTTTTCAATGCGTTCTGCGTTTTTTTCCTTACGGCGTTCGAACGCTTCGTGGTTTTTTTCTCTGGCTTTTTCGTTCGTTTCTTTGTTTTTTTCGCGTGCTTCTTCGAGCTTTTCTTCGTTCTTTTCTTCAGCTTCTTCGACGCGCGGTTTTTCGCCTTCCGCGGCTGACGCCGACACGATCGCCGTG
>DASZLB010000056.1:0-14332 GCA_035552575.1 Solirubrobacteraceae bacterium | reverse complement strand
TTCGGTCCTTTCGGTTGACAAGTGAAACGGGTCAACATCCGTTCCCCCCGGGACTGCGATGCGCGTAGCTCGGACCGACCCCCGAGAGTGACGCCAGGACGCTGCCCCATCCCTAGGGCACCCGGTCCTGCAGAGCGGCATCGGCCGCTCCGAGCGCGGGAGTATAGGCAGCTTCGCCGACCGGCACAGTGCGAATGAGTCCCGTTGTCCACGGCACAGCGGACTCCGCAGAGGGTCGGCGGCGGCGGGACTCGCGGCACGGCACGCGCATCGTCGCAGGAGCGACCCGGCGAGCCGACTCAGGGAAGGTTCACTTGCGGCACGGGCTGCTCGCGCCGCGCGGCCTCGGCCTTCAGTCGTGGCGCTAGACGACGGCCGTTGCGGATGAAGTCGACGGCGATCTTCGCGCGGCTTCCGGTGATGCTCCAGTTGGCGAGCGACCGCTCGACACGCAGCTTCGCCGTGCCGGAGTCGCTGCTCAGCGAGCCGACGAGCGTGTGGTTCTCCTGCGAGGTGAAGCGCTCGTCGTGGCCGTGCACGGTCAGGCAGGCCGGCCCGTCGGGCAGCGACGGGGCTCCGGCGCCGAGCTGCAACGCAACCTCGTCGCCGACGAGCGCGCCGGCGGATACGGGAACACAGACGGGGTAGCCGTCGCCGTCGACCGTCGTCAGGTCGGCGAGCGGCAGCTCGCGCAGCGCCCGAGCCGACTGCTCGCGCCAGTCGGCCGAGACGTCTTTCCACGGCGGCGGCTGACGCCCTGGCGGCTGGGGGTCGGAACTCGGCAGAGGGGGCGCCGGCTCCAGTCGCCATTCGTATGGCTGCGTGGCGAGCTCGCGATCGGCCCAGCGACGAATCCGCAGCGGCGTGATCTCGATCCAAATGCGCGCGTAATAGAAGGCGAAGCGCTTGAGCAGGAACTTCGGCTGCCCCTTCGTCGCCTCGGGAAGCTTCTCTGCGGCGACGCGCACGTAGCGGTCGGTGTTCACCTGCAGGTCTGCGTCGCGGACTGCAGCGTGCCCCTGCACGAGGACGACCGGCGTGGCGCCGGGTCCGGCGCCGATCGGGTCGGCGAACAGCAGCGCGACCTTGCCGTTGCGCCGCGCGCGCTCGGCCTTCGCCGGATACGTCAGTCCCGTCGAGACGTCGAGCGTCCCGTTGCCGACGTACGGCGTCGTCGGGATCGTCACGGGCGTGCCGCTGCGCGTCAGGCTCGCGTACTCGCACGTGATCGAGCGCTCGAAGACCTCGAGCAGGCCATCGGGCCAGCCTGGTGCGAGGACGGCAGCTGGGTCCGGCCGGCTCATCGGAGGGAGATTATCCGAGCGATCAGGACGGTTCACGGCTGCGCTACAGCCAGCGGCACCTCGACGCCTGCCTCGGTCGAGACAAGGATCGCGCCCTCGCCGGTGGCATACGCCTCCTCGCCATGCTCGACGATGTCCATCCCGATGCCCTCCTCCCGTTCGGTCGCGCGAAGCGGCGTGACCAGCGCAATCAGCCGGAGCAGCACGAATGTCGCCGTGAACGCGTAGGCCGGCCCTGCGAGCGCGGCAATCGCCTGCCACGCGAGTTGGCGCGCATTGCCGTAGAGCAGCCCGTTGGACACGCCATTCCACGAAAGCTGGGCGACGAAGCCAAGGAACAAGATGCCCGTCAAACCGGCTGTCCCGTGCGCCGCCAGGACGTCGAGCGTCTCATCCACACGAGTGCGCGGACGCAGAACGATGATCGCGTAGCTTGGGAGCGCCGCGAACGCACCGAGGGCCATCGCCCAGGCCGGGCTGATGTAACCGCCCGCAGGCGTGATCCCGACACAGCCGACGACAATCGCCGTCGCCGCGCCGATCGCCGTCACGCGGCGCTGGCGAAGCAGATCGAGCATGAACCAGACGAACAGCGTGCACGCGGGCGCAAGCAATGTGTTCGTGAAGGCGAGCACGCTCGAACGACCCGTCGAGAAACCGCTTCCGCCGTTGAAGCCGAACCATCCGAACCAAAGTAGGCCCGCGCCGAGCAGCACGTAGACGGCGTTGTGCGGCAGCAGCGCCTGGCGCCCGTAGTCCTTGCGCGCGCCGACGACCAGCGCAGCCGCGAGCGCCGAGAAGCCCGAGCCCATCTCCACCGGCACTCCACCGGCGAAGTCGAGTGTCCCGTGTGCCTGCAGCCAACCGCCGCCGAAGGCCCAGTGCGCCAGCACGGCATAGACCAGTACCGACCACAAGGCCGAGAACACGAGCAGCGGCACGAACCGCATCCGCTCGACGACCGCGCCCGAGACGAGCGCGACGGTGACGATGCAAAACGCTCCCTGAAAGACGAAGAAGACGAGCTGAGGAATCGCCATGCCAGGACGCGGCGCGAACGCGACGCCTTTCAGGAGCCCATGCCCAAGACCCCCGACAAAGCCACCATGCCCGTCGAACGCGAGCGAATATCCGACAGCGGCCCACATGATCGTCGCAATCGCGATCGCGGCGATCGACATCATGAACGTGTTCAGCGTGTTCTTCGAGCGCACCAGCCCGGCGTAGAACAGACCGAGCGCTGGAGTCATCAGCAGGACCATCGCCGTCGCGGCGAGCATCCACGCCGTGTCGCCTGCGCTGATTCGCACGGCGCCGAACGCAGTCACTTGTCTACTGGCGTGACCGCGCCTACGTCGGTCTCGCCTGTACGGATCCGAATCGCCTGCTCGAGCGCCGTCACGAAGATCTTGCCGTCTCCGACCTCCCCCGTGCGAGCCCCCAGGCAAAACGCATCGATCGTGTTCTGGACGAAGTCGTCGGACACGGCGACCTCGAAGCGCACCTTCTCCGAGAGCTCCATCTTGACGGTCGTGCCGCGATAGGTCTCGACGCGCTCGAGCTCCCCGCCGTGCCCCTGCACGCGGCTCATCGAGACACCGCGAACATCAGCGCGGTAGAGCGCCTCGAGTACTTCGTTTACCTTCTCGGGCCGCACGATCGCGGTCACGAGCTTCACAATTCCCCGCTCCTTTGACCAGCGGTCGCGCGCCGGCGCGCGACCGTCGGCTTGACATCCCCGTGCCCCGGCGCGAGCGGCGTCTCGTGCCCTGAGCCGGCGCGACACTATCACGGGGCCACGCGCGTTCCTCGAGGAAGCTAAGCGTCGGCGAGCGCTGCGAGCACCCGCTCGTCGTGCTCGGCCGGCTTGACCTTGCGCAGCACCTCGGCGACGTTCCCGTCGGGGTCGATCGCGAACGTCGTGCGCTCGTTGCCGAAGTATTTGCGTCCGTACATCGACTTCTCGACCCACACGCCATATGCCTCGGCGACGGCGTGGTCCTGATCGGCGAGCAGCGCGAAGTCGAGTGAGAACTTTTCGTGGAATTTCTTGACCTTCGCAACGGGATCGGGCGAGATACCGAGGACGACCGCGCCGGCCTCGGTGTACTCGGGCAGGTGATCGCGCACGCCACAGGCCTGCGTCGTGCAGCCCGGTGTGTCGGCCTTCGGGTAGAAATAGACGACGACGCGCTGGCCGCGGAAGCCGGACAACTTCAGCGAACGCCCGTCCTGGTCGGCCAGCTCGAAGTCCGGGGCCTTCTCGCCTCGCTCGATCACGCCACGATCGTAGCCGCTCGGCGCGCGCGGGCGCATCGGCCGACCCGCAGCGCTTGACCCGCGCCCGGGCGGGTACGTTTACGGCTATGAAGCTTCTGTTCGCACCGGTCAGCATCGTCTCGGGGCTGATCGCGGGCCTGCTCGGGCGGAAGGCGTTCGCGCGCCTTTGGGCGGTCGTCGACAAGGAGGAGCCGCCGAAGCCCGAGCACCGCCGCGTCTCGTGGCCGAAGCTAGTCGGCGCGCTCGCGCTCGAGGGCGCCGTGTTCCGGCTCGTCAAGGGCGCTGTCGATCACGGCTCGCGCGAGGGCTTTGCGAAGCTCACCGGCAAGTGGCCCGGCGAGGAAGCGCCGGAGCGCGAGGACTAGCTCGACCGACGTAGCGCCACCCGCGCTCGCGCTGCGCCTCAGCGCAGCAACCGCGACAGCCGCCGGTCCTTCAGCACGCGTCCGTCGGTCTGGCACGCCGGGCAGTACGCGATGACGTAGTCCTCGAAGTGCACCGACTTGAGCGTCTCGCCGCAGCGCGGGCAAGGCTCGCCCTCGTGACGGTGGACCTCGAGGGGCATCGGCAGCTTGTCGGGCACGGGCAGCGCGACATGCTGCTCGTAGTGCGCGAGCGCGTCGGTCAGCGTCGCGACGATCGCCTCGCGCAACCGCGCACGCTCGTCGGCGTCGAGATCGTTGCCGCGCTTGTACGGCGAGAGCTTCGCGCGCCAGAGGATCTCGTCGACCCACGAGCGCCCGATCCCCGCGATCGTGCGCTGGTCGCGCAGCAGCGTGTGCAGCGGTCGCGGCGCGTCGAGCACGTCCTCGAGCGGTGGCGGATCGGGCCACGCTTCGGGTCCGAGCGTCGCGAGCGCATCGTCCTGCTCGAGCTCGGCGCTCGGCAGCAGCTTGACCCATGCGGCCTGCTTCGAGCCGAACTCGCGCAGGCGCAGCTCGGGCCCGTCGGCGAGGCGCAGGAGCAGCCGCGAGGTGCGGTCGCGCGGCCCGGCGCGCTTCTCGTAGAGCTGCAGACGCCCGGCCGACATCAGGTGGATCAACAGCGACAGTCCGCCGCTCGCGTCGACGATCACGTGCTTGCCGCGCCGGCGCACGGCTTCGATCCGCTCGCCGCCGAGCCGCGAGAGCGGCGGGTCGAATGTCTTCAGCGCATTGATCCCGGGCGCCGTGACCGACTCGATCTCGGCGCCTGCGAGCGCGCGGTCGAGCAACCGCGCAGTGATCTCGACCTCGGGCAGCTCAGGCATCGCCCTCCCACTCTAGGAGGGCGACGCGCGCTGTCGGCTCAGTGAGCGCCGATCGGCGGCCCTTCGTATTTGACGCCGGTCGGGCTGACCCAGCGCACGCGCCAGTGCGCGCCCTTCGTCGAGGAGTGCAGCGTCCAGTAGCCGAGGCCGTTCGTCGTGACCGTCTTGAGCGTCTTGTACTTGTGCGAGCCCTTCGACTGCACGAGCACGGTCACCTTCGTCGTGCCGGTCGCCGGGCGGACGAAGCCCCACAGCGAGTAGCCGTGCCCGGACTTCGTGACGGTCAGCGGAACCGGCCAGCCGAAGTACAGCGGCTTCGGCTTGCCGTTGAGGTACTCGAGGCCCGTCTGGAAGCCGATCGTGCCGCCGTTGACGCTCGAGCCGGGCTTGCCGCCTTGCGGGTCGTCGATCAGCAGGTACTGCGAGAACGCGGCGACGCGCGAGTTGCTCCAGGCGATCTTCTCGGCGATCGCGTCGTATTCGGCCTGCTGGCCGACGGGCACGCCGAGATAGCGGTTCGGCTTGCTCTGCACGCCGAACTCGGTCAGGTAGATCGGCAGGTTCGACGTGAGACCGTGCGCGGCCGCCGCTTTGCTGAGCGCGCTCGACAGGCGCGAGAGCACTGCGATCGTCACGTCGTCCTTCGGCCACTTCTTGTACAGCGGGCCGGCTGCGGTCGAGTACGCGTGGTGGGCGTAGCCGACGGCGCTCAGCGGCGTGCACGAGCCTGATTTCCTGTACTTGGCGTTGAGGCACAGCGTTTCGCGCAGGAACAGCAGCGGCGCGACGTCGTGCAGCAGCGCCTTCGATTTTTCGCGCTTGTAGTTGACCGAGTCATAGCCGGTCGGGGCGGTCTCGCCGATCAGCACGTTCGGCTTGGCGATCCCGCCGGCCTGCAGCCCGGCGTACCCGGCCTGGTAGAGCGCGCGGTAGAGCCGCGGCGAGGCGGCCGTGCCGTTCGTGTTCCACTGCGGCTGCAGGAAGGCCGGGTGGTTCGGCTCGTTCCAGATCGAGAACAGCGCGACGGTCGAGCCGAAGGGACCGCTCGGACCGTAGTGACGCGCCACGGCCGTCATGAATTCCTCGAAGTCTTTCGGGTCCGGTTTGGTGACGTAAGGCGCTTTCTTGTTCGACGTCGCCCAGCGCGGCACGGGCGAGGTGAGCGTCAGCAGCACTTTCCAGTGCAGCCGCTGCGCTTCCGCGATCAGCGCGTCGTATTCGCCCCAGGCGTAGTTGCCGGGGTTCGTTAGATCGAAGGCCGGCTTGGTCGTGCTCGTCTGCCCGGGGGCGACGTTGAACCAGTTGAGCTCGATGCGCAGCGCTTTGACGCCGAGCGACTGCATCTGCGCGAGCGCGTGGGGGCGCGTGCGGGCGCTCAGCAGCTCGCTGGAACCCTCGAAATAGGTGGTCTGGCTGTGTGAGGCGAGCGCCGGGGCGGCGCCGATCGCGCCGGCCGCGAGGGCGCAGGCGAAGGCTGTGGGGAGGAGCTTCTGGAATCGGGGCATAGTCGCTAGAGACACTCCGGGGCGGGCAAGGTTGCGGTCTCGCCGGGCGATTGACGTGTAGTTTTCGAGCTTGTGAGTACAGCCATCGCACCGGACGACATCGTCCAGACGGCAGAGGAGGCGCAGGGCAACGAGCGCGCTCCGCTGCTCGTGCTCGAGCCGCTCACGGCATTTCTCGATGCGCATGGACTCGGCGAGGGCGAGATCGAGGCGAGCCCGATCGGCGAGGGCCACTCGAACGTCACGTACCTGATCCGCAGGGGCACGACGGAGCTCGTCCTGCGGCGCCCGCCGCGCCCGCCGCTGCCGCCGAGCGCGCACGACGTGCTGCGCGAGGCGCGGCTGCTGCGTGCGCTGGCGGACACGCCTGCGCGCGTGCCGCTCGTGCTCGCGGTCGGCGACGACGAGCAGGTGATCGGCAGCCCGTTCTACGTGATGGAGCGGATCGCGGGCGAGGTGATCGTCGCGAGCATCCCCGACCAGTTGGACGTGCCTGCCGAGCGGCGCCGGATCGCCGACGAGCTGATCGACGCGCTCGTCGAGATCCACGGCGTCGACTGGCGCGCGGCGGGCCTCGAGGGCTTCGGCAAGCCGACGGGCTATCTCGAGCGCCAGCTGCGGCGCTTCGGCGGCCTGTGGGAGCTCAACAAGACGCGCGAGATCGCCGCGGTCGAGCGGGTCGGCGGCTGGCTCGCGGAGAACATGCCCGAGTCGGGGCCGGCGACGATCGTGCACGGCGACTTCCGTCTCGGCAACACGATCTATGCGGCCGATGCGCCGGCGCGCCTGATGGGCGTGCTCGACTGGGAGATGGCGACGATCGGCGACCCGCTCGCGGACCTCGGCTATCTCTGCATGATGTGGGCCGAGCAGAGCGACCCGGCGGGCGGCATGCGCGACCACCTCGGCGCGATCACACGCCGTGAGGGCTTCCCGGGGCGTGCGGAGCTGATCGCGCGCTATGAGCAGCGCACGGGCCGCTCGATGCGCGATCTGCGCTGGTACACGACGCTCGCGCTGTGGAAGTCGGTCGTCTTCATGGAGGGCAACTACAAGCGCGCGATCGCCGGCACGACAGACGATCCGTATCTGAAGACGTTCGGCGACGGCGTGCTCGAGCTCGCGCGCCAGGCCGAAAACGTGGCGTATGGCAACTGAGGGAGCGCGCGAGGACGCCGTGCGGTCGGAAGCGAACGGCGACGGCGAGCGGCGCGCAGGCTTGCTGATCGACTGGGGCGGCGTGCTGACGACGAACCTGTTCACGTCGTTCCGCGACTTCTGCTTGAAGGTCGGGATCGATCCGCAGACGCTGCGCGATCGCTTCAGCAAAGACCCGAGCTTCCGCGAGCTGTTGATCGCGCTCGAGAAGGGACAGCTGCAGGAGGGTGAGTTCGAGCAGGAGCTCGCGCCGCTGCTCGGTGCCGAGCCGGACGGGCTGATCGACGGGCTGTTCGCAGGCGTCAAGCCGGACGAGCCGATGGTCGAGGCGGTGCGCCGTGCGCGTGCAGGCGGGATTCGCACGGCGCTCGTGTCGAACTCGTGGGGCGTTCATCGCTATCCGCACGACCTCTTCGAGGAGCTGTTCGACGGCGTCGTGATCTCGGGCGAGGAGGGCACGCGCAAGCCGGCGCGGCTGATGTACGAGCTCGGCGCCGAGCGCGCGGGGCTCGCGGCGGCGCAGTGCGTCTTCGTCGATGACCTCCCGTTCAACCTGACGCCGGCCGAAGAGCTCGGCATGGCGACGGTCCACCACACGAGCGCCGAGGAGTCGATCCCGCAGCTCGAACGGATCCTAGGGCTCGCGCTGCGCGACAGCTGAGCGCGCCGAGCGTCGATTTCAGCCCGCCAATGCCTGTCTGAGATTTGCGCAATTTGCGTCGTCGCGCTCATGGCACGCGCAACTTGATCCGAGTAAACGTTCATGACGTGGCGACTGGCGGAGTCGGATCTGGCTGAGGCCGACGCGCGTGGCATCGGTGCGGGCACGGACTTCGGCCCGAGCCTGACCGCGCGGATCCTCGCGACGCTGTTCGCCGCGGGCGCGACGCTCGCGCTGCTGACGGCCGCGCTGCCGCACTCGGCCCACGCGGAAGTCATCGCGGTGCTCGTGATCGCCGGGATCGCGTACGCGGTCGCAGCGCTGCTTCACTGGCGCGCGGACTGGCTCGACCCGCGCATCCTGCCGGTCGCGCTCGCCTCGGGGACGACGTTGATCACGGGCGTCGCGTACTTCTCGGCGCAGAACCCGAGCCCGCTGATCTTCCTCTACCTGTGGGTCTTCCTCTATTCGGCGTACTTCTTCACGACGAGAGCGATGGCGTTGCAGATCGCATACGTCGCGGTCGCATACGGCGCGCTGTTGATGACACGCGCACCCGCGGAGCGAGCGGCTGGATGGTGGCTCGTCGGGATGGGCACGCTCGCGGTCGCGGCGCTCGTGATTCGCGTGATGCGCGCGCGCGTCGAGCTGCTGATCGCGCGCCTGTTCGAGGCGACGCGCACCGATTCGCTGACGCGCCTGGCCAACCGCCACGGCTTTCGCGAGCTGCTCGATCTCGAGCTCGCACGCGCGCGCCGGCGCGAGGGGCGGCTGACGGTCGTCGTCGGCGATCTCGACCACTTCAAGGAAGTCAACGACCGCTCGGGCCACCAGGTCGGCGACATCGCGCTGCAGCGCGTCGCGCGACTGCTCGAGCGTGGCAAGCGCGACGTCGACGCGATCGCGCGCGTCGGCGGCGGCGAGTTCGCGTTCGTGCTGCCGGATACCGACCAGCACGGCGCGTTCGTGATCTGCGAGCGGCTGCGCGGCGAGCTGCACAGCGAGTTCGCCGGCGACGCGGTGCCGATCACGATCAGCTTCGGCGTCGCGAGCTATCCGCGCCAGGGCGAGACCGCGGCGGCGCTGCTGCGAGCGGCCGACGAGGCGCTGAAGACGGCGAAGTCGAACGGTCGCGACAGGACGGTGCTGCACAACGCGGCGATGCGCGGCGCGCCGGAGCGCGACGGCGAGGACCGCGACGTCGCCTCCGAACGCTTCCTCGCCGTGATGCTCGACCTCGCGGAGGCGATCGACCTGCGCTTCAGCGGCAGCGCGCGCCACTCCGAGACGGTCGGGCGCTATGCGGAGATGATGGCGCGCGAGCTTGGGCTCTCGGCGCATCGCACGATGCGCGTGCGGCTCGCGGGGATGCTGCACGACATCGGCAAGGTCGGCGTCCCCGACGGGATCCTGCACAAGCCCGGCAGGCTGACAGACGCGGAGTTCGACGTGATCAGGCGCCACCCCGAACTCGGCGCGCAGATGCTTGCCCACCCGAGCTTGACGGACGTGCGCGAATGGGTCGGGCAGCACCACGAGCAGCCCGACGGCCGCGGCTACCCACGAGGGCTCTCAGGCGACGAGATACCGCTCGAGGCACGGATCATCGCGGTCGCGGACGCATACGAGGCGATGACGAGCGATCGCTCCTACCGCTCCTCGCTAGACCACGAGGCCGCGCGAGCGGAGCTCGAACGCTGCGCCGGCGCACAGTTCGACGCGCGTGTCGTGCGCGCGCTCGTCGGGCTGCTCGAGCGCGAGCCCGAGCGCGCCCAGCTCGCGCTCGGCCGCTCTTAGAACCTGTCTCATAACCCCGTAGCCTGTGCGGGCGGTGGCGCGAACGTGGCTGCAGATCAGGGTGGACCTGCTTGGAGGGCGTGGAGTGGCGTGCGATCCGCCGCCCGGCCGGGTCTTCCTGGTCGGTCCCTCGCATTCCTTTGAGCAGCTCGCCGAGACGATCGACGCGGCGTTCGCGCGCTGGGACCTGTCGCACCTGCACACCTTCGAGCTGAGCGATGGCCGGCAGATCGGCTATCCGGACGACTCGTTCGGCCCTGAGCTGGTGTGGCTCGACCACGCCAAGCTGAAAGTCGCCAAAGAGGTCAAGGCGGGCGAGGAGTTCGAGTATGTCTTCGATCTCGGCGATAACTGGCAGCACCGCTGCGTAGTCGATCCCGAGAAGGCCGACCCGATCGAGTACGGCATCGTGCCCCAGCAGCCGGTGGTGATCTGGGGCTGGGGATCGATCCCCGATCAGTACGGGCGGCGCAGCTTCGATGACGACGGCGAAGACTGATCAGGCGCCGCTCAGCTTGCGCTGGCAGACAACAGCGCAGCCGAGCAGCATGAACGCCATGTGCAGCTCAGCCGCGCGCTCGTAGGGATTCGCAGCCGGCGCAGGTTGTGCAACCAGGCGAAGGTGCGCTCCACGACCCAGCGTTCCCTGCCAAGGCCCGAGCCGTGCTCGTTGCCGCACCTGGCGATCACAGGCTTCACGCCGCGCCTGCGAAGCTCACGGCGGTACTTGTCGTGGTCATAGCCGCGTTCGGCGAGCAAGCGCTCGGCGCGCTGACGTGGACGCCCAGGCTTGCCGGCGACCGGACCGACTCCGTCGATCAACGGCAGCAGTTGGGTGACATCGTTGCGGTGCCCGCCGGTCAGGCTGATCGCAAGCGGAATCCCGCCGGAGTCGGTGATCAGGTGGTGCTTTGAGCCCGTGCGGGCACGGTCAACCGGCGAGGGCCCGGTGTGGAGCCCCCCAAAAGCGCTCGGATATGACTGCCGTCCACGACCGATGTTGACCAGTCGATTTGCCCGGCCGCGTTCAGTCCTCGCAACAGCTCGCGATGCAGACGCTTCCACACCCCGGCGGATTGCCACTCGGCCAGGCGCCGGTGCGCGGTCGCCGGCGAGCAGCCCATCTCCGTCGGTAGATGCCGCCAGGCGATCCCCGTGAACAGCACGAACACGATCGCGTTGAAGCACACGCGGTCATTGACGCGCGGACGGCCGCCACGTGGATCGGGAGCATGCTCCGGGAGTAGCGGCGCGACGGTCTCCCATAGCTCGTCCCGCACCTGCCAGGTCGACCTCGCCACCAGGACACCTCCTCGGCTGGGTTATGTCACCCAGCAATGTTCGCCCGGCAAGCCCCAAACCCTCCTACGGGAGGTATTGAGACAGCTTCTTAGTCCCGCTTCCCTCTGCCGTACAGGAACTTGAACATGCCCGCGAGCAGCTTCGAGGTGCGCGCCTTGTATGGGTACATGTGCGGTTCGCGCTTGAGCGCGAGCTTCGGCGTGATCACGATCGCCTGCTGCGCCGTGTACTTGCGGATGCCGCCGGCGCCGTGGCGCGAGCCGAGCCCCGACGCCTTCGCGCCGCCCATCGGCAGCTCGAGCGCGGTGTAGTTGATCATTGCGTCGTTGACGTTCGCGGCGCCCGTTTCTAGGCGCTTCGCGATCTGCTCGCCGCGCTCGGTGTCGCGCGTGAAGACGGACGCGCCGAGCCCGTAAGGCGAGTCGTTGGCGAGCCGCACGGCCTCGTCGGCGTCTGAGACCTTCATGATCGGCAGCGTCGGACCGAACGTCTCCTCGGTCATGCACTTCATCGTGTGGTCGACGTCGACGAGCACGGTCGGCTCGTAGAAGCGCCCGCCGCCCTTGTTCGAGGCGTGCCCACCGGCGAGCACGCGTGCTCCCTTGTCGACGGCATCGGTGACGTGGTCTTCGATCGTCTGCAGCTGCGGCGGGAACGTGATCGCTCCGACCTCGACAGAGCCCGGTCCGTCGGGCTTGCCGAAGCGCAACGCGCGGACTTTCTCGGAGACTTTCTCGACGAACTCGTCGAACACGGGCTCCTCGACGTAGGCACGCTCGATCGAGATGCACGTCTGCCCGGCGTTCTGCATCGAGTAGTACGTCGCGAAGTTCGCGGCACGCTCGAGATCGGCGTCTGAGAGGACGATCATCGGGTCCTTGCCGCCGAGCTCGAGCGACGCCGGGATCAAGCGGCTCGCGGCCGTTTCGGCGACCTTGCGTCCGGTCTTCGTCGAGCCGGTGAACATGATCATGTCGACGTGCTCGATCAGCGCGGCGCCGGTCGCGCCGCGGCCGGTTGCGACCTGGAAGACGCCCTCGGGCAGCCCGCACTCACGCAGGCCTTCGGCCATCAGCATCGAGGTCAGCGGCGTGACCTCGGACGGCTTGAGGATCACCGAGTTGCCGGCCATCAGCGCCGGGATGCAGTCGCCGAAGGAGTTCGTCAGCGGGTAGTTCCACGGGCCGATAACGCCGATCAAGCCGAGCGGCTGGTAGCGGACGATCAGCTTCTTGCCCTTGACGAGCAGCTGTCCCGACTTGACGCGCTCGTCGTCGA
This sequence comes from Solirubrobacteraceae bacterium, assembly GCA_035552575.1. Taxonomy (GTDB): domain Bacteria; phylum Actinomycetota; class Thermoleophilia; order Solirubrobacterales; family Solirubrobacteraceae; genus Palsa-744. The sequence goes on along the minus strand of DASZLB010000056.1, from coordinate 1,798 downwards.
GGAACTCGGCGGCGTTCTTCGCCCAGAAGCCGAACGCGTTGCCGGCGTAGGAGATCTCGGCGAGTGAAGCGTCCTCGAACGTCTTGCCCGTCTCGGAGACGATCGTGTCGATGACCTGCTGCGAGTTGTCCATCAGCCACTTCTGCGCCCGCAGCATCACGCGTGCGCGGCCGTCGAAGCCGTAGGACGCCCACGTCGGCTGCGCGGCGCGGGCGCGCTTGGCCATCGCCGCGACTGCGTCTGGACCGAGATCGGGGACGGTCGCGACGATCGCGCCCGTCGCCGGGTTCTCGACCGAAATCTCACCGGCGTGCGGCGCGCTGCCGTTGCCGTTCTCCACCGGAGCCGGTTGCTCGACGGTCTGGGGCTGCTCGACACTCGCCATTTCGGTCTCTCCCCTTCGCTCGCTCGCTTAGTGCTCGCTCTCTACGAACAAGGTTACTCCGACGGAGCGGCCGTCGGGGGAGTGCCAAACAGCTAGTCGGAGAGCTCGATCGAGGCGATTCCGATCGGCTCGACTGGCCGGTCGTCGCCGTCGGTCTGCACGCCCTCGAGCTTGTCGACGACGTCGAGCCCGTCGGTCACCTGGCCGAAGACTGTGTGCTTGCCGTCGAGCCACGGCGCGGCGGCCGTCGTGACGATGAAGAACTGCGAGCCGTTCGTGTTCGGGCCGGCGTTGGCCATCGCGAGCGCGCCGCGCACGACCTTGTGCTCGTTGAACTCGTCCTCGAACGTGTAACCCGGTCCGCCGGTGCCGGTCCCCTGCGGGCAGCCGCCCTGGATCATGAAGTCCTTGATCACACGGTGAAACGTGAGCCCGTCGTAGAAGCCTTCGCCGGCGAGCTTGCGAAAGTTCTCGACGGTCTTCGGCGCGTCGGCGTCGAACAGCTCGAAGACGATCGGGCCTTCGGTGGTCTGCATCGTGGCGGTTGACATGAAGAGTCTCCTCTCCTTCGGCGAGACGCTCGTCCCGCGATTCGATTTTTATGGGCGCCCTTTCGGGCGCTCTCGTCAGCTAGTTGCTCGCGACCTGCTCGAGGCTCAGCTTGCGCCCGCGCACCTCTTGGCCGTCGAGCGAGTCGATCACGCGCTCGGCCTCGCCGGCCGGTACGGACAGAAACGAAAAGCGGTCGAGCACGAGCACGTCGCGCACGGCCTCGCCGTCGAGGCCGGCCGAGGAGGTGACGGCGTTGACGATGTCCGAGACCTTCAGTCCGCTCGCGCGGCCGCCGCCAAGCACGAGCTTGACGTAGGTCTCCTGCTCGTCGCGCCGTGAGATGCGGGGCTTCGAGTGCCGGCGCGGGCGCTCCTTGACGGGCGTCGGCGCCGCCTCGGCGCCCTGCTCCCATTTGGCGACCTGCGTGCCGATGTGCTTTTCGATCGCCTCGAGCTCGCGCTTCTGACGATCCTCGACGAACGTGATCGCGCGGCCCGAGCGCCCGACGCGGCCGGTGCGCCCGATGCGGTGCACGTACGTGTCCGGCGAGGTCGGCACGTCGTAGTTGATCACGTGCGTGACCGTCGAGATGTCGAGCCCGCGCGCGGCGACGTCGGTCGCGACGAGGATCGGCACGCGCCCGCCCTTGAACGCGAGCATCACGCCGTCGCGCGAGCCCTGCGACATGTCGCCATGCAGCGCTCTGACGTTCATACCGCGGTCCGTCAGCGTGCGAAACAGCTGGTCGGCGCGAATCTTCGTGCGCACGAAGACGATCGCCTGCTCGGGCTTCTCGGCCTGCAGCACTTCGACGAGCTTGTCGGGCTTGCCCTTCGTCTCGACCGGGAGCTGGAACTGCGC
>DASZLB010000055.1:0-27242 GCA_035552575.1 Solirubrobacteraceae bacterium | reverse complement strand
ACGTCGCCGTCGAGTCTTTCGTGCTCGAGCCGAGCGCAGAAAGCAACGAAAACAACGAAGAAGATCGGACATAGGTCCCCGCCATCGCGTAGCGAAGACGAGTCCCTATGTCCTGGACGCTTAGCGCTGAGCGAACTTAATACCCATGAACGCAAGGCGTCGTACAGCTCGTCTTCCCGCGGCGATTCAGCTCTAAACCCAGCGGTGAAATATGGGCAGCGAGGCGCGCAGCAGACAGCGAAGGAGCGCCGGCAATCCCGCAGCGATGCCTGCGGCGCCGCATTCCAGCGTGATCCGACCGTCACGCGCCCGCGCCGCCGATTAGCCATCGCCCAGGCGGGGCATTGAGTTCTCATGGCAAACGAGATCGTCTTGCTCTACAAGGACGACCAAGCCGCAGCCCAGCGCATCGCCGGCGCCTTCGCCGCGGAGACGGGCTTGGCGGCCGAACCGCACGAGGGAAGCGTCAGCTTCGCGTTGCACGGGCGCGAGCACGAGATCAAGGTGGTCGAGACGCTCAACCAGATCGACAGCGACTGGAGCAGTTACGTGAGCCTCGGCGAGCCTGGCGTGAGCGGCTCGGCCGGCGCCTAGATTCGTTGCCCCTCCCCGCGTCCGAGCGATCGCGCGTAGCGCTTGAGGATCTCCAAGACGTCGAGGGCGTACGCCATCGTTTTGTGCCTACCGGCGACGTCACGCTGCATCTGGCCGAAGCCGGGGACGGGCCGCCGATGTTGCTGCTGCACGGCTGGCCGCAGCACTGGTGGTGCTGGCGACGGGTGATCGGACGCCTCGCGCGCGATCATCGCGTGATCGCACCTGACTTGCGCGGCTTCGGCTGGTCGGACGCGCCTCCCGGCGACTACGCCAAGGCAACGCTTGCACGCGACATCCTCGCCCTGCTCGACGCCGAGGGGATCGACCGAACGGCGATCGTCGGCCACGACTGGGGTGGCTACGTCGCCTTCCTGCTGGCGCTCGAGCACCCAGAGCGAGTGCAGCGCATCCTCGCGCTGGACATCGCTCCGCCTTGGAGCGACGGCCTGCGAGCCCGTCAGCTCGCGGTTCCGCTGCTCGCCGGCTACCAGGTGGCGCTGGCGACGCCTGTGCTCGGAAGGCGGCTGCTGACGAGTGGGCCCGGAGCGGTTCGGACGATCATCCGCGCCGGCAGCGCCCGACAAGCATCGTGGAGCAAGGCAGAGCTGGACAACTACGCCGACGTGCTGCGCGAGCCCGCGCGCGCGGCTGCGAGCTCGGCTTGCTACCGCACCTTCCTGACACGCGAGGCGCCGGCCGTCGTACTCGCAGGCGACCGGTCGTGCGAGCTGCGCGTCCCCGCGTTGCTGGCGATGGGGGGACGCAGCGCGATCCGCCTGGCGCTGGACCCCCGGCCCTCGCGCAACGTGCGCGTGCAGACGGTCGCCGGTGCCGGGCACTTCCTGCCCGAGGAGGCGCCCGAGGAGGTGCTCGCGCTCGCCACCGGTTGGTTCGCCCGCTGAGAGTCCTGTCGAGCAGCCTCGCTTCGCTTCGGCTCGTCGGGGGACCCCGCTGCGCAGCAAGCTGCGCGAGCCTCCGCCGGTTGCCCGCTCTTGCTCGCCTGCCGGGTTTAGAGCGCGAGCGATCCGGCTAACTCGATAGTGAGTCTTGTTCGGCTCTCGGTAGGAGCCGCAAGCTGGAAAGACGGTGCGACGAACAGCGATCGCGAGGCGCTTGCTCGGAATGCCTACATGTCGTCCATGTACGGAGAGCGCGACGCCGGAGGTCGGAAATGCCCTATCTCAACTGTCCAAGCTGCGGATTGACGTTGGTCATGTCGAGGCCCGAAGCGGAAATCGAACATTGCCCGCGCTGCTTGGCGAAAGGGCGCCGTGCCGTCGACCTTTTCGTCTCGGCCGAGCCGCGCGGGAAGCGCCCGGCGCCGGAAGACGAGCGACCGCGGAGAAGCCGCGCTCGGTCGATGAGCCGCCCCGCCGCCGCGCGAGCTCCGCGCTGAGCCGTTCTTACAACCCCGAACCAAGGAGTCACCCATGTTCGAGAAACTCGACACCCCCGAGGAGATCTTCAGCTTCAAGCTGGGCGCAGCGCTGACGATGGAGAACAAGCTCGTCGAGGTCCTCGAGGAACTCGAGGAAGAAGCCCAGCGCACCGAGATCAAGCAAGCGCTGCGCGACCATCGCGAGGAGACCCGCCAGCACGTCGCGAACCTCGAACAGTGCTTCAGGCTGCTCGGCGAGGAGATCGACGACTCTCCGTGCCCGGCGATCGAGGGCTTGGCGAAGGAGGGCAAGGCGACGATCAAGAAAACCGACGAGTCGGTTCTCGACGCCGTGATCCTCTCCTCGGCGACGGAGTCCGAGCACCACGAGATCGCTGTCTACGAGACGCTGATCGTCAACGCCGAAGCACGTGGCGCATCGGAGGTCGCTGCTCTGCTGCGCCAGAACCTCGAGCAGGAGAAGCACGCCCTCGAGGTCGCCCGCTCGGCGATGCAGAAGATCGCCGGCGAAGGCATCGCAGTCGCCGCTGCTTCGTGAGCTCGCCGCGGGGGCGCCAGAGTCGCAGCCGGCTATGGCGCCCCGCGCGCGGCAGGACGTCCCGCCAGGACGACCGTCCCGCTTCGATGTGGCACGAGGATCGTCCCGCGCAGGACCATTCCCTCGGGTTGCGGGCCTACGGGTTTAACGACGACGCGCTCGAGCAGCACCTTCAGCAGCGAGTCGAGCTGCATCTGCGCGAGCGCCCGGCCGATGCAGCTCCTCGCGCCCAGGCCAAATGGCCATGTCGCCGCTTCCTCGGCCCCGTCGAGGTGGCGCTCGGGCTTGAAGTGCTCCGGCGCCGAGAACCGGCGACGGTCGCGATGAAGCAGCGCAATCGGCATCAGGGTGCACGTCGCTGGCGGCAGCTCGACCCCCGCGACAGCGACCGGCTGCTCGACGCGGCGCAGCATCGCAAGTGCCGGCGGATGCAGCCGCAACGTCTCGGCGATCACAGCCTCAGCAAACGGCCCGTCGCCGCCTTCGTCCTGCAGTCGCCTCAGCACGTCGCACTCGGCTGAGCCGAGGCGCAGAGCGAGCCAGGTCAACGCAGCTGCCATCGGCTCTTGGGCCGCCATCAGCATGGCGAGCAACTCATCGACCAGGCATTCGTCCCCGCGCCGAGGCTCGTCGGAGATCAGCAGGCCGAGCACGCCGCGGCCCGCCTCGCGGCGAGCGCGCCGCTCCTCGAGCTCCTGCTCGATCAGCCGCGCTATCGCGGCGCGCCGGCGCTTGTAGGCGCGGTCGACGGCGCGCCCCAGCAGGCCATCCTGCGGGCCCGGGATCGTCACGGGGGGATTGCCGGGCGTCCACAGCAGCCGTCCGATCGCGCGCGCGAGCTCGCCGGCGCGAGGATCATCCACACCCAGCACCTCGCGCACGAAGACCTCGTCTGCCAGACGGCGCATCCGCGGAAGCAGTCGCGTCGGGCGACCAAGCGGCCAGCTCGCGACGTGGCGCGCGATCAGCTGCGCGATCGCCGCGCCCGATTCGTCGATCGCTTGCGGAGCAAACGCCGTCGCGACCCGTCCGCGGGCGCCGTCGTGCTCGCCGCCGTCGCCACCGAAGATCGACAGGGGCGAGGCCATCGGCAGCATGCCTAGGCGCGCCTCGCCTGCGCTTGCCTGGCCGGGATCGGATTTGGCCAGCGCCTTCGCGGAGCTCGGATCGCAGAGGACCACGACCTGTCCGACGGTCGTCAGGCGGATCGTGAAGACGTCGCCGAAGTCCTGCTGGCAGCGCTGCAAGAAGCCAAGCGGATCGCGATGAAAGGAGACCGTGCCGGCCAGGCGTCCCATGCGCGGTCCGGCCGGAAGCGCGCTCATCGTCCGATCAATCCCTTGGCCAAACCACGAGCGTCGCCAGGAGGCGCGCAGCAGTTCCGCGCTGCACGCGTCACAACCACAGCCGAGTGAGCGAGGCCGCGCACGGCGTTGATCTACCCCGCCGCGAAGGACTCCACACGGAGGCCAGATTTTAACTGGGTGCCCACGGGTACGTGTCGAGTGTGAGCAGCGAGACTCTCAAGCAAGTGTCGCCAGTCGCGGGCTACGGCCCGGGCGAACAACGGCCGCTCGCGGCCTACGCGGTACTCACTGGGGGTTTCGGCGCCGCGGTCGCCGGCTTCTCCGCCTCGGTTCGCCGCAGCGGTCGCGAGCTGCCCGAGCGCGTCGAGCCGGGCGACCTCCTGCTGCTCGCCGTCGCGACGCACAAGGCCTCTCGCCTGCTCGCCAAGGACCGTGTGACGAGCGCTGTGCGAGCGCCGTTCACGCGCTTCGAAGAAGAGGGCGGGCCGGGAGAGGTGGAGGAGCAGGCGCGCGGAAGTGGACTCAGAAGGGCTGTCGGCGAGCTCCTCATCTGCCCTTACTGCCTGAGCATGTGGATCGCGGCGGGCTTCGCAGCCGGCTTGATCATCGCGCCGCGCCCGACCCGTTGGCTGGCCTCGGTGCTGGCTACGGTGTTCGGATCGGATCTGCTGCAGATTCTCTACAAGCGGGCAGAGCAAACCCTCTAGGCAGGGCGCCGGAGCCGGCTTGCCTCCGGAGCCGGCTTGCCTCAGGGCACGGCGCAGAGCTGGCCTACCTCAGCCCCGCAGTGCCTCGGGCACGACCGCGCGCCGATGGCGATCGAGCTCCTCGAGCTGGCGTTCTGCGCGGCGCGCGAGCGAGCCGAGGTCGGCGCTCGCGAGCGCCGGCTCGTCGGCCTCGATCGTTTGCAGCGCGTGCCAGAGCGCGAGCTTGCCGCGTACCCCGAGTATCAGCCCCTCGAGCTCGAGCAGGCGGCTGAGCGGGGAGTAACTCAGCAACCGGCCGTTCGGCTTCAGCCTCCCGAGCTTCTCGATCGCCCAGCCGCCGAGCACCTTGACCCGGTCGGCGCCGATCTGCAGCTCGCCCATCAGCGCAAGCAGGGCGTCGCGGTCCTCGTCGACTTCCTGTGCGAGCTCGGCGAGGAACTGACCGAGCGCCGACCCGCGGTTGCTCGCGGCCGAGCGGCGAGCCAGCTCGCGACCCGCCGTCGCACCGGCGAGATGGTCGTTGAGGTAAGTCGCCAGCAGCATCGGCTCTCCTATTCGACAACCTCGTCGGGGTCTTCGCGCCCGGCGAGGACGAGCGAGTTCTGGAGCGCCGCGCTGAGATGCTCTTCCTGAATCGGAAGCGCCCACTCGACGAGCCCTTGCACGGCCTCGTTCCGCGCGCGCTCGTTGAGCTTCTTGACGATCGCCCAGTGGCCGACCTCACCGGCCTCGGCCATCGTCAGGAACTCGAATCCGTCGAGCGCCTCCTCCTCGTCCGCGAGGTAGGTCTTCATCATCTCCTCGGCCTCTTGGCGCGTCTCCCGGCCGGCGTCGAGGATCGCCGTCTTCTTGCCGTCGAAGGTGCCCGCGATCTCGGTGCAGCGCTGCTCGGTCTCCGCCGCCTGCTCGCCCATCTGCTCGAGGATGCTCGCGAGATCCTGCTCGTCCTCGTCGAGCATCGTCCTGACCTTCTCGGTCGCGGCCTTCGATGCCGCAGCCAAGCCGAGCACCTCGGCGAGCTTGCTCTCGAGGTTTGTCAGATCTGCCATTGCGCTCCTTTGTTCGTGTGAGTGACTGCGCGGCCGCTCGCCGGGTCCGCTGTCGGCCCCGGCGAGCGTGATCGCTCAGTTGATCGCGTCCTTGACTTTCTCGATGACCCCGCTGCCGTCGAACCCGGCGCTGCCGTTACCGTTCGCGTTCTGCGCGACGACGCCCGTCGGCTCCTTGGATAGACCGGCGGCCTCACGCAGTTTCGCCGCGATCTGCTCGATCTCCTCGGGCGCAGGACCGGGCGCGAAGACCGCCGGCTGGGAAGGCAGGTCGAACGCCGGCGCGCCCTCGGGGTGGATCTCCTCGGCGATCTCCAGCGGCTCGCCGGTTTCCGGGTGCGGACCGTTGAACACGGCTGCGAGCTCCTTGAAGTCATCCGGGGAGAAGCGATAGAGCTTCAGGTGCTCGCCACGCTGGATGTGCGGCTGGCACTCGGGGATCTTCTCGGTCGGAATCCGCGGCGAGGGGAACAGCTTCATCATGTCCGCGCCCGTGAGGTTCTCAAGGGCTCGCGCGTAGGCGACCTGGTGCACGCCGCCGCGCACGAGCAGGTACCCGGTCAGCGCGCGAGCGGCCGGGTGATCGACCATCTCGTAGACCTTCAGCTTGTTGTTGCGCGCCCCGGTCTCGAGGAAGAAGTTGTGCGTGAGATCGCCGATCAGATCGCCGGTGGCATTCACGTAGTCCCCGTTCCAGGGCTTGCCCATCGAGTCCTGCACGAGCGCCGCCGCGCCGCCGGCGAGGAACTGCTGCGTGTTGCGCGTGCCCTTGACATCCTCGAGCGATCCGCTCTCGCCCGGGGCGCCGTCGGCCGCCGGCGTCAGCATCGTGTTGATCGCCGTCGCGACGAGCTCGATGTGACCGAACTCCTCGGCGGCGATGCTCGCAAGCAGGTCGTAGAACGGGCGCGCGCCCTGGCGGTTGCGGAAGTTGAAGGACTGGTAGGTGTAGTTCATGAACGTCGACATCTCGCCGAACTTGCCGCCGAGCAGCTCCTGCACGGCGGAAGCTCCGATCGGGTCGGGGTCTGACGGCGGAGGCAATTTCGTTTGGAGCCGGTCGAGGCGTAGGATCATCGGGGCATCTCCTAGTGATGAATCGTTCTTAGTGAAACGCGCCCTGTCAGTCGCGCCTGCTTAGAAGCGCCCCAGCCCGGCACGGCCAACGGCCAACCTGCATGCGGCGGGCCCCCCGGTCCTCCGAGAGCGCGAACCCGACTTGCCTGCGGTCAGGTCATTCGTTCTCGCGCTCGAAGCGAGCCTGCGCATGTCCAGTCATGAGGTTGTCTACCCGGCGTCGCCAAGCGGCAATCAGCCGGTCTTAGATTCATCTGGGGAATGTGTGGTGGTCTGCTCTGAGCCCTCGAGCTAGGGGCCGGCGCGGGATTCGCGGCAGCGCCCGGCCGACCAGCCTTTCACCGACGATCAGTAACGGCCGAGGGCGTTGCGATAGCGAGACAGCTCGTACACGAGCGCCTCCGCGCCGACCTCTCCGTCGTCGCAAGGCTGCTCGCCGTCAACTGTGGGCTCGCGGCGCGTATGGGGAGCCCGCGCCGCGAGCCGGTCAGGAGCCGCTCCTCCGGGAGTCGCCACCTGACGGATCGAAGTGTCGCCCCCGGCACGCGCTTCGGAAGGGAAGCGATCCAACGTCACGGTCAGCTGCAGGACGCGCCGGACCTGGCGATTCTCTCCGGGAATGAGCGCGAACCAGCAGCGATCCTGCAGGCGAGCGAGGGCCTCTGCGCAGAGGATTGCGCGAAGGCCTGCGCAGTCCAAGAACGTGACGTTGGTGAGATCCAGGACCAGCGCGTCGACGACTGTCGAGCAAATGCGCTCGACCACGTGGTTGAGCTTGGACGCCGCGGCGATGTCCAGCTCGCCGCTGAGCACGAGCCGGTGACGATCGGCGCTCACCGCGTCCTGCACCGCGAAGTTGGCCGGCGCCACCTGCCAGGGCTTCTCGGAGCTTTGAAGAGACAGTTGCTGCTCGGCAGACATGCGGACCTCCGTACACCCGATTGCTGTGTACGGCGATCCTGCTCGGCGCCTGTGCCGTCGAGCGTCCCACCGCTTGTTTCGAACCTCGGTCTCGCCGATGGAGCCGAAGCAGCTCGAATCGTAGCGCGATTCGTGCCCGGTTCGTCTCGAGGCAGCTCGAATCGTAGCGCGATTCGTGCCCGGTTCGTCTCGAGGGCCGGCGCAGGGCGACAGTTGTTCACCACCGCGCCCAACCGCGCTCGCAGAGAAGTCCGCACCCGCAGGCGCAGACCAGGCGGCAACGGTCGCTAGACTTTCTTCGAGGACCGCCGGGCTAGCGAGGCAACGGGCGGGACGCGCAGCGCCTCATCGAGGTGGACCGGCTGAGTGCAGGCTCGGCTTTGGACACATCGGCTAACCGATAGGCCGCGCCAGAAGGCGTGGCGTCCTCCTCATCAGGAAGCGGGTCCCATGAGCACACCCCAGACTGAGAACAACTCGTCCCACGACGGTCGCGCCGCCGAGCAGGACCCGGGCGGCCTCTCTGCGGTCTCGAACGCGATGGTCCGCCTGTACAAGGACCAGTTCGGGCGCGGGCCGACGAAGGTTCGCTCCCACTACGCAGGCCCCGACGCCCTCGTCTGCCTGCTCGAGCACACCTTCACGCCGGCGGAGAAGAACCTGCAGGCGATGGGCGAGCACCAGCGGCTGCGTGACACGCGCACGTTCTTTCAGTACGCGAGCGCCGGAGAGTTCGTCAGCTCCGTCGAGCAGGCGACGGGTCGCAAGGTGCGCAGCTTCATCAGCGGTATCTGCACGAACACCGACGTTGCCGCTGAGCTGTTCGTGCTCGAGCCGAAGGACAGCGAAGGGGTGCTCCTTCGCTGAGCCTCCGCTGAGTGCTTTGCATACGCGTCCGAGCCGCGACCGCGCGCGGCGCTCAACCGCCGTGCGGGCGACCCGCGAGCAGCGCGAGGGCGTGCGCGAGCGCCGGACGGAGCGCCGCTTGGACCTGTGCGATCGCGCGTGGACTGCCCGGCAGGTTGACGACGAGCGTCGTTCCTCGCACGCCGGCCGCCGGTCGCGCGAGCATCCAGTGCTCGGTGTGCTCGCGCGAGAGTGCGCGTATCGCCTCCGGTATGCCCTCGAACTCGCGATCGAGCACCGCTCGCGTCGCCTCCGGCGTCACGTCGTCGGGCGCCGGCCCGGTTCCACCGCTCGTGAGCACCAGCTCGCATGGCTGCTCGTCGCACCAGTGGCGCAGAGATGCTTCGATCCGCGCGCGGTCGTCCGGGATCAGCTCGGCGCCGGCGATCTCCGCCCCGAGGCTGCGGGCGAGCTGCTCCAGGGCCGGCCCGCTCTCGTCGCGTCCCTCGCCGGCAGCCTTCGACGTGCTGATCGTGATCACGGCCGCGCGCAAGGCGTTCAATCCTCCTCGCGGCGGTAGTCGCTGCGCCCGCCACGCTTCTCCAGCAGCACGACTTGCTCCAGCGCGACCGTGCGCTCCAGGCCCTTGACCATGTCGTAGACCGCCAGCGCCGCGACCGAACAGGCCGTCATCGCCTCCATCTCGACGCCCGTGCGGGCAAACGTGCGCGCCTCGCCGATCAGCTCCACGAGTCCCGCGGAGACATCCACCCGAGCCTGCACGTCGACGAAGCTCAAGGCCAGCGGGTGGGCGAGCGGAATCAACTGCCCGGTCAGCTTGGCGGCCTGGATTCCGGCGATCCGCGCGACGCCGAGGACCTCGCCCTTCGGACCGTTCCCGCTCTGCACCGCCTGCGCGCTGTGTCGCGACATGCGCACGCGTGCGCGCGCACGCGCCACGCGCTCACTGGGCGGCTTGTCGCCGACGTCGACCATCCGCGCAGACCCGTGACTGTCGAGGTGCGTCAGCGTCGCCGCGGCGCCGGGGGCCGGCATGCCCTGAACCCACCGCGCGGTGCCGTCTCTGAGCACCTCACGCTTCCATATCGGTGCCTCGGCCTTGATCCGGTCGATCGCTTCGCGCGCGCCGGCGAAGGCCTCCCGGCGGTGTGCGGCCGAGACGCAGACGACCACGCTCGGCTCGCCGAGCGCCACGCTGCCCACCCGGTGCTCGACGGCGGCCGCACGCAGGCTGTGACGACGCGCGCAGTCGTGCATGATCTGCCCGATCCGTTGCTCGGCCATCGCCGTGTAGGCCTCGTAGTCAAGTCGTTCGACCTCGCGCGTGACGCCCTCGAACGTGACGACGGCGCCGGCGCCGTCGTGCGAGACGCGCTCGCGCACGCGGGCGATGTCGAGCGACTGCTCGCAGATGCGGACGTGCACGGCGGCGTCGGCTTGCGGCTCGCCGCCGCTCAGCGGCGGGATCAGCGCGATCTCGTCGGCCGCATGCAGCACCGTTTGGCGATCGGCGTACTCGCGGTTGACGGCCATGTGCACCGGCAGGCGCGCGAGCAGCTCCTCGACGGGCGGTCGCTCGGCGAGCACGCGCAGCGCGTCCTCGACGGTCGCTCCAGGTGCGAGCTCCAGCTCGAGCCGGTCGCTGCCGGCACCCTCGCGGAGGATCGCGAACAGCCGCACGGTCACGCGCATCGTGGCGTCGTTCGCGTTCACAACCGCCCTCCCGCAAGCGCCCGCAGCGGCTCGATCCGAACGCGGGCTCCGTCGGGCAGCTCGCTCACCGCGCCGGGAACGATCGCCAGCGCGTCGGCGGCGAGCATCGAGCTGAGCATGTGCGATCCCTGCGGCCCGGTCGGCCGCGCATGCCAGCCGTCGTCGCGAGCGCTGATCGTGCAGCGCACGGCATGCGCTCGGCCGGCGCGCTTGCGGTAGCCGCCATCGAGCGCGGCCGTCAGCGACAGATGCGGATCGCGCGCGCCCTGCATTGCGCGCAGCGCCGGCGCTGCGAGCAGCGCGAACGTGACCATCGCCGAGACCGGATTTCCCGGCAGCCCGAACACGAGCGCGTCGCCGAGCGTGCCGAACCACGTCGGGTGCCCCGGCTTTAGCGCCAGCCCCCAGAAACGCTGTGAGGCGTCGAGACGCTGCAGGCTCGGGCGAACGTGATCGTGCTCGCCTACGGAGACGCCGCCGCACAGCAACAGCGCGTCGCTGTCGGCGGCCCCCTCGGCGATCGCCGCCATCGTCACGGCTGCATCGTCGGGGAGCGTCGCTCGTCGAACCACGTGCGCGCCCGCGCGGCGTGCCAGCGCGGCGATCGAGTGCGAGTTCGAGTCGCGCACCGTGCCGGGGCGTCCGGTCTCACCTGGCGCCACGAGCTCGTCGCCCGTGGCCAGCACCGAGACGCGCGGAGCTCGCGAGCAGAGCGCCCGGGCGCGGCCCAGCGACGCATGCATGCCGATCTCCGCCGGACCGAGCGTCGCGCCGGCGCGCAGCACGACCGCGCCTTGGGCGACGTCCTCGCCGGCGCGGCGGATGTCGTTCGCCGCGGGCACCGCTTCCAGCACCTCGACGACGCTCCCGCTCTCATGGCGGCGGGTGCGCTCGACACGCACGACCGCATCGGCGCCCGCGGGGATCATCGCGCCTGTCGAGATCGCGATCGTCTCGCCCTCGGCGAGGGCCTGGCTCGCGGGGTGTCCGGCGCGCGACTCGCCGATCGGCCGCAGCGCGACCGGCTCGCTCGCGCTGGCCGAGGCGACGTCGGCGGCGCGCACGGCCCAGCCGTCCATCGCGGAGCTGTCGAACGCGGGCAGCGGGGCGTCGGCGAGGACGTCGCCTGCGAGCACGCGCCCGAGGGCGTCGTCGAGCGACAGCTCGACGAAGTCGAGCGGGCGCACGCTCTTCAGCACGATCCGTCGAGCATCGTCTATCTCGAGCTCGTCGCTTGCGCTCATCGGCGCAACTGTAGTGCGACACTGCACCGATGGACGCGCGCGACGGCGCTGCCGCGTCGCGGCCGACGGCCGCCGTGCTGGCCGGCGGCCGCGGCAGGCGTATCGGCGGCGAGAAGGCGCTCGCCGAGCTCGCCGGCGAGCCACTGGTGCGCTACCCGCTCGCCGCGGCGGCGGCCGCGGGACTGGACGCGTTCGTCGTCGCCAAGCGCGACAGCCGGCTGCCGCCGCTCGGTGACACGACGATCGTCACCGAGCCCGACCGCCCGCGCCATCCCCTCTGCGGAGTGCTCGCCGCGCTGCGTCACGCCGGCGGTCCCGTCCTCGCGCTGGGCTGTGACATGCCGTTCGTCAGCGCGCCGCTGCTCACGTTCATCTGCGAGCTCGGCGAGCCGGCGCTCGCGCGGGTCGCCGGACGCCTGCAGCCGCTGCCGGCGCTGTACCTGCCCGAGCACGCACCGGCGCTGCAGGTCGCGGTGACGCGCGGCGACTCGCTCACGGCGACGCTGAGCGCGTTGAGCTCACGCACGCTCGGCGAGCCCGAGCTGGCGCCGTTCGGCGACCCGCGCCGGCTGTTCTTCGGGATCAACGACGCGGCGGACCTGCGTGCGGCCGGCGCACAGCTCGAGGCACGCTAGCCGCCGTCGAGCGGGGCCACGCGGGCGGACGCGGCGAGCAGCTCCTCCAGCGTCAGGCCCGAGCGCCCGGCGAGCCAGCAGGCCAGCGGGGCGGCGGTGCGTTCGGAGGCGTGCGCCGCGTTGCCGGCGAGCTCGAGCAGGTCGCGGATCTCCTGGATCGACGGCGGCGCCACGCCGGCCTCGCGCGCGAACGCGGCGATCCACTCGTCTCGGGTCACACGCAGAGCCTAGTGGTGGCGGACCTGCGCCGCCGGACCTGCGCCGCCGGACCTGCGCCGCCGGACCTGCGCCGTGGCCGTCCGTCGGGCTTAGCCGCGGCGGCGCTCGGGTAGCTTGATGGGATGCGCGACCTGTTCGATCGTCCGCTGAGCGATCTGCGGATCTCGGTGACCGACCGCTGCAATCTGCGCTGTCGCTACTGCATGCCGCGCGAGGTCTACGGCCCCGGCTTCGAGTTCCTCGAGCGGGCGGCGCTGCTGAGCTTCGAGGAGATCGTGCGTGTCGCGCGCGCGGCCGCGCAGCTGGGAGCTCACAAGGTCCGGCTGACCGGCGGAGAGCCGCTGCTGCGACGCGACATCGAGCGACTGGTGGCGATGCTCGCGGATACGACGGGCGTCGAGCAGATCGCGATGACGACGAACGGGCTGCTGTTGGAGGGCAAGGCCGAGAAGCTCGCCGAGGCGGGCTTGGCGCGCGTGACGGTCAGCCTCGACTCGCTCGACGACGGCGTGTTGCGCCGGATGAGCGGGGCCGCGATCTCCTCGCGACGTGTGCTCAGCGGTATCGACGCAGCGATCGCCGCTGGTCTGCAGCCGGTAAAGGTCAACATGATGGTGCGCCGCGGCGTGAACGAGCAGTGCATCGTGCCGATGGCGGCGCACTTCCGTCAGCGCCCGGTCGTGCTGCGCTTCATCGAGTACATGGATGTGGGCTCGAGCAACGGCTGGCGCCCGGAGCAGGTCGTGCCCGCGGCAGAGATCGTTGCCCGTCTGAACGAGCAGTGGCCGCTGCGGGCGCTGCCGCGCCGCGCCCACGGCGAGGTCGCCACGCGCTACCGCTACGAGGACGGCGCAGGGGAGATCGGCTTGATCCACTCCGTCAGCTCCCCGTTCTGCGCGGGCTGCACTCGCGCGCGCATCTCCGCCGACGGACAGGTCTTCACCTGCCTGTTCGCACACCGCGGCCACGACCTGCGGGCCGTGTTGCGCGGCGGCGCGAGCGATCAGGAGCTGCGCGCGAGACTCCAAGGCATATGGTCTGCGCGAGCCGATCGCTACTCGGACGAACGCGGCGCCGCCGCGAATGCAGCGATCGCCGCGAGCGCGGCGAGCTCCGCGGCGAAGGTCGAGATGTCCTACATCGGCGGCTGAGCGGGCGAGCACAGCTTGATCGCCAGCAGCACGGCGGCGGAGACGATCACGAGCAAGGCGGAGAGCGCCAGCGCTGCCGGGAAGTCGCTGGTGAACTCGTCGTAGATCGCCAGCGGGACGGTCTGCGTGATCCCGCGAAAGGAGCCGGCGAACATCAGTGTCGCGCCGAACTCGCCCAGCGCGCGGCCCCATGCGAGCGCGACGCCGGCGAGCAGCGCAGGACGCGCGATCGGGATCGCGATGTGCAGGAACACCGTCGGCCGGCGCAGTCCGAGTGCCAGCGCGCCCTCGATGTGGACACGTTCGATCGCGGCGAAGGCGGCATAGGCCTGGCGCACGTAGAGCGGCGCGGAGACGAACGCGAGCGCGACCACGACGCCTGCGGTCTGCAGCACGAGGACGATGTGCGCTCGCGCGAGCGCACCGCCGAGCAGGCCCTGAGGGCCGAGCGCGGCGAGCAGCCCGATGCCCGCGACCGCAGGTGGCAGCACGAGCGGCAGCTCGATCAGCGTCAGCGCGAGCGCCTGACCGCGAAACCGTCGCGTGGCCAACCGATAGGCAGCGGGCGTGCCGACGAGCACGACCAAGGCGATCGCGATCGCGCTCGTCTCCAGGCTCAGGCGCAGCGCGTCGAGGCTCTGGGCGCGACCAAGGCTCGCGAGCAGCCGGCCGGGCGAGACGTTGAGAAAGATCGCCAGGACCGGCAGTGCGAGGAACGCCAGCGCGATGCCGATGCACAGGCCGGTGAGCAACGGAAACCACCATCGGCGAACGAGCGATCGAGCCGGCGAGTCGATCAGAGGCACGCGAGAGGGTGACGCGGGACGCTCGGCGAGTGACCGGGCGCCGGCCCTCAGGCTCATGCCGAGGCAGGCGGGAGAAAGCCGCTCGCGCGCAGCTTGGCGCGTCCCGCGCCGGCGAGCAGCCCGCGGATGAACGCCCGGGCCTGGGCGCCGTGCCCGCTGCCGCGCACCACGGCGGCCGCGTAGCCGACCCGCGGCTGCAACGCCGCCGGCAACGCGATCGCCCGCACCGCTCCACGCGTCGCGGCGGCGTCGGTCGTGTAGACGAAGCCGGCGTCGACGGCGCCCTCGTCCAGCTTGCCGACGATGCCCGTGACATCGGACTCGCGGTCGCGGATGTTAACGAGCAGCGCTCGCCGTGGTGCGGGTGCGAGATGCGCGAGCACCGTCGCCGTGTAGAAGCCGATCGGCACCGTGGGAGTACCGACGGCGATCGTCACGCCTGGCCGCATCGCCTGCGTGATGGTCGTGATCGAAGACCTCGCCGGAACGGCGAGCACAAGCTTGTTGGCGGCGAATTCGACGGGCTTTTCGACTAGCCCCTTGGCATACAGCGCCGCGGGCAGCTCGAGGTTGGCCGAGGCGAAGACGTCGGGTCGTGCGCCGTGTTCGATCTGCGCCGCCAGCGCATCGGACCCGGCGAAGGAGAGGCTGACGCGCGCCGGTGCGAAGCTCTTGGCGTAGCTCGTGAAAGCCTGCTGAAGCGAAGCGGCAGCCGATACGCGCAGGGTTGGCGCCGACGAGCCGCAGCCGGCTGCCGCGAGTGCGCAGAGGAGCGCTGTGCATGTCGCGAGGCGAGAGGCGCGCCTCATGGTCGCTCGCGTTCGATCATCACCGAGGTTGCCTTGACGACGGCGGTGACCGCGACGCCCTCGGTCAGGCTCAGCTCCGCCACCGAGTCGCGTGTGATCGCGCTGGTGAGCAGGAACGGGCCGGCCTGCACCTCGACGAGCGCCATCACGCCGCCGACCTCGACCGAGCGCACGACGCCGTCGATTCGGTTGCGCGCGGAGTTGCGACTGCGCGTGCGGTGGCGCTGCGGGACGCTCGACAGGCGAGCGACCTCGACAGCGCTCACGCGCCGGCGGTTGCGCTCGTCACGGTGGCTGGTGAGCTTGCCGTTGCGGTCCCAGCGGCGCAGCGTGTCGACGCTGACCCCGAGCGCTGCGGCCGCCTCACCGAGCGACATGTCTTTCTGCTTGTGCACTGCATAGGCAATTTACCGCTTGGCGGGGATCTGAAACTCGTGCCGCGCGGCAGCGATAGGGTTGCATCCGAGCAGCGCTATGGGAGCACACGACGCAACCGCAAGCGAGCAGCCGAGCCCCGTCCCCTCGGCCGCTGCGGCGAGCATGGCCGTCACGGCGGTTCAGCACGATGGCGTCGCCGACGTCGTCGCGGTGGAGGAGCCGCTGGAGATCCGCGTCGACGGGCGGCCGGTGGCGGTGACGATGCGCACGCCCGGACACGACGAGGAGCTCGCGCTCGGCTTCCTGTACGGCGAGGGCCTGCTCGACGGCCCGGCTACGGCGACGCTGACCGAAGACCTGGCAGCCAACACGATCGAGGTGCGCGGCCCGCTCGCTCGCGAGCTGCCGTCGCGGCGCTTCTACACGAGCTCATCTTGCGGCGTGTGCGGCAAGGGCGCCTTGGAGGAGGTCGCCGTGCACAGCGCCTCGCTGCCCGCAGGGCCGCTCGTCGCCCGCGAGCTGCTCGCCGACCTGCCCGAGCGGCTGGTGCAGCCGGGCTTTGCGCGCACGGGCGGTCTGCATGCGACGGGCCTGTTCTCGGCCGAGGGCACGCTGCTGTGCCTGCGCGAGGACGTCGGGCGCCACAACGCGATGGACAAGGTCGTCGGTTGGGCGCTGAGCGGTGGACGCGTGCCGCTGTCTCGGTCGCTGCTGTGCGTCAGCGGCCGTCTGTCCTTCGAGCTCGTGCAGAAGGCTGCCGTCGCCGGGGCGCCGGTGCTGGTCGGCGTCGGCGCGCCCACGTCGCTCGCCGTAGAGCTCGCGCGCGACCGCGCCTTGACGCTGTGCGGCTTTGCACGGCGTGGGCGCGTCAACGTCTATACGGGCGCCGAGCGGGTCACCGGCGCGGTTCACGCGCCCTCGGCCGGGGTATAGGAACTCTGTGGCCACGCGCGCGCAGGTTCTTGAGCTGATCGATCAGGGGCACAGCTATGAGACGGCGGCCCGCGAGTTGCGGATCCCGCCCGGTCAGGCGTTCATGGTCGCGACCGGGCTTCCGGCCGACGGCAGCGACGTGCCGACGCAGGAGGAGCTCTCGGCCAAGCCGGTGCTTCCTGGCAGCAGCCAGCATCTGGTCAACCCACCACCGTTCAACCCGACACGCAAGGAGCATGTGCTCAGCTGGGTCAAGCAGCGTGCCGCGCGCGATCTGAAGCAGGGAGCATCCTGAGATGGCCCGCAAGGCCTCGCCGGCAAATTGGCCGCTGCTGCGCCAGCTGCGTGGCAAGGACCGGCTCGGACGCGGCGCGGCGGTCCGCTCGCAGGCGACGCAGGCGAATCGCCCGCGCACGGTCGAGTCCGACCGCGTGGTCAAGTCGGTCTGCCCCTACTGCGCCGTCGGCTGCGCGCAGAACCTCTATGTCAAGGACGACAAGGTCGTGCAGATCGAGGGCGACCCGGATGCGCCGCACAGTCGCGGACGGCTGTGCCCGAAGGGCTCGGCGACGCTTCAGCTGACCACAGGGGACGCGCGCGAGCAGCACGTGCTCTACCGCCGACCCTACGCCCGCGACTGGGAGCGCTTGGACCTGGACACGGCGATGGACATGGTCACGGACAAATTCGTTCGCACGCGCGAGGCGGGCTGGGAGTGGGAGAGCGAAGGCAAGCGCACGCGGCGCTGCATGAGCATCGCCGCGCTTGGCGGCGCGACGCTCGACAACGAGGAGAACTATTTGATCAAGAAGTTCCTCACTGCCGCCGGGATCGTGCAGATCGAGAACCAGGCGCGCGTGTGCCACTCCTCGACCGTCGTCGGGCTCGGCACCTCGTTCGGCCGCGGCGCGTCGAGCACGCTGCCAGGCGACCTGCAGAACTCCGATCTGATCGTGCTCGAGGGCTCGAACATGGCCGAGGCGCACCCCGTCGCCTACCAGTGGGTGATGGAGGCGAAGGCCCGCGGCGCGACCGTGATCCACGTCGATCCGCACTACAGCCGCACCAGCGCGCTCGCCGATATCTTCGTGCCGCTGCGCGCCGGCACCGACATCGCGTTCCTGGGGGGCGTGATCAACCACGTGCTGAGCACCGAATCGGACTTCCGCGAGTACGTCGTCGCGTACACGAACGCGCCGACGATCGTCGGCGAGGAGTTCGAGGACGTCGGCGTGGACGGGCTGTTCTCGGGCTACGACGAAGAGAAGCGCGGCTATGACCCGTCGAGCTGGCAGTACGAGGACGCCTTCGTCGCCGCCGCGGCCGGTCAGCGCGACCAAGAGGGCAATGTCGAGGCGCTGGCCGGCGAGGGACAGGACCGCGACGGCGAGGCTGCGCGCGGCCAGCCGAAACTCGATCCGACGCTGCAGCACCCCCGCTGCGTCTGGCAGATCCTCAAGCGCCACTACGCGCAGTACACGCCGGAGACCGTCGAACGTGTCTGCGGGGTGCCGCAGGACGTCTTCGCCGAGGTCTGCAGGCTGTTCGTCGAGAACTCCGGGCGCGAGCGAACGGCGGCGTTCGTTCACGGTGTCGGCTGGACGCAGCACACGATCGGCTCGCAGTACATCCGCGCCGCCTCGATCCTGCAGCTGCTGCTCGGAAACATGGGACGTCCGGGCGGCGGCGTGATGGCGATGCGCGGGCACGCCTCGATCCAGGGCTCCAGCGACATCCCGACGCTGTTCGACACGCTCCCCGGCTACATCCCGATGCCGCATGCGCACGGCCACGAGGACCTCGACAAGTTCATCGCCGGCACCGCCGCGCGCCGGGGTTTCTGGGGCGACATGCGCAACTACACGGTCAGCTTGCTGAAGGCGTGGTGGGGCGCGGCGGCGAGCGAGGAGAACGACTACTGCTTCGACTACCTGCCGCGGCTGACCGGCAGCCACTCGACCTACGACACGGTGATGGAGCAGATCAAGGGCACCGTCAAGGGCTACTTCCTGTTCGGCGAGAATCCGGCCGTCGGATCGGCCAACACACGCATGCAGCGTCTGGGGATGTCCAAGCTCGACTGGCTGGTCGTGCGCGACTTCTCGCTGATCGAGTCGGCGACGTGGTGGAAGGACGGTCCCGAGATCGAGTCCGGCGAGATGCTCACCGAGGAGATCGCCACGGAGGTCTTCTTCTTCCCTGCCGCTGCGCACATCGAGAAGGAGGGCACGTTCACGAACACGCAGCGGATGCTGCAGTGGCACCACAAGGGCCAGGATCCTGTCGAGGAGCAGCGCAGCGACCTGTGGTTCATGTACCACCTCGGCAAGCGCGTGCGCGAGCGCCTGGCCGGGTCACAGGACGAGCGCGACCGGCCGGTGCTCGAGCTGACGTGGGAGCACCCGACCGAGGGCGAGCACGAGGAGCCGAGCGCGGACACGGTCCTGGCGGAGGTCAACGGCTGGAACGCCGACGGCGAGATGCTCTCGACGTACACCGAACTGAAGGACGACGGCTCGACTTCGTGCGGCTGCTGGATCTATTGCGGGTGCTACGCCGACGGCGTCAACCAGACGGCACGCCGCAAGCCGGCGCGCGAGCAGAACTGGACCGGCGGCGAGTGGGCTTGGGCCTGGCCGGCGAACCGCCGGATCCTCTACAACCGCGCCTCTGCGGATCCTGAGGGCAGGCCATGGAGCGAGCGCAAGGCGCTCGTCTGGTGGGACTCCGAGAAAGGCGAATGGACGGGGCACGACACACCCGACTTCGAGGCCGACAAGCCGCCCGGCTATCGCCCGCCACCCGGCGCGAGCGGTCCCGCGGCGATCGCCGGCGACACGCCGTTCATCATGCAGGCCGATCAGCGTGGCTGGCTATACGCGCCGGCCGGCGTGGCCGATGGGCCGATGCCGACGCATTACGAGCCGCAGGACTCGCCCGTCGCCAACTCGATCTATCCCGCGCGCCAGCGCAACCCGGCGCGCGAGGTCTACGAGCACGAGAACAACCGCTACCACCCCGATCCCGATGAGCCGGGCGCCGACGTGTTCGACGTGGTCGTCACGACCTATCGGCTGACCGAGCACTTCACGGCCGGTGGCATGACGCGCTGGACGCCGTATCTCGCCGAGCTGCAGCCGGAGTTCTTCTGCGAGGTCTCACCCGAGCTGGCCGCGGAGCGCGGCTTGGAGCACGCCGGCTGGGCGACGCTCGTCAGCGCACGCGGCTGTGTCGAGGCTCGCGTGATGGTGACCGACCGGATGACGCCGCTGCAGATCGAGGGACGCACGCTGCACCAGATCGGCATGCCCTACCACTGGGGCGCGAACGGTTATGCCAAAGGCGACTCGATGAACGAGCTGTCCTCGATGGCGCTCGATCCGAGCTCGCACATCCAGGAGGTCAAGGCGCTCAGCGTCGCGATACGTCCTGGCCGCCGGCCGCGCGGCGCGGCGCGCCAGGAGCTCGTGCGCGAGTATCGCGAGCGCGCCGGCATCACGGCGCAGACGGGTATGCGTCCGTGAGCACGACAGGCGAGCGGCCGGAGCTGTCAGGCGAGCGTCCGGAGCTGTCAGGTGGCCCGCCACCTGCGCCCGAGGGCGGGCTGCTGAACATCCTGCTGGAGCACGGCGACCCGGCGGGTGCCTCGGGGTGGCAGGAGCATCCGCCGCGGATGGGGTTCTTCACCGACACGTCGGTCTGCATCGGCTGCAAGGCCTGCGAGGTCGCCTGCAAGGAGTGGAACGAAGTGCCCGAGGACGGGCTCGACTGGACGGGGCACTCGCACGACAACACGGGAGGCCTCGGCGCCGACACGTGGCGGCATGTGGCGTTCATCGAGCAGCGCGTGCCGGTCGGCGGGCATCAGCCCAACTTCCAACGCGCTCCGGCGGCGGGCGAGGAGGGCAAGGACGGCTTTCGCTGGCTGATGTCCTCGGACGTCTGCAAGCACTGCACGCACGCTGCCTGCCTCGATGTCTGCCCGACGGGTGCGATCTTCCGCACGGAGTTCGGCACGGTCGTCGTCCAGCAGGACATCTGCAACGGCTGCGGCTACTGCGTGCCTGCGTGTCCGTACGGCGTGCTCGACAAGCGCGAGGAAGACGGGCGGATCTTCAAGTGCACGCTCTGCTACGACCGGCTCGGCGTCGGGCAGGAGCCGGCCTGCGCGAAGGCGTGCCCGACCGACTCGATCCAGTTCGGTCCGCTGGAGGAGCTGCGCGAGCGCGCCGCGGGACGCGTCGAGCGGCTGCACGAGGCCGGCGTGATCGAGGCGCGGCTCTACGGCGAGCGTCCCGACGACGGTGTCGGGGGCGACGGCGCGTTCTTCCTGCTGCTCGACGAGCCCGAGGTCTACGGCCTGCCGCCGGACCCGATCGTCACGACGCGCGACCTGCCGCGGATGTGGCGCAACGTGGGCATCGCGGCCGGTGCGCTGCTGGCAGGCGCGATCGGCTCGTTCGCGGGAGCGCGGAGATGAGCGAAGGCAGCGAAGCGAAGGTCACGCGCGACGGGCTCGAGGGCGTGCGCCCCGGCCGCGAGGCGCTGACGTGGTCACACGACGCCGGGCGCGACGCCCGCGGAGACGACGCGGCGCAGCCGCGCGCCGGCGACGCTCGGCAACCCGCAAGCGAGGCAGCTCATGGCCGTCGGGGCGGTGGCAGGCGCCGTCGCGGCGGACGCGACCAGTTCACCTCCTACTACGGCAAACCGATCATCAACGCTCCGGTGTGGGAGGAGCGCGACATCGCCGGCTATCTGTTCGCCGGCGGCTTGGCGGGCGCGAGCTCGATCCTCGCGGCCGGCGGTGAGCTGAGCGCGCGCCCGCGCCTGGCACGCCGTTGCAAGGTCTGCGCGGCGGCGTCGCTCGGCGTCTCGCTCGTCGCGCTCGTCCACGACCTCGGGCGGCCGGAGCGCTTCATCAACATGCTGCGCGTGTTCAAGCCGACATCGCCGATGAGCGTCGGCTCGTGGCTGCTGGGCGCGTACGGTCCACTGAACGCGACGGCGCTGACTAGCGACGTGCTCGGTCTCGCGCCGCGCACGGGACGCGCGGCGTCGCTCGGCGCCGGGCTGCTCGGCGCGGGCGTCGCGTCCTACACGGCCGCGCTGATCGCCGACACAGCCGTGCCAGCTTGGCACGGGGGCCATCGCGAGTTGCCATTCGTCTTCGTCGGCTCGGCGGCAAGCGCAGGCTCGGGCTTTGCGCTGCTCGCCGTGCCGCGCGAGGAGAGCGCGCCTGCGCGGCGCATGGCCGTGCTAGGAGCCGTCGGCGAGCTCGCTGCCGAGCAGCTGATGGAGCGGCGCCTGGGAATGGTCGCCGAGTCGCTGCACGACGGCCTCGCTGGCAAGCGCCTGAAGGCCGCGAAGGCACTGACGGCGCTTGGCGCGATCGGCGCCGCGTCGCTCGCCGGACGCAGTCGCGCTGCAGCCGCCTTCAGCGGTGCTGCGCTGCTCGCAGGCTCGGCGCTGACACGCTTCGGTCTGTTCGAGGCCGGCATGGCTTCGGCGCGCGACCCGAAGTTCACCGTGCAGCCGCAGCGCGAACGGTTGCTCGCGGCAGAGCCCAACGTGCCCGCCTGAAGATCTCTACCGGCCCATCTCTAGCGCGCGGCGCTCGTCGCGAGCACCGCCTCGAGGTGACCGAACGACTCCTCCTCGTCGGCCTCGGCGTCGCGCAGAGCGGTCGTGCGCTCGGAGCGGTCGCGAAGCTGGCTCCGATAGATCGTCGCATCGCTGCGCCTGACGATCATCCAGGCGAGGCTGACGGCGAGCATCGCCGGCACGACGATCGAGATGCTGCCCGTCATCTCGGCGACCATCAGCATGACGGCGATCGGCGCACGCGAGATCGAGCCGAAGCAGGCCATCATGCCGACGATCACGTATGGCGCGGGGTCGTGCCCGAGCGAGGGGACGATCGGCTCGAACAGCCGCCACACCGCGGCGCCGACGAACGCGCCGATGACCATGCCGGGTCCGAAGATGCCGCCCGAGCCGCCGGAGCCGATCGACAGCGACGTCGCGAGGATCCGCAGCAGCGGCAGCGCCAGCACGATCCACAGCGGGATCGAGCTGAGCTCCGCGCCCATGCCCTTCTGGATGAAGCCGTAGCCGGTCCCGAGCAGCTCGGGAACGAAGATGCCGCCGGCGCCGACGAGCAGACCGCCGAGTGCCGGGTTAAGCCAGCGGGGCAGCGGCGAGCGGGCGAACAGCGCGGCGGTCCCGTAGAAGTTGCGCGCGTAGAGCAGCCCGATCAGACCGCCGAGCACGCCGATCAGCGCGAACCAGCCAAGTTGAGCGGGGTCGGTGAAGACGTAGGAGCCATGCGAGCCGAACAGCGGATCGAACCCCTCGGCCGCGCCGAAGATCAGATAGCCGACGGCCGATGCGACGAAGCAGGGCAACAGCACGGCTGGCTCGAAGTCGTCGCGATAGAGGATCTCGGCAGCCAGCACGGCTCCGCCGAGCGGAGCGCCGAAGATCGCGCCGATTCCGGCGCCGATGCCGGTCGACACGGCGATCCGCGAGTCCTCGGGACCCAAGTCGAGCAGCCGGGCGAGCAGCGAGCCGAACCCGGCGCTAATTTGCCCGGTCGGTCCCTCGCGACCGCCCGACCCTCCCGAGCCGATCGTCAGCGCCGAGGCCAGCAGCTTGACGACGATCGCGCGCAGCCTGACGCCGCGCGGGTTGTGGTGCACGGCGGCGATCGCCGCGTCGGTGCCGTGACCCTCGGCCTCGGGCGCGAAGGCGAAGACGAGGATTCCGCTCGCCAGTCCTCCCAGCGCGGCGACCAGCGGTAGCGCCCAAGCGTGCGCCGGGGTCACAGAGCCAAGCGAATGACCCTCGCCGTAGGGGCTCGGCACCGTGTAGCCGGCGATCCCGGCCAGCAGAAGATGCGTGCTGAGCAGCAGCGCCCGGTAGAACACGATCGCCCCGGCGCCGGCGATCGCTCCGATCGCGACCCCGAGGACGATCCAGCGACGGAGATAGGACGTCTCGGCGATCCACCGAGAGATTCCCAGCGCCAGCGCGGCGCGCCTCACAGATCCCATCCGCTGCTCCAATCCCGGTCGCGCACCTCCCCGGCGGCGTCGGCGAGACGCTGAAGCGAGGTTGCGAGCGAAGTCTGCTCCTCGGCGGACATCGAGCTCAGCAACCGAGCGATCTCCTCCCGCCTGCGGCCGGTGACCTCGTCCACCAACCGCCGCCCGCGTGCGCTGAGCGCGACTCTGATCTGGCGGCGGTCGCTGGGCTCGGCCCGTCTGAGGATCAGCTGCTTGCGCACGAGCCGGTCGCACATGCGCGAGACGGTCGGCGGCGTCACGCCGAGTTGCTCGGCGAGCGCGCCGAGGCTTTGCGGGCCGCGCGAAGCGAGCACGACGAGCGAGCGGTACTGCGTCAGCGTCACCTCCTCGCCGGCGTCGGCGAGTGAGCGCGCTGCGATCGCCACGAGTGCGCGGCTTGCGCCAAGCACGGCTTCGAGGACGGCGTCGTCGGCAGAGGAAGAGCGAGATGCGTGCACAAGGCAACTATTGCATACAGCAAGCAATCTTCGGGCGCTATGACTCCTCCGGGATGGCGGGGGGAGGATTCGAACCTCCGAAGGCAGAGCCAAGTGGTTTACAGCCACTCCCCTTTGACCGCTCGGGAACCCCGCCGGGGGCGCGCGACATGTTAGTGGCCTGCCGCGCTTGCGTACGTCTCGGCGCGGCGCCGTGCGCGGGTGCGCTTTGGCAGGCGCGTTGCACGCTCGGCCTCGAACCCCGATCCGCTCGCGGCGGGGGCGGGGCGGGGCGCGTCGAGCCGGCTAGGAAGCCTCGCGCAGCTGCTGCGCTTCGGGCAGCGTCTGCAGCTTTTTGAGCGTGCGGTTCTCGATCTGGCGGACGCGCTCGCGCGTGATGTTGAAGGCGCGCCCGACCTCCTCGAGCGTTCGTGCGCGGCCGCCGATGATGCCGTAGCGCAGCTCGAGCACCTCGCGCTCGCGCCGTGGCAGCTGGGCGAGCACGCGCGTGATGTTCTCGCGGCGGAGCGCCTCGGAGGCGATCTCGAACGGCGACTCGGCCGTGACGTCCTCGACGAAGTCGGCGAGCGCGGAGTCGTCCTCCTCGCCCATCGGCTTCTCCAGCGAGATCGGTTGCTGCGCGAGGCGCATCACGTCGCGCACCTCGCGGACCTCGCATTCGAGCTCGCCGGCGATCTCCTCGGTCGTCGGTTCGCGCCCGAGCTGCTGGATCAGCATCCGCTCGGCGCTGATCAGTTTGTTCAGGCGCTCGACCATGTGGACGGGTATACGAATCGTTCGTGCCTTGTCGGCGAGCGCGCGGCTGACTGCCTGGCGGATCCACCACGTCGCATACGTCGAGAACTTGTAGCCGCGACGGTGATCGAACTTCTCGACTGCGCGGATCAGCCCGAGCGAGCCCTCCTGGATCAGGTCGAGGAACGTCAGGCCGCGCCCGACGTAGCCCTTCGCGATCGAGACGACGAGGCGCAGGTTGGCCTCGACCATGTGCTGCTTCGCCGCGATGTCGCCGCGCTCGATGCGCTTTGCGAGGCTCACCTCCTCTTCGGCCGTGAGCAGCGGCACGCGGCCGATCGAGCGCAGATACAGCCGCAGCGAGTCGAGGCTCGGGTCGACGCTGAGGTCGGCCTCGGCCTGCTTGAGCTCGCGCAGGCGCGCACGCACGTCGCCTGCTTCCTCGTCGGCTTCGTCGTCCTCGTCGAGCTCGTCGCCGTCGGAGCTCGCGTCCTCGGCGCTTGCGGCGTCGCTCGCCACAGCGGCGGCCTGTCCGCCGCCGTGCAGCTCCGGCCCGGAGTCATCGGTCTCCGAGACCTCGATGCCGTGCTCCTCCAGATACCCGAACAGATCGCGTGTCTGCACGGCGCTCAGTTCGGCCTCGTCGATTGCTCGTTGCAGGCTCGCGGCGGTCACGAGCCCACGCTCACGACCGGCCGCGAGAATCGCCTGCAGCTCCTCCAGCTCGACCACGGTGTCCGTGGCGATCACTGCACCCTCTGACTTCTCCCTCAACCTGGACCCCCAGATCATCCCGGCTCCCGCCGCTTGATCGTCCGTTTGGCCGAGTGCGGATTGATACCAGAATCTGCAGCGGGTGCGTGTTGCTATCTCGAACGGTCTCGCGGAGCGCACCGTCGCGAAGGGCTCTCGCGCTACGCTCAGCGGTGTGCAGGGGATCGGTTCCAGCGCATCGCCACCGGCACTTGCGGGCGCCGGCGAGGATGTCCAGTCGCGCGCGCCGCGTGTCCAAGTTGGGCTCTCGCGCGTCGGCGTCACGGGCGTCGAGAAGGTCGTCCACATCCGCGACGAGCTGTTCTTCGCACGCTTGGAGTGCTTCGTCGACCTGCGGGGCGAGCAGAAGGGCGCGCACATGTCGCGCTTCGAGGAGGTCGTCAACGAGGCGATCGGCGAGGTCGTGCTGAGCGAGTCGCCGTTTCGCGCGGAGACGCTCGCGCAGCACATCGCGGAGCTCGTGCGCACGCGCCAGCAGGCCGCGCGCGCCGAGGTGACGATCGCGGCGCGCTATCCGGAGCACAAGCCGGCGCCTGTCTCTGGCATCCAGACGCAGGAGATCTACACGCTCCACGGACGCGCGGTCGCGTTCGCGCACGGCACGCGCCGCACCGTCGGCGTCTCTGCGACGGGGATGACCGCATGCCCATGCGCGCAGGAACTCGTCGCCGGACGCGCTCGCCGGCGCCTCTCCGAGGATGGCTTCTCGGACTCGGAGATCGAGCGGATCCTCGACCGCGTGCCGGTCGCGACGCATAACCAGCGCGGCCTCGCGACGCTGCAGATCGGCTGCATCGAGGAGTGCGTCGAGGAGATCGACGCCTCGGCGCTGCTCGCGATCGCCGAGAGCAGCATGTCCTCTGAGATCTACGAGCTGATGAAGCGATCGGACGAGGTCGAGGTCGTCGAAAAGGCGCACCGCCGCCCGCGCTTCGTCGAGGACTGCGTGCGCGAGATGATTGCGGGCGTCGTGCGGGCGTTCCCGCAGCTCGACGCTCGCAGCTTCGTCTCGGCGCGTCAGGAGAACCTCGAGACGATCCACCAGCACAACGTCGTCGCCGAGCGCCACGGCACGCTTGGCGAGTTGCGCGCGGAGCTCGACTCGGGCGCGCCTGCTACGCGGCAGACGAGCTTCGAGCAGTGGCTCGACGCCGGTCGCGCGACCTGCGGCAGCTAACGGGTTTCGCATGTCTCCGACCCGGCGCCTCGTCCCAGCCGAGGCCGCTTGCCGGTCGTGCGCGAGCGCCGCGGGGCGTCGACGGGGTTCGTCGACGGGGTTGAGCGCTCAGGGGTGTTGAGTTCAGTCGGCAGCGGCGCTGCGCGCCTGCGCTTGCGCCATGCGGCGGCGCAGGCCGAAGAAGTAGTCGAGACCGGAGAGCACCGTCACGGCGACCGTCACGTACAGCAGCGCCGAGACCCACAGCGGTTCGCCGTGAAAGGCGATCACGGCGAGGATCGCGGCGATCTGCAGGCACGTCTTGACCTTGCCGAACATGCTCGCTGCCATCACGACGCCGGCCTGCGTCGCGCCCATCCGCAGCACGGTGACGGCGAGCTCGCGCGTGATGATCACCATCGCGACCCACGCCGCGAGCCGGTGCAGCGAGACGAGCGCGACGAGCGCGGCGACGATCAGCAGCTTGTCCGCGAGCGGGTCCATCAGCTTGCCGAAGTTCGTCACCGATCCGCGGGCGCGCGCGAGGTAGCCGTCGACGAAGTCGGTCAGCGAAGCGAGCGCGAAGACGATCGCCGCGAGCACGTCGCCGCCGTCGGTGTTGCCGAGCAGCGCGACGACGAGCACGGGCACCAGCATGATCCGGAGCACCGTCAGGACATTGGGTAGGTTCAGAGGGAACAC
>DASZLB010000054.1:0-14208 GCA_035552575.1 Solirubrobacteraceae bacterium | reverse complement strand
GCTGCATGGCGGGCCCTTTGCACTGCTGCGCTTCATGCGCGCCAACCACATGCTCGACCGCCGCTACATCCGCCTGATCGCGCGCTTCGTGCTGCTCAAGCTGCGCTACCGCTCACGTCTGCAGACCGACGGGCTGTGCTTTATCTGCCCGAAAGTGCAGCTCGAGATCGGCAAGCACGCGACGCTTCGCGTCGGACGCTGGGCCTGGATCGGGCACGGCTGCAAGATCCGCGTGCACGAGGGCGAAGTCGCCATCGGCGCGAAGACAGTGATGGGCCAGGAGTGCACGATCTCGGCCTTTCAGCACGTCTCGATCGGGCGCGAGTGCATTCTCGCCGACCGCGTCATGTTGATCGACTTCGACCACGGCGTGACCGAGGTCGAGCGCCCGATCCGCCTGCAGGGCATCTACAAGCGCGACGTGCGCGTCGGGCACAACGTCTGGATCGGCTACGGGGCTTGCGTGCTGCGCGGCGTCAGCGTCGGCGAGAACAGCGTCGTCGGCACGAACTCCGTGCTGCCGAAGGACGTACCCGCGAATGCCGTCGTCGGCGGCGTCCCCGCGCGTGTGCTGCGCATGCGCGAGGCGCCGCGCACGATGCGCTGGGAGTAGGCCAACGCGCCGGCGCCGGCTTGCGGACCGGGCTGCGCCAGATCTGCTGCCGCGCTTGTCGAGCGCCGGCGCCGGGCCGGGCGGGCCGAGCGCCATCGCCCGGCCCGCCCGGCCAGTCCGCTGGCGCTATTCGTAGGCGAACATCGCTTCGGGGTTGGGTTCGCTCGCTTCGTTGACGTTCGTCCTGATCCGAGCGATCACCGCGCTCGAGCCGGCTTTCTTCGCCGCGGCGGTGATCCCTGTGCACGTCGTGAACGACGAGCAGTGCACCGACGTCGCGTACGCCGTGCCGATCTGGATCAGCGTCTCTCCTGCACCCGTGGCGAAGCCGGTGCCCATGATCGTGATCGGCGTGCCGCCCGCGACCGGGCCGCTTTTCGGTTCGACCGAGGTCACCGTCGGATGGATGAATTCGAATTTCGGCACCGGCTTGCACGTCCTGCCCGGACACGTCGCCGGACTCGTGCCTTCCGGAGTCGTGACCGTGATCGAGACTTTGCGGACGCTGTGCGCCGGCGAGACGACGAGGATTTCGCCGTCGTTGACGAATTCGAAGCCAGCCGCCGGGATCCCTTCGAAGTCGACTTTCGACACGCCGATGAAGCCCTCGCCTTTGACCGAGATCGTCGTGCCACCCGTCGCGGGACCTGAGCCCGGCGAGAGCTCTTCGACCGCCGAAAGCTCCGCTTCGTAGGTGTACTCGTCGGCCGGCGCGATCGCGCTCGTCCCTTCGGGCGTCGTCACCGTCACGTCGACCGAGCCGATCGCCGTAGCCGGTGGCACAGTCGCTTTGATGTCCTTCGCCGATTTGGCCGTGAACGGCACGCTCTGCGAACCAAACCGCACAGCCGTCGCCCCGGTGAGGCTTTCCCCGTTGATGCTGATCGACTTGCCGCCGACCGCCGGGCCATGACTCGGGCTCAGCTTGTCGATCACAGGCGGGCTCGGCGTGTACGTGAACTCGTCGGCCGGCGTCGATTCGCTCGTGCCATCGGGCGACGTCACGGTCACGTCGACCGTCCCAGGCGCCGCCGCGGCGGCAGGCGCGACCACCTTGATCTTCGTCTGCGATTTCGACGGTTTCTTCAACGTGACGACGGTCGAGCCGAACGCGACCGTCGTCGCTCCGGCGAACCGTTCGCCGGTGATCGTCACCTTTGTGCCACCGCTCGTCGGACCGGCGTCAGGCGAGACCGCTGAGACAACAGGCGCGACGCTCACCGCCGGAACGACCTGCGACGGGACGCCTGCGTTCAGAGCCGACGCCGAGACCGCCGGCGATGACGATCCCGCGACGGCCGCCGAGACCGCGAAGACCAGCATCCCCGCGTTCAACTTGGGCCTCCCCATCACTGCCTCCCCCAGGTCGTGAATTAGTTTTGGAATCGTACAGAGATGTCACATCTCGGCGAGTGACGCGCGCAGGAACTTCACATCCGCGCTGCGAGGTTTCGCGCGTTGCTCGGGGCGCTCTCGGCCGGGCTCGCGAGCGCCGCCGTGAGCGCCGCGCGATGCCCGGCGAGCCGCTCGCGCGCATACGGCCCGGCCAGCTCGCGCGCGAGCATGAACGCCCAATCGCTCGCCTGCAGCGCGAGCAGCTCACGCAGCGCGGCGCTGCTCGCGTGCGGCCTGACGGCCATCGTCTGAAGCTCTGCCTGACGCAGCGCGAACGCGACGTCCGCAACCGCCGGACCAGACCAAGTCGAGAGATCGCCCGCAGTCCCCCACGAGCTCGCTCGCTCGCGCCCGGCAAAGCCGGTAGGTCGTGACGGCAAGAGCGCCTCTGCGCTTTGCTCGCGCATCGGCGCCGGCTCGATTCGCTCGAGCGCATCGTCGAGGCGGATCAACTCGAGCCCTTGTCGCTCGCACTCCTCGATGACAGCGCCGAGCCACGCGACGCCCTCATACCACCAGTGCCCGAGCAGCTCGGTGTCGAGCGCGCACACGGCCAATCCCCCGCCGGGCAGGCCCGCTCCGTGCTCGCGCACACGAGCCGCCGTCCGCGCGACGAAGTCGCGTGCGTGGATGCGCGCCTGTGCGATCGCCCGCTCGCGGTCGTACGCCGCGCCATCGTTGCCCCACGGCGTGTGGTGGTGGATCGTGT
Organism: Solirubrobacteraceae bacterium; assembly: GCA_035552575.1. Lineage (GTDB taxonomy): Bacteria > Actinomycetota > Thermoleophilia > Solirubrobacterales > Solirubrobacteraceae > Palsa-744. The sequence continues at coordinate 11,491 of DASZLB010000054.1, read as the reverse complement.
GGTGGTGGTAGTCGCGGTAGGCGCCGTCCGCCGGATAGCCGCTGTCGTTCCAGACGAGGTCCATCGTCGCGCGGTCGATCGGCACGAGCACGACACCGGCGTCGTCGACGAGCGGGCGAAGGTGCTCACTCGCTCCGAGGCCGAAGCGCGAAGTCAACTCGACGCACGTCGCGTGCACGCCCGCGTCCGCGAGCAGTGGCTCGAGGCGCCGCACGTGCGCGCACTCGGGCAGCCAGAAGCCCCCGCGCCAGCCGTCACCGAAGCGCGCCCGGTGCGCATCGATTCCGCTCTGGACCTGCAGGCGCACACCGTCGTCGGTCGCGAGCAGCGGCAGCACGGCGTGCGTCGCCGCCGAAGTCCACTGCGCATACGGCTCGAGCGCCCCCAGCAGATCGCCGCCACGCCGCGCGAGCGTCTGCAGCGCACGCTCGTAGTCGCCCCACGAGCGATCGAGCTCGAGTGCGAGCGCCTCCTCGCCGGCGCGGCGCAGGCCCGCCGCATCCTCCTCGTGCGTGTGACGACGGACCTGCTCGACGAACGTCTCGAAGCGCTCGAACAAGCCAGGCGCTTCGAGCTGATCGCACAGCACCGGCGTCAGCGAGAGCGTCAGCGGCGCGCCGGCGTCGAGCAGCTCGAGCAGCGGGACGTAGCTGCCGACGATCGCCTCCCACAGCCACTCCTCGCCGAACGGCCACGTGCCGAAGCCCTCGACGTAGGGCATGTGCGTGTGCAAGACGATCGCCAGCGCCCCACGCTCGCTGCGCGCCCGCGCGCCGCCCACCGCTACACCCTGCACACGGCGATGAAGTCGAGTGCCTTCTCGAGGCTCGTCTTCGCAGCCGGGCGCACGGCGAAGTCCGCGACCGAGATCGCCGGCGTGAACCAGTCGTAGAAGCGCTTCGTCAAGCCGAGCCGCGCGTGCATCGCATCCCAGCCGAGCCGCAGCGCGAGCTCGTGCGCTCGCAGCTTGCGCGCATGGAACAGGCCAAACATCTGCACGTCGGAGAAGTGCGCGCCGCAGAGTTGCGCGAACTCCTCGGCGCGGTACTCGTGAACGTGCCATGGGTTGCCCGAGCGCGGCGCGCCCTTCGGCGCGAGCGTCAGCACGTTCGGCGTCGAGACGAACACCGTGCCGCGCTCGCCGCCGCCGACGAGGCTGTTGAAGTGCGCGAGCGTCGCGCCGGGGTCCTGCAGGTGCTCGATCGTCTGCAGGAAGACGTATGCGTCGGCGCGCTCCGAGAACGTCTCGACGAGATCGCGCTCGAAGCGCAAGTTCGCCCGGCGGTAGCGCAGCCGCGCGTGCTCGTGCGCCTGTGGGTTCGCGTCGACACCGACGACGCTCGCGGCCGAACGCGCGAGCACGTCCGAGCCATAGCCCTCGCCGCAGGCCATGTCGACGACGCGCATGCCCGCGACGCGCGCCGCGATCCACTCGTAGACGACGAGGTGTCGGCGGAACCAGTAGTTCTCCTCCGGCACGTCCGGCAGCGTGCGCTCGCCCGTCAGCTCGAGCGGGGGCACGCCCTGCGGCTGGTCGCGCTGCTCGAAGGACGTCGAGCTCAAGAGACACCCTCGATCGAGGCGATCAAGCCGTGGCTGGAAGGCGGGAGCACGGCGCGCGAGTATATGGTGCCCCACCGTGCCGCCAGCTCTGAGCGCAGAGGAGATTCGCGACGTCAACACGCGCTACCACGACGTAGCCGCGGATCACTACGACTCCAAGTGGGGGATCGACTTCGGCGAGATTGGCCGCGAGCAGGTGCTCGTCAAGGTCGACAAGGCCGTCGGGCACCACCCCGACGGCTGGGCGCGCTCGCTCGAGATCGGCGCCGGCACGGGCTATTTCACGCTCAACCTGCTGCGCGCCGGGATGATCGCCGAAGCGACGTGCACCGACATCTCGCCGGGGATGCTCGCGATCTTGCGCACGAACGCCGAGCGGCTCGGCGTCGAGGTGCAGACCGAGCAGGTCGACGCCGAGCACCTGCCGTTCGCCGACGAGAGCTTCGACCTCGTGCTCGGCCACGCCGTGCTGCACCACATCCCCGATCTCAACCGTGCCTTCGCCGAGTTCGAGCGCGTGCTCGCACCCGGCGGCACCGTGCTGTTCGCCGGCGAGCCTTCGCGCTACGGCGACCGGCTCGCACGGCTGCCGAAGCGCGCCGCCGGCGCCGTCGCGCCGTTGTGGCGCCGCGCGATCGGCGCCCGCCCGGCGCCGTCGAGCGACAGCGAGGCACCCGATGCGGCACTCGAGGGATTCGTCGACGTGCATGCCTTCTCGCCGGCCGAACTCGCGAGCGCGGCGCAGCGCGCCGGGCTCGCCGACGTGCGCATCACCGGCGAGGAGCTGCTCGCGAACTGGTTCGGCTGGACGAACCGGACGCTCGAGGCGACAGCCGCGCCCGAAGACGTGCCGTGGGCATGGCGCCAGTACGCGTATCGCGGCTACTTGATGCTGCAGGGCCTCGACCGCAGGCTGCTCGAGTCGCGCCTGCCGCCGGCGATCTTCTACAACCTGCTGATCTCCGCGCGCAAGCGCCGCGGCGCCTGACTCGCGCCCGCGCCGCGACGGCGCCCTTTGGCGAACATCGCCGCAGCCATTCGCCAGCGATCCGCCGGGGCTTAGAATCGGGCCATGCCAGAGCAAGTCTCGAGCGGCTTTCCGCTGTTCCCGCTCGGCCTCGTCGCGGTACCCGGCGAGAGCGTGCCGCTGCACGTCTTCGAGGACCGCTACCGGCGGATGATCGAGCGCTGCCTGAGCGCCGAGCCCGGCTCGCCCGACCGCGAGTTCGGCATCATCTGGCTCTCCGACGAGGAGCTCAAGGACGTCGGCTGCGCCTGTGAGATCGAGCGCGTGCTCGAGCGGATGGACGATGGGCGGCTGAACATCCTCGCGCGCGGCACGCGCCCATTTCGCCTGGTCGAGCGCCAAGACGACCTGCCCTACCCCGCCGGCGTCGTCGAATTCCTGCTCGACGACACCGGCGAGGAGCAACGCGCACCGCTCGACGAGGCGGACGAGGTAGTCGGCGAAAGCGCGCGCGGGCTCTACAGCGAGCTCGTCGAGCAGGCAACCGACCGCCAGCTCGGCGAGGACGAGCTGAGCGCATTGAGCGCGTACGAGATGGCCGCGACCGTCGAGTTCACGAAGGAGGCCAAGCAGGAGCTGCTCGAGCTGCGATCCGAGCCCGCCCGCCTGCGCCTGCTCGCGCTGCTGCTGCGCGCCGCGATCAAGCGCCTCGAGCTGATCGACCGCGCGCAGATGCGCGCCGCCTCGAACGGGAAGGTGCGGTTCGGCTAGCTCACTCCGGCAGCCGGCAGACGCGCTGCGCCGTCTGCAGCACGAACAGCGCGAGCCGGCGGAATACCTTCGGCTGCTTGGCCGAGTTGTCGCTGAAGCGCACATAGCCGTGTTCGTCGCGAACGTAGTAGCCGAGCACCGATTTCGCGGTGGGCGCCAGCGAGACGTGGTTCGCGCTCGGTTCTTCGAGGTCTTCCTGGATCGCGCGCGCTTCGACGAGCGCCGGGTCGCTCAGTTTCAGCTTGCGCCCGGCGCTCGTGCCAACGCCGTTGCAGCGCACGCCGCCTTCTTCGTTGACGAGCAGCGTCAACTGCGCGTACGGGCCGCTGCCTGTGCGCTTGACGATGAACAGGTCCGGCGCGCTGATCCCACCGCAGCCGGCGAGCAGCGTGCAGCCGGCAAGCGCGACGCAAGCGAGGAGCACCGCCACGCGAACGCTCCTGGCGCCGGGCACCCGCAGCGCCGCCGGCGAGCTCACGCGCTCACCGCGACGCCGCCGCGGCGAGGATCGCCGGCGCCCGTCAGCACGCCGTCGCGGCGGCGAACGGCCTGCACGCCGCCGAAGAACAGATTGAGCTCTGAGAACTCGACGAGCTCGAGCCGCTCGCCACCGGGCGCGTCCTGTCGGGCGAGCGCAGCGAGCTCGATGCCCGGCTCGGCGTAGACGACGCCGGCCTCGAAGTGCACGCGCGGGGCCTCGACGGCGGCGCGCGCGTCGAGGTCGTGATCGACCGACCCGACGATCGTCTGCAGGATCGCCGAGCGGATCCTGTTCGAGCCGGCGCTGCCGAGCACGAGCTCGACCTCGCCGCCGCGCATCACGATCGTCGGCGCCATCATGCTCGGCATCCGCCGCCCGGCCGGATGCAGGTGAAAGCCGAACGGGTTCAGGTCCTCCTCGCCCATCACGTTGTTCAGGTGCATGCCGGTGCCGGGCACGACGACCCCCGAGCCCTCGCCGTTCGTCGACGTGGCGCTGCACGCGCGGCCGTCGGCGTCGATCACGGAGATGTGCGTCGTCGAGCCAAGCCTCCTCGCGAGGAAACGATCGAGGAAGCCATCCTCGCTGAGGCCGTCGAGGAAGTCCGGCGTGCGCTCCTCCTGGGCGGAGCGCATCGACTCGACGACGCCGCGCAGCGTCGGCGGCGTCGGCCCGCGGTCGAGCAGCGCGAGCGCGTAGGCGAGCAGCGTGCCGCCGGCGTTCGGCGGCGGGTTCGTCAGCACCTCGCGGTCGCGATACGGCATCCGCAGCGGCTCGCGCTCGATCGCGGCGTACCCGGCGAGATCGCTCGCCGACAGCCAGCCGCCGCGCTCGCCCAACCACTCGCACACGGCAGCCGCGATGTCGCCACGGTAGAACGGCTCTGCGCCGTCGGTCGCGAGCCGCTCGAGCGCCTCGCCAAGATCCGGGTTGCGCAGCACCTCGCCCTCGCGCAGGATGTGCCCGTCGGGCGCCCACAGCGCAGCGCACTCGGGCGTCGAGACGAGCAACCCTGCGAGGATCTCCGCGACGTACGCCTGGCCGTGATTGAGCGCGACGCCCTCGCGAGCCAGCGCCGCCGCCGGAGCGGCGAGCTCGGCGAGCGGCATCGTGCCCCACCGCGCAGCCGCCTCGCAGACCCCCGCCGGCGCGCCGTACGCACCGCACGAGGCAGGACCGATGTGGAAGACCTGTGCTGCATCGCCGAAGGAGACGTCGACAGGCTGCAGTTCGGCGACAGCGCCCGGCGCGACAGCGTCCGCGCGTGGGTCGCTCGGTGCCTGCACGAAGAAGTCGAGCAGTGCCGGCTCTTGCCCGGGGCCGGCGACGAGCATGTATCCGCCCGCGCCGAGCCCCGTCAGCAGCGGCTCGGCCGCGAACGAGGTGAGCATCGCCGCGACCGTCGCATCGACGGCGTTGCCGCCTTCGCGCAGCACCTGCGCCCCCACCTGCGCCGTCAGCGGATGCCCCGCCGCGACGATCCCCTGCTCGCCTTCAGCCATGCGAGAGCGATAGCACAGGCGCGCTCAGCGAGCGAGGGCGCAGGAGCGCGAAGTGCCGGCGGCGCTCAGCGGCTTGGCATGAACTCAGGGACCTCGAGCTCATCGAGGCTGTTGCCACGGCGCGCGGGTCGCGCCGGTGCGCTCGCCCGCTGCACGCGCGGCTCGCCGGCCGGTTCGCGCAGCATGTTGACGCTCTTGCGCCGGCCCTCCTCGCCGTAGCCGGTCGCGACGACCGTCACCCACACCTGGTCGTCGAGCTTTTCGTCGACCATCGCACCGAAGATGATGTTCGCGTCCGGATGCGCGGCCTCCGAAACGGCCTTTGCAGCCTCGTTGACCTCCCACAGGGAGAGGTTCGCGCCGCCTGTGATCGACAACAGGATCGAGCGTGCGCCCTCCATCGAGGTTTCGAGCAGCGGCGAGGAGACGGCCTGCATCGCGGCCTCCGTCGCACGGTTCTCGCCGATGCCCATGCCGATCCCGAGCAGCGCGTTGCCAGCCTCGCTCATGATCGTGCGCACGTCGGCGAAGTCGAGGTTGATCAGGCCCGGCAGCGTGACGAGGTCGGAGATGCCCTGCACCCCCTGGCGCAGCACGTCGTCGGCGACGCGGAACGCCTCGACCATCGCCGTCTGCTTGTCGAGCACCGAGAGCAGTCTGTTGTTCGGGACGACGATCAGCGTGTCGACCTCGGCCGCGAGCGCCTCGACGCCCTGCTCGGCCTGGCCGCTGCGCCGTGAGCCCTCGAAGCCGAACGGCTTCGTCACGATCGCGACCGTCAGCGCGCCGACTTCGCGAGCGATGCGCGCGACGATCGGCGCGGCGCCGGTGCCCGTGCCGCCGCCTGCTCCGGCCGTGATGAAGATCATGTCGGAGCCCTTCAACAGCGCCTTCAGCCGGTCGTAGTCCTCCATCGCCGAAGCACGCCCGACGTTCGCGTCCGACCCGGCGCCGAGGCCGCGCGTCAGCTCGGCACCGATGTGCAGCGTGATGTCGGCCGTCGACTGCTGCAGCGACTGCACGTCGGTGTTGACCGCGAGGAACTCGACGCCCTCGACCTCGGCCTCGACCATCCGATTGACCGCGTTGACGCCTGCGCCGCCGACGCCGACGACGCGAATGACGGGCTGTCCGACCGGACCGGCCGTGCCGAATCCCTCGGGATGCTCGCGCGTGTAGTCGTCCATCACGGGCCGCGCCGGAGCGGGGTCCATCACGTTCTCGGGAATCTCCGAGGAGAAGGCGTGGCGCAGGCGCTCCTGCGGCGTCGGCACTTGCACGGGCTCGACCGGCGCCTGCGCGGCGGCGCTCAGCGCCGGGTGCGGCAGGCCGCGCTCGCGCGAGCGCTCGGCGGCCGGCGTTGCGCCGGCCGGCGTCGCCGCCTGCGCGGGGGCCTCGCGGCGCGGGGCCCGTGCCTGCTCGGGCCGACTCGACTCGACAGGCTCGCCGTCGGCGCCCTCGGTCTTGCGAAACAGTGCAGCGAGCGGGCCTTCGCGCATGCTCGCGCGTTTAGCGTTTGCCATGGGTGAGAACCTCCTGCGCGAGTTGTCGGTAGGACTGGGCCGCGACCCCGTCTGGCTCGTACTTGAGCACCGACATGCCCTTGACGGGCGCCTCGGCGAAGCGGACGGTCTTGCGGATGCGCGAGGCAAATACTCGATCGCCGAAGTTTTCCTCGAGGATCTCGATCGCCTCCTTGGCGTGGATCGTCCGGGAGTCGACCAGCGTCGGCAGGATGCCCTCGATGTCGACGCCCGGGTTGAGGTTCTCCCGGATCATCGCGAGGGTGTTCTGCAACTGGATCAGCCCGCGCATCGACAAATACTCGCACTGCACGGGGACGATCACCTTGTCGGCGGCCGTCAGCGCGTTGATCGTCAGCAGGCCGAGGCTCGGCGGCGTGTCGATGCAGATGAAGTCGTAGTCCTCGAGGATCGGTTCGAACGCCTTCTGCAGCGAGCGCTCGCGGCCGATCATCGTCGACATCGCGATCTCGGCGCCGGCAAGGTCGATCGAGGCGCAGGCGATGTCGATCTCGCGCTTGCGGATCACCTCGCGGATCGAGACCTTGTGCACGAGCACGTCGTACATCGATTTGTCGAGCGTGTCGGGGTCGATGCCCTGGGACATCGTCAGGTTGCCTTGCGGGTCCATGTCGACACACAGCACGCGGTGCCCCTCCTCCGCGAACGCGGCCGCGAGGTTGAGCGTTGTCGTCGTCTTGGCCACGCCGCCCTTCTGATTTGCGAAAGCGATGACCTTTGCCTTGGCGTCCACGGGGGAAGCTCCGATGCTCGAATGCTTGAGGAAATCCGTCGGGTGACTATTCGCATGTGGCGAGGCGATTCCTGCACGGCAACTACGATCGGCGTATGGCCAAGCGCAGGCGCGAACGGGCGCTGATCGATCGGTTGCGCGGAAAGCGCGTGTGCATCTGCCTCGGCGCCGGCGGCGTCGGCAAGACGACGACCTCGGCGGCGCTCGCACTCGGCCTCGCCGCGCGCGGGCAAAAGGTCTGCGTCGTGACGATCGACCCGGCCGCGAGGCTGGCCTCGGCGCTCGGTCTCGAGCAGCTCTCGGGCGAACCGCGCGCGATCGACTCCCAGCTGCTCGCCGAGCAAGGCGTCGAGTGCAAAGGCGAGCTGTGGGCGATGATGCTCGACAGCAAGGCGACGTTCGACGAGATCGTCACGCGCCTGGCGCCGAATGAGCGCGAGCGCGAGGAGATCCTCGCGAACCCGATCTATCGAGAGCTCTCCTCGGCAGTCGCTGGCTCGCAGGAGCTGAGCGCGACGGCAAAGCTCTACGAGCTGCGCTACGAACACGACTTCGACGTGATCGTGCTGGACACGCCACCCTCGCGCAACGCCGTCGACTTCCTCGAGACACCGACCCGGCTGCTCGGCTTTCTCGAAGGACGCGCGCTGCGCGTCTTCCTCTCTCCCGGCGGACTGGCGGCGCGTGTGTTCGGACGCTCGACGGGGATCGTCTTTGCGATCTTCGCGCGCGTAACTGGCGTCGACATGCTCAGCGACCTGTCGACGTTCTTCCGTTCGCTCTCGGGCATCCTCGACGGCTTCGGCCAGCGCACGCGCGGCGTCGCAAAGCTGCTGCGCGACTCCTCGACGACGTTCATGATCGTCACCTCACCCGAACCGGAGCCCGCGAGCGAGGCGCCATACCTCGCCCAGCGACTCGGCGAGAGCGGGATGGCGCTCGGCGGGTTGATCGTCAACCGCGTCAACTTCGAGTGCCTCGGCGAGAGCTCTGTCGAGGATGTCGAAGCGCTGCTCGCACCGGAGCTCGGCGAGCGCCTCGCCGCGCGCATGGCCGGCAACCTCGCCGACTTCGACACCCTCGCCGAGCGCGACCGCACGACGATCGAACAACTCTCGCGAGAGCTCTCCGAGCCGGACCCGATCCTGATACCGCACCTCGACGAGGACATCAGCGACTTGGCCGGCCTCACGCGCCTGGCGGATCATCTGTTCGGACCTCGGCGCTCGGCGGCGGCCGCGCCCGCGCAGCGCGCGCGCGTGCTCAGCTGAGCGTCGAGACGACGCCGTCGATCGGCAGCTGCTCGTCGGGCTCCGGCGAGTCGCCACGGGCTTCGTCCGCAGGCGAATCGCGCTCCAGCCATCCGTGCTCGGCTGCTCGCGCGCGAGGCACTTCGGCGACGCCGGTCGCCGCGAGCAGCTCGGCCTCGTCGGAGTCGGGTGAGTCGAAGTCCTCCTCTGCCGCGAGGCGCGCGGCCGCATACTCGCCGGCCGGCGCAGGCGCCTCGTAGCCGGGCTCGGCGTAGTCGAGCTCGGTGTCCTCGACCTCGCCGTCCGCGAGCGCAGCGTCCTCGAGCGCGTCCACACGATCCGCGGCCTCGGGCAGGACCGGCGTCGCGGCCGCTACGACCGGCGCACGCACGGGCACGGGCGCAGCAGCGTGCTCGTGGGGATGGTCCGCGGCAGCGTGCTCGTCCGGATGCTCAGGCCACGCGTCCTCGAAGTCGGTGTCGTCGTCTGAGTGCAGCAGCTCGTCGGGTTCGAGCAGCTCGTCGGCGATCACGGCGAGGTCCGGGTCGAGGTGGCCGCAGATCACGTCGCGCAGCAGCGAGCGCAGATGGTTGGCGACCTCGTCCGCGAGACCCTGGCTGGCGGCGTTCTTCGTCGCCGTGCCGGCGATCAGCGAACGCTCGAGCGCGAGCGCACGCGTCATTCGCTCGGTCAGCTCGGGGCGCTCCTCGGCCGTGGCGCAGATCGCGGCGAGCCGTCCGGCAAGGCGGGCGCTCGCGGGACCCTCGGGCTCGAGCAGCGCACGCAGCGCGAGCAGGTTGTCGGTCAGCCCCTCGTAGGGCGTCTCGCGCTCGCAGCCGAGCTCGAAGCGGCGCAGCGCCCAGGCGAGGTCGTTGTCGTGCGGCGCGCGACGCGAGACGAGGTTGCAGAAAGCGCGCAGCTCGTCCTCCTGCTCGGCGGTCACGACGAGCATCCCGCGCGGGCGCCCACCGGCGCCGAGCGCGAGCGGCGTCCAGCTGCCGCTGCCGATCCGCGCCCACGCGAGCGCGCCGAGGCTGACGCGCCCGTCGCCGAACAGGCGCAGCGCGGAGAGCAGGTCCTTGAGCACCGCGCGGCCTTCGAGCAGTGCCGCTTCGGGAGCATCCTCGGGCTCGGCCGTGTAGACGACGATCAGGTGGTTCTCCGTCAGCTCGCTTTCGAGCGCCGACGGTCCGGCGTCGGGCAGCTCCTGCGACGCGTCGCGCTGGACGATCCGCAGACCTTTCGTCAGCGGCAGCTCGGCTGAGGCGATCGTCACGCCGTGCAGGCTCGCGACGAGCGTGAGCTCGCTCGCACTGGCGAACGTCGAGTCGTGCAGGCGCGCGAGCGCGGCCTCGACGCGCTCGGCGCGAAGCTCGAAGTCGCTCTGCTCGTCGAACACTTCTTCGAGCAGCGCTTTGATCGTGGCGCGCACGCGCGAGCGCGCCTTCGCGCGCGCCGCCTCGCCGCCGACGCTCGCAAGGTAGCTGTCGATGCCGTCGAAGTGCTCGAGCAGCTTCGCCGTCTCGGCATGCCCGGGCAGGCGTTTGAGCGCGGGCTCGCGCTCGCTGATGAACTCGCCCGTCAGCGCGCGATAGCAGTAGAGCGTCGCCGAGCCTCCGCGGCGCGCAGACTGCGTGCCGAGCTCGAACGGGACCTCCGCGCCGGCCGCGAGCTCAGCGCGCAAGTACGCGCCGGCCTCCGCAAAGTAGTCGCCCAGCGCCGCGTCGAGTTGTCGTGAACGCATCGCTCGCTGACTTCGTGCTCGTGCGACGCGCTCCTGCTCGGCGCAGCGACTGTTGCAACGCGTCCGACGCGTCCGACGCGTCAGGCGTGTGGCGTCGGCGTCGCGCCGGCGGCGTGAGGCGTGCGATGTCGGGCTCGCGCTGTGCGCGGGGGGCGCTCGCCGCTAAGCGAGCGCGAGCGCGTCGGGCGCGCTTTGCTCTGAGCCGGCCGGAGCGTCGTCGAGACGACACAGCCAGTCTTCGCCGTACTCGCGCATGTCCTCGATGATCGGCAGCAGCGCACGACCCTTCTCCGTCAGGGCGTACTCGACGCGCGGCGGCACCTCGGGAAAAGTGTGGCGCTCGACGATCGCCTCCTCCTCGAGCGCGCGCAGACGCAGCGACAGCGTGCGCGGGCTGATCCCAGCGAGCGAGCGTTCGAGCTCGCAGAAGCGCGAGCGCCCGTCGGCAAGTTCGCGCACGAGCAAGAGCGTCCACTTACCGCAGACGATCTCAGCGGTGCGACCGACCGGGCATGTGTCATCGACGGCCATTTCGCTCTTTACTTTACCAACTGAAGTGTGGGAGAGCCAAGGTGGTGTCTCAGTTTGACGGGTTGTCTGCGTAGTCCTCGCAAACCCTGTCTTTCTCGCCGCCGCAATGCCGCGCGGGTTACGATCGGCCGTCGATGCTCGAACGTTTCCAACGCCTTCTCGACCATCGGTACCTGTCGCGGATCGGGAATCTGGAAACGCTCCTCAAATGGGGCACGGCGATCGCGCTCGTCCTGGTGGGTGCTGCGGTCGTGCTGTTCGAGCTGATCACGCACGCGGGGGTCGTAGCCGATGTCTTTTTCGCTGCCGCGTTCCTGCTGGTGGTCGTGCTCATCATTCGCAGCGTCGCCACGCGTCTGAGAGGTCGATCCCAGGGCGCGGATCGACTGGTGCCGCCTCCTGAGC
>DASZLB010000053.1:0-7694 GCA_035552575.1 Solirubrobacteraceae bacterium | reverse complement strand
AATGCCCGCGGCGATCGCCCGTTCGATCGTCGCGAGATCGCGCTGTTCAAGCGAATGTGCGGCGACGGCGTCACGTTCGCCCAGCACGGCAATACGCACCGCACGCGTTTCGAGGACCCGCGCAGGCGCTCGGAGCTGTGCGGCCTGGCGCCGGCCGAGCTGCGGGCGCTGCTCGACGAAGGCCGCGACCGCCTGCTCGACGCGGGCGTCGGTGAGACGCGCGTCTTCGTGCCACCGTTCAACCGCTTCGATGCGGACCAGTACCCGCTGCTCGCCGAACGCTTCGACGTCATCTGCGGCGGCCCCGAGAGCATCGCGCTGATGGGCTTTCATGGCGGGCCGCTGTGGCGCGACGGGGCGGTCTACCTGCCGTGCTACCCACCGCTCTACGCCGACTCAAAGACGGTCTTCGCCGAAGCCGCGCGGATGATCGAGCTGGCGCCCGGCACGTGGGTTCCGATCGTCCTGCACACCTCGTGGGAGCACGAGGACGGCTTCGAGTCGCTGAAGCGGCTCGCCGAGCTGATCGCGCCGCACACGGCGAGCTGGGAGGAGCTGCTCGCCGAGGTCACGCGGAGCGCCGCGGCCGTGCCCGCCGGCGCGGTCGCAACGTGAGCGCAGACGTCGCATGAGCACCGTCCGGCCGGCTCTCGAAGTCGAACTGCTCGACACGCTCGAGTCGGCGCGCGCGATCGCGCCCGCCTGGGACGAGCTCGCCGTCGGCCAAGCGCTGCCGCTCTGCGCCCCCGGCTGGATGCTCGCGTGGTGGGAGCACATGGCGCCGGCCGGCGCCGAGCTGCGCGTCCTCGCGATCCGCGAGCGCGGCGAGCTGCTCGCGCTCGCGCCGTGGTTCGCGGGCCGCGGCGAACACGGACGGACCGACATTCGCTTCCTCGGCGCCGAGAACTCCGATCGCGTCGACATCCTCTGCGTGCCCGATCGCGAGCCCGAGGTTCGCGACGCGCTGCTGGGAGCGATCCGCGAGCTGCGCCCGCGGCCGGACCTGATCGCGTTCGAGGCCGTCCCTGCGCGCTCGCAATGGACGAAGCGGCTCGCCGGCGGCGGCCTGCTGCTGTCGCGCTATCGCAACTCGGTGCTGCCGGCGCCGTCGGTTGCACTCCCCGCCGGGCCGCCGGATGCTTGGCTCGCCGGGCGCTCGAGCAACTTCCGCAGCCAGATGCGGCGTATGCGTCGACGCCTCGAGCAGCGCGGCGGGCAGGTGCGCCAGGTCCTCGAGCCCGGCGAGCTCGAGGGCGCGCTCGACGCGCTCCTGCGGCTGCATCTGGCCCGCTGGGAGGGACGCGCGCCCTCTGGGCTCGCGCGGGCCGGGATGAGCGGGCTGCTGCTCGCGGCTGCGCACACGCTCGGCCCCGACCGCCTGCGCCTGTGGATCGCGGAGATCGACGGCGAGCCGATCTCGGTGCAGCTGTTCCATGCCGCCGGCGGTCAGATCAAGTACTGGAACGGCGGCTGGATGGAGCAGCACGCCGACCTGAAGCCGACGATGCTGACGATCCTCGCGGCGCTCGAGGACGGGATCGCGCGCGGCGAGCATAGCCTCGACCTCGGTGCCGGCATGCATCCGTACAAGCAGCGCTTCGCCGACGGCAACGACCCGCTCGCGTGGGGCGGTCTCGTCGTGCGCAACCGCCGCCTGCCGCGCACACGCGCAGAGCTCTTGCCGCGCGTGCTGCGCTACCGCTCCAAGCAGGCCGTCGAAGCGTTGCCGGCTCCTCTTACGGAGCCCATCGCCACACTGGTCAGGGCACGCCGCGGCGCCGAGCCCGCAGACTGAACGTCTGCGCCTACGGCTAAAGGTTCCGCTCGACAGGACGAAGAGGATCGTGTAGCCATGCCCGCCGCCGCCCCGACTTCCAAGCTGAAGAGACTTCGTCCCGCGAAGGTGCGCAGCGGCGCGCGGCGTCGCTGGTTCGAGTACCGCGTGCCGCGCACGCCGATCCGCGAGATCCCGGGCATCGTCCACATGGGCAGCGACTACGGCGGCTGGATGATCCCGGCGAAGCTGATCGAACCCGGCTGGACGTGCTACCTCGTCGGCGCCGGCGGAGATGTCAGCTTCGACCTCGAGCTGATCCGCGACCACGGCGCGACCGTTCGCTCGATCGATGCCGTCGAGAGCTATGTCGAGCGCGCGCGGACGGAGGCCAACGGACAACCCGGCTTCACGGCCGTGCACGCTGCCGTCGCGCTGCAGGACGGCCCGATCCGCATGCAGGTCACGCACGACCCGAGCAGCCAGTCCGTCTCGGCCGCGCAGCTGTATGACTCCGACGACTTCATCGAGCTTCCCGGCCGCACGCTGCCGTCGCTGATGGCCGAGCTCGGCGACGAGAAGATCGACCTGTTCAAGCTCGACATCGAGGGCAGCGAGTACGAGGTGCTCCCGACGCTCGACCTCAAGGCGCTCGGCGTGAAGGTCTTCGCGACGCAGCTGCACCACACCGACTCGGTCAAAGCCGCGCTCGGGCTGATCGAGAACCTCCGCGAGCAGGGCTATGACGCAGTCGCCTGCCGCTCCGCCGTGAAGCTGACGTTCGCGCGTCGCGACCTGATCTAGCGAGCCCGCGCTCGCAGCCGGCTCAGACGGTGCGGATGATCAGCACCGAGCACGGCGCGTGATGGGAGACCTTGTTCGGCACCGAGCCGAGCAGGAAGCGCTTCGCGCCGGTCATCCCCTTGTTGCCGACGATGATCAGGTCCGCGTCGCGCTCCTCGGCAACATCGAGGATCGCGTCGGCCGGATCGCCTTGGCGCGGGAAGACCTCGACGCCGACCCCTGCCTGCTGCGCGATCTCCGCAGCCGCCGCAAGCGTCGCGTCGACGTCCTCGCGCGGCGTGATCGCCCACTGCAGGTCCTCCGGCGCTTGGCGGCGTTCCTCGCTCAGACGCTGCGCCGGCACCGGCGCATAGGCGCTGACGAGGTCGATCGAAGCGCCGACCGCAAGGGCCAGCTCGACCGCCTGGCGCACCGCCTGGTTGGCCGTGTCCGATCCGTCCGTCCCCACCACGATCGACTTGAACATGATCCTCCTTCTCGCCGGAGCTGAGCCGTCACGGTCAGCGGGTGTGAATCATAACCGCGCCCGGCGCGCGCAGACGGGCCGCAGACGGCGCGTCGCGCGGGCGCCGATCTACGACCGGATGCGAACGATCTGCAGCGGCGTAGTGTTCCGCGACGTGATCGATCTGCACTGCCACGTGCTCCCCGGCATCGACGACGGACCGCCGTCGATCGACGGCTCGCTGGCGCTTGCTCGCGCCGCGAGCGCGGCAGGCATCGAGACGCTCGTGGCGACACCGCACGTGAGCGCGCGCTACCGGAACGATGCCACGACGATCGCGCGCCTCGTCGAGGATCTCAACGCCCAGCTCGCCGCCGAGTCGATCGCGCTCGAGGTCCGCGCCGGAGCCGAGCTCGCGGCGACGCAGATCGGCGAGCTCGAGCCGGCCGAGCTCGACCGCCTCGGCCTCGGCGGCGGGAGCTGGCTGCTGCTCGAGCCTCCTTTCGCGGCGGTCGTCACCGGACTCGAGGAGATCGCGGCCGAGCTGCAGGATCGCGGGCACCGGCTGCTGCTGGCACACCCCGAGCGCTGCGAGGCGTTTCAGCGCGACCCGCGGACGCTGCACGCGCTCGTTCGCGGCGGCGTCTGCACGTCGATCACCGCGAGCTCGCTCGTCGGGCGCTTCGGCACCAAGCCACGGCGCTTCGCGCTCGGCATGCTCAAGCAGGGCCTCGTCCACAACGTGACCTCCGATGCGCACGACGACGTGCGGCGCCCGCCCGGGATGGCCGCCGAGATCGCCGACGCCGGCTTCGCCCCGCTGACCGAGTGGCTGACGCATGACGTTCCCGCGGCGATCCTCGCCGACCGTGAGCTTCCGCCGCGCCCTGCGCGCGCCGGCGGCGGCTTCGCCGCTCGCGCGGGCCGCCTGTGGCGCAAACGCGACTGAGCGTCGCTCAGGCGAGCTTCGTGATCGCGATGATCATCCCGATCACGACGAAGATCACGATCGCCGCCTGCATCCAGATCCACGTCGGCGACATCTCTGCGACAGCGTAGCGGCGGGTCCTCCGCGCTGCTACCGGCGAGGCTCCGGGTTGTGTCCGACTATCTTGTGGGCATGACGACGAGCAAGCGCAGGATGCCCTTGGCGCAGATGCTCGCGCTCCTCGCCACGACGGCGACCGCATCGCTCGCGTTGCTCGCCGGGCCGGCGGACGTCACCGCCGCCGGCAGCGCGCACGCCTCCGCGAACACGCCCCTGGGCGGGGTCAACATCGTCGACCTCGGTCGCGGCTCGACCTCCGGCGAAGCCGACAGGGCGATCTCCTTCGCGCGCCAGCTTCACGCGAGGGTCGTCCGCACCGAGTTGCCATGGGCCGTCTTCGAACCCGAGCAGGGCCGCATCGACGCTGCCGCGGAGGCGTTCACCGACCGGCTGATGAGCGACGCGCAGGCGGCCGGCATCCACGTCATCGCGAACGTCGATTCCAGCCCCTGCTGGGCCTCCTCGGCACCGCCTTCGCTGCTCTCGCAGTGCTCGCCGAAGACACACACCGCCGCCAACACCTATCCCCCGAGCGACCCTTCCGACTACGGGCGGTTCGTTGCGTTCCTCGCGCAGCGCTATGCCGCCGAGCTCGCCGCGATCGAAGTCTGGAACGAGCCCGACCAGGCCAACGAATTCTACTTCGGCGGTCCGAACAAGGCCGAGCACTACGCCGCGCTGCTGCGCGGCGCCTATCCGGCGGTCAAGCTCGCCAACCCGCAGATGCCCGTGCTAGGCGGGTCGATCGTCGGCTCCAACGGGATCTTCCTCAAAGCGCTCTACGCGGCCGGGATCAAGGGCTACTACGACGGGCTCTCGGTGCACTTCTACACGCTCACGCTCGGCGCCCTGCGTGCTACGCACGGAGTCCAGCTCGCCAATGGCGACCACACGCCGCTGTGGCTCAACGAGTTCGGCTGGACGAGCTGCTGGCCTAGGCACAAGATCCAGCAGGAGCAGGGGTGCGTGACACAGGCCGTGCAGGCGAAGAACTTGACGAACACGTTCCGCGCGCTCGCACGTACTTCGTACGTCGCCTCGGAGGTCGTCTACAAGCTGCAGGACTCGCCGCTGGAAGAATTCGGCTCGGTCACTGCCCGCGGAGCGCACAAGCCGGCCTTCTCGGCGCTCTCGCACGTGCTCGTCTCGCCCTTCGGCAGCCCGAGCCCGGTCAAGCTGTCGCTGCGCAGCCGCGGCGGGCGCGTCGTTGTCGGCGGCGAAGCTCCCGTCGGCGACTTCATGCGCCTCGAAGCCTTCCAGGGCAAGCTCCTGCGCTACCGCGCGACGTTCGAACTCGACCGCTTCAACCGCTTCTCGATCGCGCTGCCTCGCGTGCTCGGCAGCCATGGGCTGACCGTCCGCGTGTCGCAGTTCTGGACCGGCCTCGCGAAGGCCGCGCAGAAGACGATCTGAGCTCCGCGCCGGCTATTCGGCGTGGCGGAACAGCGCGACGATCGTCAGCATCAGGATCTTCGCGTCGAGGCCGAGCGACCAGTGGGCGATGTAGTAGTTGTCCCACTCGACGCGCTCCGCCAGCGAGGTCTGCCCACGCAGGCCGTGCACCTGCGCCCAGCCGGTGATGCCCGACTTGACGCGGTGGCGGTCGCCGTAGCGGACGATGTCCTGGCGGAACAGTTTCACGAACTCCGGGCGCTCCGGGCGCGGGCCGATCATGCTCATCTCGCCGAACAGCACGTTCAACAGCTGCGGCAGCTCGTCCAGCGAGGTGCGTCGCAGGAACGCCCCCACCGGAGTACGGCGGTCTGCGCCCTCGACGCCGCCCGGTGCCGTGTCGCCGCCGAGCAGGAACTCGAGCGCTTTATCGTCTGCCTCCTCGCTCGCAGGAGTGTCGGACTGCATCGTCATCGAGCGGAATTTGAAGACGTTGAAGGGCTTGCCGTCACGGCCGACGCGGCGCTGGCTGAACAGGATCGGACCCGGCGAGCTGAGCCGCACCGCGAGCGCGATCGACAGCAGCAGCGGCGAGAGCAGCACGATCAGGATGAACGCGAAGACGCGGTCGAACGCATATTTGATCGCGAACTGGAACCCGCGCGGGTCGATGCTCGTGAACGACATCAGCGGCAGCCCGCCGACGGTGTCGTAGCCGACGCGCTGGTTGATCGTGTCGAACATGCGCGGCACCACCGAGACCTCCATGCCGAGTTCCTGGCACTGCTGGATCAAGCGGCTGATCCGCGCGTCCGTCATCGAGGAGAACGCCACGATCAAGTTGCGCACGCCCGTGTTGAGGACCGTCTCGTCGAGATCGTCGACGGTGCCGAGCACCGGCACGTCGCGGCCGCCGACCTCGGCGATCGAGCGCGGCTCCTCGTCGACGAAGCCGATCGGGATCAGCCCGTACTCGGGGTGGTTCTCCAGACGTCGCGCGATCTGCGCGCCGACGACGCCGGCGCCCATGATCAGCACCGGCTTGCCGACCAGCCGGCGCGAGCGCGCCCAGCGCTGCGCGACCGACAGCCCGACGCGCCCGGCACCGACCGCGACGAGTCCGAACAGCCATGCGCGCACCCACGTCCCCTGCGGCATCTTCCCGTTCGCGAACAGGCCAAGCATCGCGACCGCCATCGCCGCGACCGAGACGGCGCTGATCACGGGCACGAGCCCGTCGAGGATCAGCACGCGCAGCCGCGAGCGGTACAGCCCGCGCAGGTACAGCAGCAGCATCACGAGGAACGGCAGCGCGAGGATCGGAGCACGCAGCGCCGACGGGTGCAGCGTCTCGCTGACGCCCCCGAGCGCAAGCACGACGGCCAGCGCCAGCAGCAGGAAGTCGACCGTCGGACGCAACAGGCCCCAGCCGGGACCCTCGAGCATCCACTGCAGCGTGCCGCTGAAGTTTCCGTCCCGCAGCGCCCTCGGCACCGGGGCGTCACGCGACAGCTCGCCTTGAAGCGGAAGCGTCGTCGTGGTCTGCTGGCTGATGTGCGTGGGGTCCATGTGCCGGTGGCGTCCTTGTCCTTACCTGCTTACTCGGAACCTGCGCCGCATCCCTTTAGCTGCGAGTCCCGTCCGGCGCACGCGTCCTCGCGGTCCGTCCCAGGCGAGTCGTCAGAAAGCCCGTCACGGCCAGTACCCCGAGCCCGAGGATTATGTACACGAGGTCGCTGCCCGAAAGTCCGAGCGGTCGCGAGCCGCCCGGCGTTTCTTCGCGCGAGGCAGCCGGATAGATCACCGCGGACTGCTGCGCGGCCTGCGATGTCGCGCCGCGACTCGCCGTCTTCGTCGCTCGCGTGCCCGCGCGTGCGTGTCTCGCGGGGCCTTTGCGGCCGGCGCTCGAGCCTTGCGCGCTCTGCGGCTGCGCCGCTTCGCCGGACTGTGCGCTCGAGGACTGGCTGATGCCGGCGCCGCCGCCGCTCGCCCCGCCGCCGCCCTTCGGCGCGTTGAGCAGCGCCGATCCAAGGATCGCCTGATTGCCCTCGCCCGGACCTCCGTACCCGCTCAGCAACGAGCCCGCGACGGCCGTGCCGGGTATCGCAGCCGCCACGAGCGCTGCGAATACGAGTATCGAGGTGATCCGCTGGTGCCTTGTCATGCCTTCCCTGCCTTGGGTTTCGTTCGGCTCGAGCAACACCCTCGTCCACTCTCCATGCCTGACCCGA